>JAJDOF010000037.1 GCA_022340305.1 Gammaproteobacteria bacterium
GCATTCTACCGGTTATTAAGCGGCGAGTGCGTAGTTGTCGTCGTTGGCAACTATAATTTGCAGGAGAGTTAACGAGATTCCCTACATACTCGGCATGCACCTCAGGTTTCGCGACCCACGTCGAAGCCAGATCGTCCCCAGATCGGTGAAGTATATCTCAATATCAGGGCAAGAAGTTAAAAATCAAGGCTAATCGGCGCTGCAATAATCGTCTGTTCGCAAACCACCGCTCTGGAATGTTGCGCTGTAATTGATCTGTATCAAGTCGACCGGGCTTGAATTTCAGTCGTTAACTCACAGATACATTCCAGTCAGGCAGCCTTTTATGCGTGCCCGTATTATTAACTGATTGATGTGGAGGTTGTTATGAATCTTGAGAAACTGAAACCCTGGAACTGGTTCAAACATGAAGAAAATGCCAGCCCGGCGCTGCCGACTATGCGCCAGGAGAGTCTGCCGGCCGCCGATTCGCTGCAAAACCTGCAGCGCGAGATGGATCGCTGGTTCGACAACCTGTCATCGGCCTTTGGCTTGCCCTCTGTGAGTGGCAATCTGGTAGGTGGTGGTCGTCCGGCCGTAAAACTGGGGAACCTGTATCGTCCGCAAATCGATGTCAGTGGCGATGACAACGGCTACGAAATCAAGCTGGATGTGCCCGGCTTGACGGAAGCCGACCTGTCGATCGAGGTCAGGGATGACGTGCTCATCATCCGCGGTGAACAGCAGCAGCAAAGCGAAGACAGGGACAAGCACTACTATCGCGTTGAGCGCAGTTACGGTGCTTTTCAGCGTACCCTGTCATTGCCCGACGATGCTGATGCCGATGAAATCGAGGCAAAGATCGATAACGGGGTGCTGCGGTTGGGGATACCGCGGCGTCAGTCTGCGGATCCGGACGTCAAACGTATCCCGATTTCATCCTGATTACTAATCGGGCTGGCCCTCTGGAAGCCAGCCCGGCCGAATTTTGAATTAGCCGCGGGACGTGATCATGAAACCAACACGGATCCTGGTCTGCCTTGCCTGATTGTCCGCAGCTGCGCAGATTGTGCGATAAAACGGTCCAGGTCGACAACTGCGCTTGCCAGCCAAAGACAACGAATATAACCAGCAGTGCCGGTTAAGTAGATGCCGTATTTGACTGGGATCAATAGTCCTGCCCGGGTATAGTGTTGCAATAGACGCAGGTTTTCAAAAGAGGGCAGGTGATGTTTAACTCGATCGTGGCAGCTTATGATGGCTCGGCGAATGCCGGCAGGGCCCTCGAGGCTGCATCCAGGCTCGCTGCGGGCGCGCAGGCGCGGATGTGTATAATCTATGTCATCGATATAGATCATATGAGCTCGCCGCTTGAAATTCGCAAAATGGGTGGAACCGAGGGCATCATCGAGTCGTCGCCCAACTTCATGGTCGACCTGGAGACGGCATCTCCCGAGCTGGTGAACAAGTTGGCAAAGGCGCAGGCCGATTCCTACCAGGCCAAGCTGGAATTCGCCGAGTACCTGCTCACCCAGGCGCTGAAAACGGCCAGGGATTGCGGGGCAAGCGATGTCGAAACAAAGTTCGTGCAGGGCGATCCCGCGCAGATGGTGGTCGAATTTGCCAATGAGCGCAATGCCGACCTGATTGTATGCGGCAGTCGTGGCCTGGGTCGGCTGAAGCAGCTGTTGCTGGGCAGTACTTCGCACAAGATAAACCAGCTTGCTGCATGCAGCTGCCTTACCGTAAAGTGAAGCTCGCCTTTATGTCCCAGATCGAGAGCACAGAAAATGAAGCAACAGAAAACTAGCCTGTTCGTGGTTATCGATCCTACCGCCGTTCACCAGATAGCCCTGGTGAAGGCCCTGCTGATCGCAAAACTCGGTGATTGCGATATCCATGCTTTTCTGTGCGTGCACAAGGAGATGGAAGAGGCCGATGATTACGCATCGCGCAAGGATTTCAAGCATAAAATCCTGGAACAGGCGGCCGCATGGCTGGAAACCTTGATGGAACCCTGCAAGCTTGCCGGCGTGTCCTACACCACCGAGGTCGTATGGAACAGCGACTGGGTCGAGCGCCTGATGCGCTCCATCGAAAAATCGGCTTGCGGTCTGGTGATCAAGTCCAGCTATCATCACGCCAGGGCGCGTCGATTCTTTAGCAAGACTTCCGACTACTACCTGATGCATCACTGCGTGCGGCCGATATTGTTCACCCACCAGGAGCAGGAATGGACATCGGACCGGATACTGGCCTGTCTCGACCTGGAATCGGGAGACCTGCATCACGCCAGGTTGAACGAAGCCATCCTGCGCAGCGCGCGGGCATTCGCGGAGATCGCCGGAATGGATTTATTCCTCGCCTGTGCCTGGGTCAGCTCGATAAACCGCGAGCACCTGGCGCTCAAGTCACACCAGCGCGAAGTCGGCGCGGAACAACTGGGTGAGCTCTTCGACCTCGCTGCGGAGCGAATTTTTGTGCGCCAGGGAAATGTGGTCGAGACCTTGCAGGCAATCTGCGAAGAGAGCGACCCGGCCATCGTCGTCATCGGCTCGATCGCGCGCAGCGGCATCAGTGGCAAGTTGATCGGCAACACCGCCGAAAAACTGCTCGATAGCGTTGCCGCGGACCTGCTGATCGTCAATTAATCAGCAACGCCCTGATTTGCTCGACCTGCTCGCTGCCGAGGCCTTCGACGCCTACACTGACAACCCCAGCCATGCTGGTTTCTGTTTCGCTGATCGGTTGTTGGCTCTTGATCTGTCGCTCGAGAATCTGTAGATCGGCCTCTGAAGGGTCGTTTTCTCGTGCCATGATGCGCTCGCGCAGTATCGCCTCGGGGGCCTCGCACACAACGATTACCCGGGAGCAGGGGGCATCGCTTTCCAGCTCCAGCAATTGTCGCCTGTCTGCTTCCTGTAGAAAAGTTGCATCGACGATGACGCAGAAATTCGCGGCGATGACCGTGGACGCAATCTGCCCCAGTCTTTGGTAGGTCCTGGCAGTTGCGTCGGTGCTATAAATGCCCCGGTTCGGCGCGGACTTGCTGTCGCTGTGGGCGGCAAGGGCAAACAGCTGCTTGCGCACGACATCGGAGCGTATTCGAATCGCACCCAGCGCTTCGACTAGCTGCGCCGCAACAGTCGATTTTCCTGATCCGGACAATCCATGCATGATGATCATGCCGCTACGCTGGTTTGTGGACCATTGATCGGCCAGGTCGAGATAAGCAGATGCCGCCTTGAAGCTCGCGGCCGTTGCCCTGGCAGTCGGGTCGACGCGCAGTGCTTCGACCTTGGCTCGTACCAGTGCGCGATAGATGACGTAGTAGCGCAGCAGGCCGATAGCCTCGTAGTCCGTGCTGCTTTCCAGGTAGCGGCTGATAAAGCGCCAGCCGAAACCGGGATAGCCGTGTGCCTGCAGATCCATAACCACGAAAGCGGCCTCGCTGATGGTGTCGATCCAGCGCAGTTCGGGATTGAACTCGATGCAATCGAAGGGTGTTACCTCGTTGTCGATCAGCGCCATGTTGTCGAGGTGCAGATCGCCGTGGCAGTCGCGCACGTGGCCATCCTGTTTGCGTCGCTCTACCTCGTCCAGCAAGCCTGCGTTAGCCTGGTACCAGTGTTGCAGACGTGCGTAACTTGCCGGCATCAAGCTGGCTGGAATGGCCTTTGCTAATTGCGAGAGGTTCTCTGCACTCCAGCGGCGTACACTGCCCGCGCTGCCGAATGCACTGTCCTGCGGGGCGCTGGCAGCGCCGGCGTGCAGTTCGTTGACGCGTTCGGCGATGGCGTCGACCATGGTCGCGCTCAGGGTTTTGTCGGCGGCGTGGTGGCTGAGCAGGCACCGTTGTGGGAACTCGATCATCTTCAGCGCATAGTCGATTACTCTGCCCTTACCGTGCAATCGCGGGGCGTCGGCGGTGCCGTGAATCTCGATCACGTCAAGATAGATCTGCGCGGCAAAGCGGCGATTCAAACGCAGTTCCTCGTGGCAGAAATGTCGTCTTCGCTCCAGCGTGGAAAAATCAAGAAAGCCTAAATCGACCGGTTTCTTGATCTTGTAGGCGTAATTACCGGTCAGAATGATCCAGGATATGTGGGTTTCGAGTAATCGCAGGTGGCGCAGTGGATGCCCGAAGGCCCGGGGGTTGTCGAGCGCGCGCACCAGTGTCGCGGTCAGCTCGAGGGCGGTTGTGCAGTCCTGTGCGGTATCCGGGATCTTCATTTATGCTGTTTCGCTTATCAGACAGCGCCCAGCTTAGACGACTGCAGCCGGGGAGCAATGATCCGCGTCAACATCCCGATTATCGGCACGTCCAGCTGTGGGGATCCAGGTTTCAAGTTTCAGTGTTGCGGGTCAGGTTTTTGCAGCAGGCTCGGCGTCGACCTTGTCGAGGTCGAGATTTTCGCTGTTTTCTTCTTCCATGGCGGCACGCAGCGCCGCTTCCTGTTGCATGAAAATTTCGCGAAAGCCCTGACGGATGCCGCTTTCATCGGTGGACAGCCAGTTTTGATAGAGCGCCTCGGCGGTTTCATCTTCGGTTTCGATAAAGGCGGTCTTCAATTGTTCCGCCAGAAACGGGTGCCTGCCGAGCCGCGTCAATGCCTCATAGCCGAGATTCAAGGCGCTGTGGTAGGTCTCCTTGATGATGACGTCGGCACCGGCGCGCTTGAGTTGATAGAAATGAACCTGATCGAAGGCGCGGGCCAGGACCGAGAGATGCGGATAGTGCTCCTTGAGGTAAGCCGTCAGTTCCACGGCGCGCTCGCGATCGTCGATGGCGATGACGAACAGGTCGATCTCGTCGATACCGGCGGTATGCAGCAGCGCGGGGTGAGTTGCATCGCCGAAATAACTGCGGATATTGAGTTCGCGCAGGTTATCCACCTGCTTCGCATCGTGATCGAGGACCACTGTCGCGATGCCGTTGGCAACCAGCAAGCGATTGACGATCTGGCCGAAGCGCCCGATGCCGGCGATCAGCACACGACCCTGGGTGTCGATGACGTCGTGCGGGCGCGGTGTCTGGCTGGTCTCGAAGCGCGGCACCAGTACCTTGTCGAAAAATACAAACAGCGCGGGGGTCAGGAACATCGAAATCGCCACCACCAGCGCGAGCAGCTCCGCTATGTGCGTGGGCAACACGCTGTTCTGCTGGCTGAAGGCGAGCAGCACAAACCCGAACTCCCCAGCCTGCGCCAGGCCAAGCGATGCCAGCCAGCGATCGCTGGAACCGATGCCGAAAGCCTTTGCCAGTGCGTAGACGATGCCTGCCTTTAGCACAATGATGCCGACGACTAATGCGCCGACCAACGACCACTCCTGCAGTAGCACGGTGAAGTCGATTCCGGCGCCGACAGTAATGAAAAAAAGGCCGAGCAGTAGACCTTTGAAAGGCTCGATATTGGCTTCGAGTTCGTGGCGGAATTCGCTATTGGCCAGCACCACACCGGCGAGAAAAGTACCGAGCGCCGGCGACAGGCCAACCAGGCTCATTAACGCAGCGATACCGATAATCAGCATCAGCGCAGTCGCGGTGAAGACCTCGCGCAAACCCGACTGGGCGACGAAGCGAAATAGCGGGCGACTGAGGTAATACCCACCGAACACGACTGTCGCAATCGCCCCCAGTACAACCAGGGTATAGACCCAGTTGGGCAAACCGGACAGCAGGTTGATGTGATTTTGGTCAGCGGTCGCCTGTTTCAGGATATCAACGGTGGTTAGCGCCACAGACGGCACTTCGAGCAGCGGGATAAGCGCCAACATGGGAATGACCGCAATGTCCTGGAACAGCAATACGGCAAAGGCGGCGCGCCCACCGGAGGTTTTGCCGAGACCCTTTTCATTCAGTGTTTGCAGGACGATCGCCGTCGATGACAACGCCAGGATCATGCCGATTGTCAGTGCGACACGCCAGTCGATACCGAAAGCAAGACCGATCAGCAGGATGGAGAGCATCGTCAGAAAAACCTGCAGGCCACCGAGACCCAGCAGACGCTGGCGCATTTTCCACAGCATGCTCGGCTCGAGTTCGAGACCGACGAGGAACAACATCATGACAACACCGAATTCGGCAAAATGTTGCAGGGTTTCCGTCTCTTCGCCAACCAGACCGACCACGGGGCCGATGACAACGCCGGCCACCAGGTAACCCAGCACCGAGCCGAGTCCAAGCCGTTTCGCCAGCGGCACCGCGATAACCGCGGCGCACAGGTAAATAAAAGCCTGGATGAAATAACCGGTCATGTTTGTGCAGCAGCCTCGACGCCAGCGCTGGCGTGCGGGCGCTGACTGCGGCGTAACGGGAAGGGGCTCTGGTTAGGGTAACTATCGGGCATGCTGCGAATGGGCATCGGTGCGTGGCGACACTATATAAACAATGTCGATTACTATACAAGCAAAAGCTGTGGGGTTATTTCCGAACAGGGACACAACGCAACCCGTCCCGCTTCCCGGCGATCTCTGCACTGGCTAACCCGACCCGCTAGCCACGTGTCATCCTGCACCAGCGGCGGTCTGAATTTTCGCTAGCCCGGGCAATGCGGCGGGAGTGACCGACCCACACCACGCCTACACAACGGAAATATAACGCTCAGCGATTGATGGCAAGCGGAATACGTTGCGCGCCAAAATTGCCGGGTTGCGCTGCAAAATGTCCCGGCAACGATGCGCCGCAATTCGCGCAATGCCCGTTGCGGTCGAGTCCCCAGTGCCCAAGCACGTACCAGTCGCGTTCGATCAGCAATTCACCGCAGGCGTGGCACCAGGTGCTGGAGCCATTGCGATCGTGCACGTTGCCGGTGTAGACATAACGCAGCTCATTGCCGAGCGCAATTTCGCGGGCGCGGGTCAGCGTAGCCTGAGGCGTGGACTCGATATCGCGCATCTTCCAGTCAGGGTGGAAGGCGCTGAAGTGCAGGGGTACATCGACACCGAGATGGTCTGCGACCCAGCGGGTCAACCCGTCGATTTCAGTATTCGAATCGTTTTCACCGGGGATTAGCAGGGTGGTAAGTTCCAGCCAGCAATCGGTTTCGTCGTGGATGTACTGCAGGGTTTCCAGCACCGGCGCCAGTTGACCACCGCAGATCTTGCGGTAAAAGCGCTCGGTGAATGCCTTGAGGTCGACGTTGGCGGCGTCCATGGCAGCAAAAAATTCCACACGCGGTTCGGGATCGATATATCCGGCGGTTACGGCAACCGTGTTTATGTCCTGCTCGCGGCAGGCCGCGGCGACGTCGATAGCGTATTCGTGAAAGATGACCGGGTCGTTGTAGGTAAAGGCCACGCTCAGGCAGTCATGCGCACTGGCGGTTTGTGCCAGTTGCTGTGGGGAGGCGGCATCGGCCAGTGTATCCATTTCACGTGATTTGGTCATATCCCAGTTCTGACAGAACTTGCAGGCCAGGTTGCATCCGGCCGTACCGAACGACAACACCGGGCTGCCGGGAAAAAAGTGGTTGAGCGGCTTTTTCTCGATCGGATCGATGCAGAAACCACTGGAGCGGCCATAGCTGACCAATTTGACTTCATCGTCCAGGCGCTGGCGCACGTAGCACAGGCCCCGCTGACCCTCGCGCAGATGGCAGTGGCGCGGGCACAGGTCGCACTGTAGCCGCCCGTCGTCGAGGCGGTGCCAGTAGCGGGTTTTGACGATGGATGATGAGATAGTTTGTGTCATGGATTGAGCTGGGACAACTCAGAATTGCCGCGTTCGGGTTACAATCACCGGCATGTTGTGGATTGAGGATATCGCATGAGCAAGCGTGCCGCGGCCGTGGCCGGCTATTTCTACGAAGCCGATCCGGGTCGCCTTAAATATGATGTGGTACATATGCTGGACGCTCAAGATGTCGAATTCAGGGCCTTACCAGAAGCCCTGATAGTACCACACGCGGGCTATGTCTACTCGGGATCGATCGCGGCCTGTGCCTATAAATGCCTGTTGCTTGATCCGCATCAGGTGAAGCGCGTTTTGCTGATCGGCCCGGCGCACCGGGTTTATGTCGAGGGCATGGCGATTCCGTCGGTCGATTACTTTGTCTCTCCGCTTGGCGACATTCCGCTGGAGCGGAAAGCGCTCGAGCAAATCAACTCCCTTGCCGCTGTGCAGGTGCTGGATGAGGCGCATCGCGAGGAACACAGTCTCGAAGTGCAGTTGCCGTTCCTGCAAACGGTATTGGCCGATTTCACGCTGATCCCGGTCGTTGTCGGTGGCGCCGCGCCCGCGGCAGTGGCGGCGGTGATCGATGCGCTCGCTGCCGCGCCCGGTACGCTGGTTGTGATCAGTTCTGATCTGTCCCACTTTCTGACCTATGACGAGGCCGAGCGAACCGATGCGGATACCTGCCAGCGTATATTGCAGAAGTCGAGCAAGCTGCGTTCAGAGCAGGCCTGTGGGGCCGCAGCGATCAACGGGCTGATGGCGTCCTCCTGGAGTCAGCACCTGCAGGTTTCGTTACTGCAGGCCTGTAACTCGGGCGATACCGGGGGTCAGCGCGACAGGGTGGTTGGCTATGCCGCCTTTGCCCTGCATTGAGCTGGACCAACAACAGCAACGACGGTTGCTGGAGGTCGCGCGTCGTTCGATCGAACAGGGTTTCGTCACGCAGGCACCGTTGCGGCTCGAGCTGGCCGATTTCGACGCCGAATTACGTGCGGCGGCGGCGGTATTCGTTACCTTGACCGAGGCTGGTGAATTGCGTGGTTGCGTCGGTTCCCTGCAGGCCGGCGAGCCGCTGGCGCAGGCCGTGGCCAACGCGGCCTACAACAGCGCGTTCCGCGACCAGCGATTTTCTGCTGTCAGGCAGGAACAGCTGCAGCGAATACGCATCGAAATATCGGTATTGTCGCCACTGCAAAAATTGCAACCGGATTCGCGTGCAGCGTTGCTGCAAGTGCTGCAGCCCGGCGTCGATGGGCTGGTGATCGAAGATCGCGGCCGGCGTGCCACCTTTCTGCCCAAGGTCTGGGACGGGATCGACTCACCCACGGCATTTCTCGATCATCTGATGCAAAAGGCCGGTCTTGGGGCCGGGTACTGGTCAGACAGTATTTGTGTAGAACGCTACCACACGTTGACTTTCGCCGATAATTAATCGTGCGACGGCGGTATTGTGTTGGAGCGCCCCGTCTTTTCCGTTATCATTTGCGCACCTTCAAAGCCGCGCAAAGTGACCCTGCCCAATATGCTATGCCTTCCCGGTAGTCCGGCACATTCCGAGTTCAGACTTACCAAATTACAACAACAACTGGCTGGCACAGGGATCGCGGTCAATGCGCTCGCCAGTGCCTATATTCACCTCGTCGATTGCGACGCGGCTGCGCTCGATGAAGCCGCGCTCGAGAAATTGCAGAACCTGCTGGATTATGGTCCGGCAATGCAATCCCGTCGGGTCGAAGGCCAGCAATTCTACGTGGTACCACGCCCGGGTACCATCTCGCCCTGGGCCAGCAAGGCAACCGATATTGCACACAACTGCGGCCTTGGCGTGATCCGTCGCATCGAGCGCGGTATCGTCTATCACATCGAAAGCCACGATCCGGTTCCGCTCGACATGCTGCACGATCGCATGATCGAGTCGGTCTTCAGCGATGTCGATGACTGTGCAGCCTTGTTCCAACATCATGAACCGCAGCCACTGGTCGAAATTGACACCCGCAACGAAGGTGTCGTCGCGCTTCAGCGAGCGAATGTCGATCTGGGTCTGGCGCTCTCGGCGGATGAAATTGACTATCTCGACGCGGCCTATGCAGAGCTTGGGCGTAATCCCAGCGATGTCGAATTGATGATGTTCGCGCAGGCCAATTCAGAGCATTGTCGCCATAAAATTTTCAACGCCAGCTGGACCATCGATGGCGTCGCACAGGACAGGACCCTGTTCGAGATGATCAAGAATACCTATGCCTGCAATAGTGACGGCATCCTGTCCGCTTACCACGATAATTCGGCAGTGATCGAGGGATTTCACGGGCGCCGCCTGGCACCCACTGCCAGTGCCGCGGAGTACCAGTACCAGGATGCGCAGCTCGATATCCTGATGAAGGTCGAAACCCATAATCACCCGACCGCGATCTCGCCGTTTCCGGGCGCAGCCACCGGCTCCGGGGGCGAAATTCGCGACGAGGGAGCAACTGGAATCGGCTCCAAGCCCAAGGCCGGCCTGTGTGGCTTTTCGGTATCGAACCTGCGCATTCCCGGCTTCGAGCAACCCTGGGAAGTCGACTATGGCAAGCCGGGTCGTATCGCCTCGGCGCTCGATATCATGATCGAGGGGCCGATCGGTGCGGCTTCGTTCAACAATGAATTCGGCCGCCCCAACACCTGTGGATACTTCCGTACCTATGAGCAGCAGATAGAGACTGCAGATGGCCCCGAGTTGCGTGGTTATCACAAACCGATCATGGTGGCGGGAGGTGTTGGCCTGATTCGGCGTGAGCACATCGACAAGCAGGACATCCCCCCCGGTTCACAAATTATCGTGCTGGGTGGACCGGCGATGTTGATCGGGCTTGGCGGAGGGGCGGCATCTTCGATGGCCAGTGGCAGTAGTAGTGAAAGTCTTGATTTTGCCTCGGTACAGCGCGGTAACCCCGAGATGGAACGGCGCGTGCAGGAAGTCATCGACCGTTGTTTCGCGCAGGGCAGGGAAAACCCGATATTGTCCTTGCACGACGTCGGTGCTGGAGGGCTGTCGAACGCATTACCGGAGCTGGTCAACGATGCCGGGCGTGGTGCCGAGCTCGATTTGCGGCGCATACCCAATGACGAACCCGGTATGTCGCCGATGGAGATCTGGTGCAACGAGAGCCAGGAACGTTACGTCCTCGCCATCGCCGACAACAATCTGCAGGCCTTCATCGAGCTATGTGAGCGCGAGCGCTGTATTTACGCCGTGCTCGGCAAGGCAACCGCGGAACGCAAGCTGCGCGTCAGCGATCCCCATTTCGCTAATACCCCGGTCGACCTGCCGCTCGATGTATTACTCGGCAAGCCGCCGAAAATGCACCGCGATGTGGCACACATCGAAACATCACAGCCTGAATTCGATCGCAGTGGTATAGATCCGGCCAGCGCTTTGTATCGCGTGTTGCGCCTGCCGACGGTAGCCGACAAGACATTCCTGATCAGTATCGGCGATCGTTCCGTGAGTGGACTCGTGGCTCGCGATCAAATGGTGGGGCCCTGGCAAGTCCCGGTAGCCGACGCCTCGGTGACCCTGACTGATTATCATGCGGTCAGCGGTGAAGCCATGAGCATGGGCGAGCGCACACCCCTGGCGTTGCTGGATGCGGCTGCGGCCGGACGTATCGCAATTGGCGAAGCCCTGACTAACCTTGGCTGCGCTGGTGTGGGTGATTTAAAGCGCGTGGTGTTATCGGCTAACTGGATGGCCGCGGCGGGACACCCCGGTGAAGATGCCCGCTTGTTCGATACGGTGCGCGCGGTCGGCATGGAACTGTGCCCGGCGCTGGGCATCACCATACCGGTCGGCAAGGATTCGTTGTCGATGCAAACCCGCTGGAGCGATGGTGTTAGTGACAAGTCGGTAACGGCGCCGTTATCGTTGATCGTGTCGGCGTTTGCGCCGGTGACCAATGCCGGCCAAACCCTCACGCCGGAGATAATACGCGGTGACGGGGAATCCTGGCTGTTACTGTTCGATCTGGGCGAGGGCCGTAATCGACTGGGTGCCTCTGCGCTAACCCAGGTGTATGCCCAGACCGGGCGACAGGGTCCGGACATGGACGACGTGACGCTGTTCAAGACGGCTTTCGAGACCTTGCAGACGATGCTGACGCAGCAATTACTGCTCGCCTATCACGACCGTTCCGACGGCGGGCTGGTCGTCAGTCTCTGCGAAATGGCTTTTGCCGGGCGCAGCGGCATGCGTTGCGATATCAGCGGCCTCGGTGACGATGTGCTCGCGGCACTGTTTGCCGAGGAACTGGGTGTGGTGGTGCAGGTAGCTGACTCGAACCTGGCAGCTGTCGAAGCATTGGTTGCTCAGGCTGGTCTCGAATCGATCTGCCATCGCATCGGGCAACCCGATGACGGCGAACGCCTGTGCATCGAGCATGCTGGCAGCAGGGTGATCGATGAAAGTATCGTCGATCTGCAGCGTGCCTGGTCACAGACCACGTTTAACATGCAGGCGCTGCGCGATAACCCGGATTGTGCGCAACAGGAATTCGAGCTGATCCAGCCAGGACAGAAACCGAAACTGTTCTCACGACTCAGCTTTGATCCAGGCGCCGATGTCAGTGCGGCTATTGACGGTATCCGTCCGCGAATTGCGATCCTGCGCGAGGAGGGAGTTAACGGCCAGGTTGAGATGGCGGCGGCCTTCGATCGTGCGGGCTTCAGCGCCAGCGATGTGCACATGAGCGATATCATCGCGGGTCGGGTCAGTCTCGCCGATTTCGCCGGGCTTGCCGCCTGTGGCGGATTTTCTTACGGCGACGTGCTCGGTGCGGGTGAGGGCTGGGCAAAATCGATTCTCTACAACGCGCGCGCTTTTGATGAGTTTTCGGCATTTTTCGATCGCGATGACAGTTTCGGTCTTGGCATCTGTAACGGTTGCCAGATGATGTCCAACCTGTATGGAATGATACCCGGTGCCGGTCACTGGCCACGTTTCGTGCGCAATCGCTCGGAACAGTTCGAAGCCCGCCTGGTCATGGCCGAGGTACTCGAATCGCCTTCGTTGTTCCTCGACGGAATGCAGGGGTCGATGATGCCGGTAGTGGTCGCCCACGGTGAAGGGCGCACCGAACCCCGCGACTGTGCGTCCAGTGAGTTGCTCGAACGTCAACTCGCCTGCCTGCGCTATGTCGATGCCGACGGGGCTGCCAGCGAGATTTATCCGCTTAACCCGAACGGCTCGGAACTCGGTCTGAACGGTTTCACCAACGAAGATGGGCGTTTCACCATCATGATGCCGCACCCGGAGCGCATTTTCCGTAGTGTGCAGAATTCCTGGGTGGCGCCCGAGTGGGGCGAATACAGCCCCTGGATGCGCTTGTTCCGTAACGCCAGGCGCTGGCTCGGATAGCTCTTGCCAGGGCCGGATCGCACGCTCACATCGATGGAATTTGAAGCCGAGTCGGATACTGGCTTACCTGTCCCGTGTAGATCGCTCACCGGTGACCGGGTAAGGCTAACTTTTTCCCGGCGGAACTAGTCCCGGCTGCGATGGTCTAGATGCTATTCAAGTTTTTGGGTGTTACATGATCAAAATCAAGAAACGCTGGGAGATCCCGGAAGCAGAAGTTACCCCTGAATTGCTTTATCGTCGCCGGCGTGAATTTATCAAGGCGGCCGGTGTGATCGGTGGGGCCGTGCTATTGAATCCACTGGCGACCGTGCAGGCTTCTTATGCAGTGGATGGCTATCAGGAAAATTCGATTTCGCTGGACGAAGAAATCACCGATGAAGAAGATGCCACCAGTTACAACAATTTTTACGAATTTGGTACCGGAAAGGAAGATCCGAAGAAAAATTCGCAGCGATTTCGAACCGACGACTGGACTATCGAGGTCAATGGACATTGCGACAAACCGGGCACCTACAGTCTTGAAGACCTGCTGCGCCCGCATGCGCTGGAGGAGCGGATTTATCGACTTCGTTGTGTCGAAGCCTGGTCCATGGTTATCCCCTGGATCGGTGTGCCACTGGGATCCATTCTGAAAACCATGCAGCCGACTTCGGCGGCCAGGTATGTCGCCTTCAAAACCCTGCACGATCCGGTGCGTATGCCCGGCCAGCAGCGCTCGGTGGTGCCCTGGCCTTATCGCGAGGGACTGACCATGGCGGAAGCCATGCATCCGCTGACATTGATCTCGGTCGGTATGTACGGCAAGACCATGCCCAACCAGAATGGCGCCCCGATACGACTGGTGGTGCCGTGGAAATACGGTTTCAAGAGTATCAAGTCGATCGTCAGCATCGAGTTCGTCGAAGAGCAGCCGAAGACCTCCTGGAACATGATTTTACCGAATGAATACGGTTTTTATTCGAACGTGAATCCCGAGGTCGATCATCCGCGTTGGTCGCAGCAAAAGGAACGCCGTATCGGTGATATTTTCAAGCGCGACACCCTGATGTTCAACGGCTATGCAGAAGAGGTCGCGGAACTCTACTCCGGCCTGGATCTGAAAGTTAACTTTTAGTGCTGCCCGCGCGCTAGCATGTCTTTACCGAGCGTGCTCAAGTCTGCCTGGGCCAAACCGGTTGTGCACCTGTTATGCCTGGCACCGTTGCTGTTTTTGATCGGGTCGGCGTTTGCCGACGCACTCGGCGCCAACCCGGTCGAAAAACTTACCCATGAGAGCGGTCAGTGGACGCTGCGCCTGCTGCTGGTAACGCTAGCCCTGAGCCCGTTACGGCAGTGGACCGGCACGGCAGCGTGGATTCGCTTTCGACGTATGGTCGGTCTCTATACCTATTTCTATTGCTGTTGCCATTTCGCGATCTGGTTCATCGCGGATCATTCACTGGATCTGGGCGATATGCTCGAAGATGTGATCAAGCGTCCCTATATCACGCTCGGATTCAGCGCCTTCGTGCTGCTATTACCCCTGGCCATCACTTCCAACCAGGCAATGATACGGCGCCTCGGGCGCAACTGGAAGGCCTTGCATCAACTGGTCTACGCGATTTTGCTACTTGCGGTGTTGCATTTCCTGTGGCTGGTAAAAGCCGACTACCTTGAACCGACAATTTATGCGATTATCGGGGTGGTACTGCTACTGCATCGGGTCGGCCCGATGAAACGGTTCAATCTCAAATCTTTCACGGCGGCGCGCTGAGCTGCTCGAAGCTTAAGGAAGTCATACATGAAATTGCTGGTCACCGGTGCCGCCGGATTCATCGGTCATGCGCTTGCCGCCAGTCTGTGCCGACGCGGCGACGAGGTGGTCGGCATCGACAATCTGAACGACTATTACGACGTCGGGCTGAAACAGGCGCGCCTCGATCAGCTGACACAGTTTGATAATTTCCAGTTTTACCGGATTGACCTGGCCGACTCGGCCGCGTTGCAGGATCTGTTCGCCTCCCAGGGTTTCGAGCGCGTCCTCAATATGGCGGCGCAAGCCGGGGTGCGCTATTCGCTGGAAAACCCGGCTGCCTATGTCAACAGCAACCTGGTGGGTTTTGCCAACCTGTTAGAGTGCTGTCGGCAGCAGCATATCGAGCACCTGGTATATGCCTCGTCCAGCTCCGTGTACGGCGCGAATCTCGAAATGCCGCTGCGCACGACGCAGAATGTCGATCATCCCATTTCGCTGTATGCCGCGACCAAGAAATCCAACGAGCTGATGGCCCACAGTTACAGCCATTTATTCCAGTTCGCGACCACCGGATTGCGTTTTTTTACCGTCTACGGACCCTGGGGCCGACCGGACATGTCGCCGTTTCTGTTTGCCGATGCGATCACCCACGGAAGGCCGATAAAAGTGTTTAGCCATGGCAATCATCGGCGCGACTTCACTTATATCGACGATATTGTCGCGGGCGTATTGCTGTGCCTCGACCGGCCACCACGGGCAGATCCGCAGTGGAAAGATTTTGATCGCGATCCGTCGCGCAGCAGTGCACCCTGGCGAATTTACAATATTGGCCGTGGTGAGCCGGTAGGACTGCTGCACTATATTGATCTGATGGAGCAAGCACTGGGACAGACTACCGAACATGAAATGTTGCCAGCACAAGCGGGCGACGTGGCAGAGACCTTTGCCGATATCGAACCTCTGGTTCGGGATACCGGTTATGCTCCGTTGACGTCCCTGGAACAGGGTCTGGAGCATTTTGCGAATTGGTATCGGGACTATTACCGAAAAAAATAATATACAATAAAGGTCACGATCCGAATCGGGGACCGATAAACCCCGGGGTTCAAAACACGAGGAATTTCTCATTTTAGACCAGAGTCGACAGCCACCCCTGTTGGAGGTAAACGAGCTGGCGGTGGATTTTTCACTGAACGGCAGCCCGGTCCCTGCGCTCAAGGGAGTATCTTTTGCGGTTCAACCGGGTGAAACGCTGGCGCTGGTGGGCGAGTCGGGATCGGGAAAATCGGTCACCGCGCAGGCGATCATGGGCATTCTTCCGAGTAATGCAAATATCAGTGCCGGTGAAATCCTGTTCGATAATCCGCAAACCGGTGAACGCGTTGATATCGCCGCGCTGAATCCAGATAGTGAGCAGATGCTCGCCATTCGTGGTGGCAGTATTTCGATCATCTTTCAGGAACCGATGACGTCGTTGTCCCCGGTACATACGATCGGCGATCAGATTAGTGAAGCCCTGTTTCTGCACCGCGATGCCAGTCGCCAGGAGGGGCTGAAGCTGACCGAAACCATGCTGCACCACGTCGGCTTTGCGGATTCGGCGCGGGCGATGAATATGTATCCGTTCGAGCTTTCCGGAGGTTTGCGGCAACGTGCAATGATTGCGATGGCGATGATCTGTCATCCGGCGTTAATGATTGCCGACGAGCCGACGACCGCGCTCGATGTGACCATACAGGCACGAATATTGAAGTTGGTAACGGAGCTCCAGGTTGAACTCGGCATGGCTTTGTTGCTGATTACCCACGACCTGGGAGTGGTCGCCAACATGGCCGACAATGTGGTGGTGATGTATCACGGCAAAGTCATGGAAGCAGGCCCACTGGGTGAGCTGTTCAATAATCCGCAACACGATTATCTCAAGGCGTTAATGCATGCGGTACCGCGTTTCGACCTCAAGCCAGGTGAACGCCTGGTGCCGGTGCGTGAAATTCACTCCGAAATGGGGGTGCTGATACGCAAGCCCAAATCCGGCCAGCAAGACGAGCCCGGTTCAGCACATCTCGAGCTGCGTAACCTCAGTAAAACCTATCATTTACACGGCAGCGGTTGGGGTAAATCGGTAGCGCGTGAAATACGTGCAGTGGATGACGTTTCCTTCGATGTCAGCAGAGGTGAGTGTTTCGGGCTGGTCGGCGAGAGTGGCTGCGGTAAAACCACATTGAGCAAGATGATCATGCGCGCGATAACCCCTGACCATGGTGATGTGATTTACCACGATAGCGAGCAGATGATCGATGTGCAGGCGCTGAACCGTGACGACCTGCTCGGCTTCAGGCGCAAGATGCAGTTTATCTTCCAGGACCCTTACAGTGCGCTCAACCCGCGCATGACGGTGTTTGATATTCTGCGCGAACCACTGGTGGTACACCGTCTCGGGGATCTCGACTATCAGCGTGAAATGGCCATCGAGTTGATGCGACTGGTCGGGCTCGATCCACGATTCCTGAACCGTTATCCACACAGTTTTTCCGGTGGTCAGCGCCAGCGCATCGGTATTGCGCGCGCGCTGGCTTTGCAACCCGATCTGATCATCTGCGATGAACCGGTTTCGGCACTGGATGTGTCAATACAGGCCCAGGTGCTGAACCTGTTGAAGGATCTGCAACAGGAGCTCGGGCTCACCTATATTTTCATTTCACATAACCTCGCGGTGATCCATTACATTGCCAATCGCATCGCGGTGATGTGTCGGGGTCGTATCGTCGAACTCGCGCCACGTGAAGTGCTGTTCGCAAACCCGCTACATCCATACACCCGGGCCCTGCTGTCAGCGGTACCGCATCCCGAGCTGTCGCAACCGCTCAGTTTTGAGGCGATCAACGAAAGTGCCGCCTCTGAGCCTGACCAATGGGAATTTCCATTTACTATCGAAACCCGGTCGTCGACTGATTTCATCTGCATCGAGGATGGACACTATGTCCGCGTCAGCGCTGGATGCAAACCTTCCGACCTGGCGGCATGATGCGAATCAGTAGCCATTTATTGTTACTGCTGGCGCTTTGCTCATCTGCCTCGAGTTACGCCCTGGACTCGCTCAAGGAGACGCCGTCATTGCGGGCCCTGGTGCAATCCGGCGAACTACCGGCGGTGGCACAAAGAGTGCCGGAAGATGTGCAGGTGGTTAAGTTGCGAGCGGATCAGTCTCCGGGTGAGCACGGTGGTCAACTGCGCCTGCTGATGGGCAAGCAAAAAGACATTCGCCAGATGGTGATTTATGGATATGCCCGCCTGATCGGTTACACACCGGAACTGGACCTCGAACCGGATTTATTAAAGAGCATCGATGTTGTCGAGGGGCGTATTTTTACGCTGCACTTGCGCAAGGGGCACAGGTGGTCAGACGGGCACCCGTTTACCAGCGAGGATTTTCGCTACTACTGGGAAGATATCGCCAATAATCCCGAACTCTCAAAGAGCGGTCCGCCGCGCGCACTGGTAATCGACGGCAAACTGCCGCAGGTCGAATATCCGGATGCGTACACGGTGCGTTACAGCTGGCATGCCCCAAATCCCTATTTTCTCACCGAACTGGCTGGCGCCAGCCCGCTGTATATCTATAAACCGGCACATTATCTGCGTCAGTTTCACGCGCGTTACCAAAGCGCAGAGCTGCTCGAAAAAATGGTTGAAGACGAGGGTAAACGCAACTGGATGGGTGTGCACGTCAATCGTGATCGACCCTACAAGGCAACCAATCCCGAGCTGCCAACCTTGCAGCCGTGGAAGATCGTCACCTCACCGCCATCACAGCGTTTCGTTTTCGAGCGCAATCCCTATTACCATCGCGTCGATGAAAACGGGCGCCAGCTGCCCTATATCGATTCGGTTGTGATTGGCATCGCCTCCAGCGGCCTGGTTCCAGCCAAGACCGGTGCCGGCGAAGCGGACCTGCAGGCACGTTATTTGCGCATGGATAACTACACCTTTCTCAAGTCCACCGCAAAGCGTAACAATTTCGATGTGCGCCTGTGGCAGACTGCTAAGGGTGCGCATCTCGCGCTTTATCCGGATCTGAATGCCAATGATGCCGTTTATCGTAAGCTACTGCGTGATGTTCGTTTCCGGCGCGCCCTGTCGCTGGCGATAAATCGTTATGAAATCAACCAGGTGGTGTATTTTCGCCTGGTGCAGGCAAGCAATAACACGGTGCTTGCCGAATCCCCGTTATACAAACCCGAATATCAGAGTGACTGGATTGAATTCGATCTGAAGCATGCCAATCGACTGCTCGACGAACTCGGCCTGCTCGAGCGTGATGACCGCGGTGTGCGCCTGTTGCCGGATGGTCGTCCACTCGAAATCGTTGTACAGACCGCTGGCGAGAGCACCGAGCAAACCGATGTGCTCGAGTTGATACACGATAGCTGGCTCAAGGCGGGCGTCAAGTTGTACAGTGTTCCGTCGACTCGCGAAGTGTTCCGCAATCGAATTTTCTCCGGTGATGCGATCATGTCGATCTGGAGCGGACTGGAAAATGCGATTCCGACGGCGGAAAATAACCCGATGGCGCTGGCGCCGACGTCCAAGTATCAATACCAGTGGCCACAGTGGGGCGCCTGGTATGAATCGGGCGGTACCAGCGGCGAGGAGCCGGATTTACCGGCAGCACGCGAGTTGTTGGCGCTGTCCGAACAGTGGTCTCACGCTGACAGCCATGAAAAGCGAGTTGCAATCTGGCACCGGATGCTGGAAATAAATCGCGATCAGATGTTTACCATTGGTATCGTCAATCACGTTCCGCACCCGGTCGTGGTCAACAACAATTTACACAATGTTCCACTGACCGGGTTTTACGATATTTCACCCGGTGCTTACTTTGGCATCTACAAACCCGATACCTTCTGGTTCGACGAGGTCAGGCGCTGATGCTGAGTTATCTGATCCGTCGCATTCTAACGATGATTCCCACCCTGCTGATCATCAGCGTGCTGGTGTTTGTCATCATTCAGTTGCCACCCGGGGATTACCTGGAGAGCCATATCGCCGAACTACAGTCCCAGGGCGAAGCCGTGGATGAACAGAAAATCCAGTTTCTGCGCGAGCAATACGGCCTCGACAAGCCCATGATCGAGCAGTACTGGTACTGGCTTACAGGTATGTTACAGGGTGATTTCGGTCACTCTTTCGAATATGACCTGCCGGTTACCGAAGTGGTTGGTGATCGTCTGTTCCTGACCATCATCATCTCCATTGCGACGATACTGTTTACCTGGATGATCGCATTTCCCATCGGCATATACTCGGCCACACACCAGTATAGCTGGGGTGATTACGGGTTATCCACGCTCGGTTTCCTCGGGCTTGCGACGCCGAATTTTCTGCTTGCACTGGTCATGCTCTATCTCGCCAACGTTTATTTCGGCACCAGCATCGGCGGCCTGATGGACGCGCAGTACATCGGTCAACCCTGGAGTATGGACAAACTGTTGTCGATACTCGAGCATTTGTGGATTCCCGTTATCGTTATCGGTACCTCGGGTACCGCCGGTATGATCCGCCGGTTGCGTGCCAACCTGCTCGACGAACTGCAAAAGCAATACGTCACCACCGGTCGCGCCAAGGGTTTGCCGCCCGGTAAACTGCTGCGCAAATACCCGTTACGGATCGCGCTCAATTTTTTCGTCGCCGACGTTGGTAACCTGTTGCCAACCGTAATCTCTGGGGCCGAAATCGTTGCCGTGGTGATGTCATTGCCCACTACCGGCCCGATTTTACTGAGTGCCCTGCAAAGCCAGGACATGTACCTGGCCGGCTCCTTCCTGATGTTCCTGGCAATGCTGACCGTATTCGGCGTGCTGGTATCCGACATAGCGCTTGCGCTGCTCGATCCGCGCATTCGACTCGGCGGGACGGCAAGCAAATGAATCGCGCTCACTTTGTTTCGCAGGAAGCCTTCAATCCGCATTCGATTGAAGCACTGACGCCGGCTCAGGAAAAGTATTACATGGCGTCGCAGTGGAAGTTGATGTGGTGGAAACTGAAACGCCATCGCCTCGCGGTAATCTGCGGCGTTATTCTGGCATTAAACTATGCCACCATCCTGTTCAGTGAAGTCATCGCGCCCTATGATTTGCACACGCGTAACACCGACTACATTTATTCACCACCCCAGTCGGTACATTTGTTTCACCAGGGCGAATTCATCGGTCCCTTCGTTTACGGTCGAAGCTACGAGCTCGATCTGGAAATACTCAAGCGAAACTACCCGGAGAACAAGAATGACGTGCAGCCATTGCGATTTTTCTGCGCCGGTGACCAGTATCGTTTTTGGGGCCTGTTCGAAGCGAGTTTCCACCTGGTGTGCCCGCCCGATAACGGCACCTTTTTTCTGCTCGGCACCGATCGCCTCGGGCGCGACATGTTTTCCCGCATTACCTATGGGGCGCGAATTTCACTGACCATCGGGCTGGTGGGAATCATCATCAGTTTTGCCCTCGGTATCGTCATTGGCGGGCTTGCCGGCTATTACGGTGGCTGGGTCGATGCCTCGGTACAACGCATGATCGAGGTGATCCGTTCGTTTCCGGAGTTGCCGCTGTGGATGGCGCTGTCGGCCGTGTTGCCGGTGAACTGGAGTCCGATTCTGATCTTTTTCGGCATCACGGTGATCCTCGCTTTGCTCGACTGGACCGGGCTTGCACGTGCGGTTCGCTCCAAACTGTTGTCGCTGCGTGAAGAGGATTACTGTGCCGCCGCCGAATTAATGGGTGCAAAGCCGAGCCGTATCATTGGCCGGCATCTGCTGCCCGGCTTCATGAGTCACCTGATCGCATCGGCTACTCTGTCGGTGCCGGCAATGATACTCGGCGAAACGGCCCTCAGTTTTCTCGGGCTGGGACTGCGACCCCCGGTTACCAGCTGGGGGGTGTTACTGAACGAAGCGCAAAACATCAATGTGGTGGCCCTTTATCCCTGGTTGCTGTACCCGGTAGTGCCGGTAATCCTGGTTATCCTCACCTTCAACTTTTTTGGCGACGGATTGCGCGACGCAGCCGATCCCTACAAGTAATTGATGACGTCCCGATTTTTGCGGCGCGAGGTCTGCCCGCTGTGTGGGTCGAAGTCGCAGCAGTTGCTCTGTGATCTCGGCTTCGATGAAGCACCCCTGGCAGCATTCCTCGAAGGCTTCTATGGTGGACGGCTGGCGCCCGCCGAGCTCGCCGGCGGCCGCTATCGAATAGCGCGCTGCGCTGAATGCAGCTTTATTTTCCAGGACAGGATCCTGGACACCGCCGGTATGCAGCGCCTGTACCAGGATTGGGTTGACCAGGCGGGTAGCCTGCAAAAGAAACGCAGCGCGCCGGCGCAACGTTTCCGCCAGTACGCGGGGCAGGTAACGACCCTTATGCGGTTATTTGACAAACCCCCGCAACAAACGCGGGTGCTCGACTATGGAATGGGATGGGGATACTGGTGCCGCATGGTACAGGCGCACGGATTTGAGGTTCGCGGTTACGAGCTATCGGCGTTACGCCGCGATCATGCACAGCGACTTGGGGTGCCGGTTGTGGACAAGCTGGAGCAGGCTGACGGCAAATTCGATTTTATCTATGCCAACCAGGTATTCGAGCACTTGCCCGATCCACGGCAGGCGTTGCAGGAACTGTGTCGATGTCTGCCTGCCGATGGCATCGTTTACCTGCGCGTGCCTGACGGTCGCGATGTGGTTCGGCGCCTGCGCCGGCACGGTTGGTCCCCCGGCCTGGACGCGATTCACCCACTCGAGCATATCAACTGCTTCACCCGTGCGACGCTGATACAACTGGCGGCCAGTGTCGGATTACGGCCGTACCAGCCGCCGCTGCGTCTCGAATGGGGCAACCTCTGCGGTGGAATACGACGTGAAATTACGGATCGGTGGTTTACCACTCACCTGATGTTCCGGCGCTGAACGCCTGCATCCCGGGTCAGGCGGTATCGAGTAAATGCTGGAAGTGTTCGTTGCTTTGCTGCATGGCGGAAAAAGGGCCCTTGTCGAGCAATTTGCCGCGCTCCATCACCATGACCGTTTCAAACTGTTCTGCGAGTTGCACCCGACCCAGTACCCACAAAATACCGCGCTCGCGCATGGTGCTGCGTACGTTATCGATCAGGCGGCGCTCGCTCGATGGATCGAGACTGGCAAGGGCCTCGTTCACAATCAGCAGGTCCGGTGCCTTCATCAGCGCCCGTGCGAGGCCGAGTTTCTGGCGTTGAACCGACGACAGGCGGCCACCGGCTACGCCCACTTCGTAGCGCAGGCCCGCTTCGATTATGTCGTTGCGCAGGCCCAGCGAGTTGACCACATCGGCAATCAGGTTGTTAATCTTTTGCTGGGCATGTGCCTGCCCGTAGGCGAGCTTGCCGAACAGGATATTGTCCTGGATCGTGATGCGCGGGTTATAGCTGTCCTCTTCGAAAAATTCGATTCCAAGATCCTCGGTTTGCGCAATTTCCCTGATCTTCACACGTGCCTGCAGAATGCTCTGCTGAATCGGATTGGTGATCAGACCCAGGCGATGGCGCGCCACCACCAGTTTGAATGGCAGTGAAATTAATCGGCGCTTGTCTTCATCGGGCAGATTTTCGATGCCGTTCTGTCGCGAATGCTGTAGCAGCTTGTTGAAGCCGGGGAGGTCGTCGGCATTGATGAAGCTGAACTGCTCGAACAATTCGCTGTCTGGTTCCACGTCGGAGAACAGATCAAGCATGATTCCGGCAATCTGTAGTCCTGCACTGAGAAACTCGTCGTTGAGGCCATATTCGATCAGCACGTTCTGTATCACTGGTTTATTGATCAGCTGCTCGACATCGACGGCCTCGTCGTACACCGTGCCGAACAAGAGATTCTCCGACACGGTCATGTTGAGATTGTATTTTTCATGGTCGAATGGCTCGACCAGGCGTTCGATCTCCGGTTCGCGGAACCTGTCGCGCAATTGTTTGCGCGCTTCCATGATGCGTTCGGCGAGATCGAGATCAGCCGATTGCTGCACGTAGGAAAGAAGCCCGAACTGGTAAATTTCTTCGTCCAGTTCGACCATTTGCAAAATCTCGATAATCCTTGATTTCATCTGCTCATCATCCTTGCAACCGATTGCCTGGTAGTCGATCCAGTCATCGTCATAGCGATCAGGGGAGTTACCCGATTTCTTTGCCAGTACGCGTTCTTGCAGGATGTCCTTGTGCGTATCCGCGTTGTCATGACTTACCGCGGTATGCTTGAGCGCGTAACAGATGTTGTCGTAAACCGTGCCGTTGAACATGAACACCGCGGGCCCGACATAGCCGATGCGCCGACCGATGATCGCCTCCGGCATGACATCCATTTTTTGATCGCCAATGGTTAAGCTGCCTGAACTTGGATTGATCAGGCGCGACATCAGGAAAGCGAGCTCTTCCTTGCCACTGTTGCCGAGGCCGACGGCGGCGCAGTGTTGATCCATCGGGAACTTGAAGCTGGTGCCATCGATGCTGTAATAGAGTCCGTCTTCGGAGTAGCGCAGGTTATTCGCGTGAATTTCGCGGGCGGGTAAATCGAGTGTATCCGGTCGCTGATCGATGATGTCGGTATCGAGCAGGTTGAGGGGATTGAACTGTTGAATTACCTGGCTGTACTTGACGCGCATGTCTTCCATGCGCTGGTAGTAGCGCAACAATTCCTTCCACGGACCCGACAGATCCTTGTAGGCCACCAGCACCGCGACCATGGAACCGATGGAGAGATCGCCGCGTAACACGAAGTAACCGCCGACCGAATAAAAGAAAAACGGTGTCAGCTGGGCAATGAAATTGTTGAGAAACTTGATAAAAAATTTACGTTTGTAAATGGCGAAACGAATCAGGTAAATCTGCCCCAGCCGCTGGCTGATGTGCGCACGCTCATAGTGGCTGGTGTCGTTGGCATGCACGTCGTCGATGCCGGAGATGGTTTCGCCGATGCGCCCCGATAAATTACGCGCCACCGCGACCCGTTCCTTGGACAACTGGTTGACGCGCTTTTGCAGTTGCGGAATGACGTAGAGCTGGAATGGATACAGTGCGATGGCGGCGCAGCCGAGGAATATATCCTGCTGAAAAATGAAAAACAGATAAGTCAGCAAGGTGCCGCCCTGGAATACCGGCAGGGTGAAAGACTCGCCGATAAATTCCCCGAGAGGCTCGGTTTCGGCGGTGATCATCGGGATCAGTTCGCCCGAGGATACGCGTTTGAAATGTGGCATCGGGAACAGCAGTATGCGCTGGTACAGCTCATACCTGAGTCGGCGCAGCAAGTGTTCGCCAAGCGATCCACGGTACACGTTCAACAGGTATTTCAGTCCGCCACTGCAGGCCACCACCAGCAGGAAAGCACAACTGAGTACGATCAGGACATCAAGGCGGTCGAGCTGGAAACCGAAAATTGACTCGGGTATATCCATGCCTTCGAGCAGATTGATGATTTTCTTGGGCAATTCGAGGGTGATGTAGACCAACGGTAATGACGCCAGTGACAGCAGTACCAGCAAAATCTGGTCGCGCCTGCTGTGAATCAGGATGTATTTGAAGAGCGATGGTTCCATGTGATTCCGGTTTCTGTTTTGCCAGTTGAGCGTTGTCGCCCTGCCTGACCCCGCTAGTATGGCATGCCGCGCCGGTGTACTATCGCGCATCGTTCGATTTATATCAAATACAGCTTATGCCGCCCAGGCTTGCAATTGTCCTGAAGGGATACCCCCGACTGTCTGAAACTTTTGTTGCCCAGGAAATCCTGGCGCTGGAACAGCGTGGCATCGACTTGTGTATCTTTTCGTTGCGCCATCCATACGATCCGGCCAGCCACCCGATACATGCCGAGATCAAGGCGCGAGTGCACTACCTGCCTGAATATGTGCATGACGCTCCGGGGCGGGTGGCAGCTGCTGCGCTACGCCTGTGCTGGAAGGCCGGGTTCTGGCGCGCACTGGCGAGCTTCGCAGTCGACTTATGGTATGAGCCGACGCGCAGTCGTGTACGACGTTTTGCCCAGGCCCTGGTAATGGCGCAGGAAATGCCGCGCACGGTTCAACACTATTACGCCCACTTCATGCACACCCCGACGTCGGTATGCTTGTACGCCAGCATCATCAATCGACAGTCGTTCAGCATTTCCGCGCATGCCAAGGATATCTGGACCATTCCCGAGCGGGAAATACGCAAGAAACTGTCGGCTAGCGACTGGGTAGTCACCTGTACCGCCAATAATGCTAGATTCCTGGCTGGCCTGGCGGCGACGCCTGACAAGGTGACCCTGCTATATCACGGTCTCGACTTCACCCGCTTCGATCAAAACCCGGAGCCAGCCGCGGTGCGCGACGGTAGCGATGCGCAGAACCCCGTGCGCCTGATCAGCGTGGGTCGCGCCGTGGACAAAAAGGGATATGAAATTCTGCTGGCGGCGCTTGTCGAATTGCCACCGACCCTATGCTGGCAGTTCAGCCACATCGGTGGCGGCGAATTGCTCGAATCCCTGCAACAGGTGGCGCGCGAGCTGGGCCTGGCCGAGCGTATCCAGTGGCTGGGGGCGCTGCCCCAGGCGCAGGTGCTGACGCAATATCGAGCTGCCGACCTGTTTGTGTTACCGAGTAAGATTTCGGCCGATGGCGATCGCGATGGCCTGCCGAACGTATTGATGGAAGCGCAAAGCCAGCGGCTGGCCTGCCTGTCGAGTCGTATTTCGGGTATCCCGGAATTAATTATCCATGGTGAGACCGGCTGGCTGGTCGAGCAAAAAAATAGTCACGAGCTCGCTGATGCAATGCGTCGACTGATTAGCGACCCCGGGTTGCGCGCGCGACTGGGGCAGGCCGGATTCGAGCGCGTACGCAGTGAATTCTCCATGCAGGGCGGTATCGACAAGCTGATGCAGCGCCTCGACAAGTCCCTGGGTGGGCAGCGGCGATGACACGGCTTGCGCTGATCCGCCACGGTATCACCGACTGGAATTTGCAGAAACGCATACAGGGACGTATCGACCAGCCGCTGAACGAGTCTGGCCGCCACACATTGCGGACGCTGAAACTGCCGTCCGAGTTTCGTGAAGATCGCTGGTATTGCAGCCCGCTGCAAAGGGCCCTGGAAACGGCCGAAATACTAGGCCTCAACTACTGCATCGAACCCGCGTTGATCGAAATGCATTGGGGTGACTGGGAAGGGGAGGTGCTTAAACCCTTGCGTAAACAGCTCGGCGACGAGATGCGCGACAACGAGCGGCGCGGTCTCGATTTCTGTCCGCCTGGCGGCGAAAGCCCGCGCCAGGTCCAGGCGCGGTTGCAGCCCTGGTTATGCGAACTTGCCATGTCGGGTGAAAATGCCGGCGCCGTGGTACACAAGGGCATTATCCGTTGTGTTTATGCGCTGGCCTGCAACTGGGACATGCGCGGCGAGTCGCCGGTGGATTTTGCCTGGGATGCAATCCACCTGTTTGAGCTGGATGCGAAGGGCCTGCTCCTCGATCAATACCGCGCGGTCGCCCTGCTGAAATCCTGAAGCCAAAAGGTCGCTGTTGGGCGATGGGGCAACAACGGGGTTATGGCTATTCCGCGGATGACGTTTCCCAGATCGAGGGCGCGTCGATCCAGTTGACCGCGGGATGCGCGCACAGCATTGCCAACAGGTCGTCAAAAAATTGCCAGACTGCCTCGTTCTGCACCAGGTGATGACTTAACAGACCCGTGGGCTCATCGATATCGCGATATCCGCTACGCCTGGCGACAAGGTGCTGGACCAGCATCCCCAGCGCCGGGTAAAGGCCGATAAACCCCCCGTTATGGCGCCAGTTGACCGGGTCGAGATGGGTGTTCACCTGGCGCAATCCCTTCGCCGGCCAGGCGTTACGCCGCACTCGCATGGTTGATATGCCGGTGAAACCAATCGTCGGCAATGCTGTCACGATGCGCTGATCGATGCGATTCCAGGGCGGCACCAGTACCGGGGTAAAGCGGGCACTGAAATGCTGCTGCAGGATTTGCCGCCCGCGTTGCAGATCATCAAGAATGTCTTCGCTTGTACGTGCGCCACCAAGCTCCAGTTTGCGCTCACCGGCTGCGGCGTGGCTGTGGTGGGAATAACCGTGTTGCAGCACCGACACCCCCCTGTGATTTTGCAGTCCGGGTCCCAGCGACGCATCGAGACGTGCTGGAATCACCGCCAGCGCCAGCGGGGTGGAGTGCCTTGTGCGCAGCTCCAGCAAACGTTCGAGTTGTCGGTTGGCACTGAATGCGTCGTCATCGCGCCACCAGAAATCTGCACGGCGGCCGCTTTCACCCCAGCGATCCAGTTCGCGCAGCAGCCAGCTCCAGGCCTGTCGAGTAGTGTTCACCGTGCTTCCTCGGCCTCAGTTAACCATCGCTTAATCATCACGGCACTGTTGTCGGCCCCATTCAGATTGACTGCAAGCTTTGTATTGGTGGCAAGCGCTGCTGCGATCGAGCGCGCCAGGCTCAGCGCGCCAAGTTCTGTCTGGTTCAGCGCGATCAGTCTGCCGCGGGCCTGCAACACCTGCGCCCGCAGGGTTTGTTCGATTTCGTCGCCTTCGGCATAGGGGATCACCACCGCGGGAGTGTCGCTGCTAAGCAGATCGGTCATGGTGTTATAGCCGGCCTGTGAAATAGACAGCCGTGCGCCTTTGATCAGTTCAGTGAAATCGGCGCGGTTACGTTCGACGCTGACGCCATCATCGGCCAGTTCCTGTAACTGGTTGAAGTCCGCGGTCGAAATTGCGGGGCTTACCAGCAATCGCCAGTGTAAATCCCTGCAGGCAGATAAAGGTTTCGCGGCGAGCGCTGCGCGTAAAATTTGCAGCCCGGTATTGCTGCCTCCTGCCGACACCAGGACTTCGTCGGTGCCTGCATTCGACGGAGCTGACGGCGGGGGTTGTGCGCAAATATAGCCGCTGTAATACAACTTGTCTGCAATGCAGTTTGCACGGGCAAAGCTATCTTGCAGGCGGGCGATGTTGGCATCACCGTGAACCAGCACGTGATCGTAATATGCGTCGATCAATTCACAGGTTTCGCGGTCGCGTCCGGGTTTGGAGCGGGGTTGCAATATGTCTCTAATCGAGGCGATCACTTGCCTGCATTCGACACTTTTACGACTCGCCTCCAGCAGCGGCAGTAATTCAAAGCGCAGCATGCGCCGCCCGAACGGAAAGGTCTCGGTAATCAATACCTGGGCTTTGCTGGAGTTAAATATATCGAGCAACTGATGCTTGCGCCGTTCCCGCCAGTCATCGTCGATCGCGTCGCCGTTGGTATCGAGCAAGCGTGAAAAGCTGCCGTCAGCGCTGTAGACCGGAGGCAGTTGGTGGATGCGCAGATTCGCCGGCAGCTGCAATCGGGTGGGCTGGCCACCGGACACCAGGTCTACCTGGAAACCGTGCCGCAGCAAAGCATCCGACAATTGCAAAGCACGCTGCAAATGACCCACTCCAAGCAGGTGCTGCACATAGATCAGGACGCGGGAGGCGCTGCAGGTCGACACACTGGGGATTCGGTTTGCGACTCAGTTGTAACTCAGGCCGTAATGCTGGCCTGTCCACTGGGTTCGAGATAATCTCGCACCATATCGGCGATATTACAGTGACCCGCGAGTAATCCGGGAACTTTCGCAAGCGAGGGCCTGGGTTGCCCTGGCAGTGTCTGCAGGGCTGTGATCATGCGTTCGACGTGACTATCGACAGCGGGGTCGAGCATGCTGACCAGGCCCAGTTTGACGGCACGCTCGGCACGAATCAGCTGTTCCTGTCGCGGAACTGAGCGCGGCACGATCAGTGCCGGTTTGTCGAGCGTGAGGATTTCACAAAAGGTGTTGTAACCGCCCATGGCGACAATGGCGTTCGCTTTTTCCATCAGCAACTCGATGTGACTGTCGAAAGAGATGATGTCGACGTTGGCAAGCAGGTCGCAGCGTTCATGAAAATCCTGCTGTTCGGCGGGTGGCATGAAAGGACCGGTGACGATGATAGCGCGGTGCGGCAGTTTTGCATTTGATTCGTAGGCGCGAAGCACCCAGTCGATCATTTCGGCCCCATCGCCGCCGCCACCGGCGGTGACCAGGGTGAACGGCTCATCGGTTTCGATCGGCGGGACCCAATTGCGGTCACTGGGGATTTCGCGGCCGAGATAGCCGGTGTAGGCGATCTTTCGGGTGGTGGTTAGCGGCAGGCCCAGTCCATCGACGGGGCTGCCCATTTCCTTAAGCCCGTAAACCCAAATGTCGTGATAGAGCTTGTCGAGCACTGGTGGCACCTTTTTTCGCGTCCACTCAATTTTTAATTGACCGATTTCATCCATTACGTCGCGCAAACCAAGGACATTGATACAGCCCTTGCTTTGCAACATTTCCAGGGTGCTACGAACTTCACCCTGCAATCCGGTCGGTTCCTTGTCGACCAGGAAAATGTCAGGTTTGAAGGTGATGGCGGTGTGATAAATGATCGATTCGCGCATCAGCAGGGTTTGTTCGAGGTCGATGTGCAAAGCCAACGAGGTGTATTCACCATCCTTGAGTTTAATGACCCCGGGGATGCGCACAAAATCGACACGCGCCTTGAAGTCGAAACTGCCGATGATCGGAGATCCCGATAGAATTAACACCGACAGCCCCTTGTAGCGGGCAACCAGCGAATGAGCGATGGATCGACAGCGGCGCAGATGACCCAGTCCAAACGAGTCGTGGCTGTATATCAAAATTCGAGACTGTTGAAGTCGTTCGGTCATTCCAGTCGTATATGACATTATTCTCGACGCAGACTACACTGAATCTCGGTTCAGCGCACTGTGAAAATAGTTTGCCTGTTGCCGGATTAGTTGAATTATTGCCGGGGAGGCGGGTCACATCAGCCAGGTGTCGGCATTTATTGTCACCGGGTTGATCTGCACAGTATTCGCGGACAGCACATGGGAGTTAGCACTGAAATCAAAACCGGAAAGATCGAGTAAGTCTGTCCACTGGCCGCTACTGGGACGCAACTTCGAGAACCAGGTGCTGCCGTCGCGCCTACGTCAATCGATACAGAATCAGCAGGAACGCAGTGAAATCCTGATCAGTGTGATCCAGCTGATGATTGTCACCGTGTTCGCTCTGCTGTATGCGATTGCGCCGAAAACATTTTCCCAGGATGCCGATTTTGCGCCGGTGCCCTGGGTGCTTTCGCTGTATCTCGTTTTCAGCCTGATCCGCCTTGGGCTGGCGATAAATCGCAAGTTGCCGGACTGGATGCTGTACCTGTCGTCGGTGGTTGATATCATCCTGCTGCTCGGCCTGATCTGGAGTTTTCACCTGCAGTACGAACAACCTCCCTCGTTCTATCTGAAATCACCCACCTTGCTCTACCTGTTCATTTTTATCGCGATTCGCGCCCTGCATTTCGATCCCCGATTCGTCATATCGACCGGGGTCAGCGCCGCCATTGGCTGGACAATGATGGTGATATACGTGGTTACCAAGGATCCGGCAGACAACATGATCACGCGCGATTACGTCGAGTACATGACTTCCAATAGTATTCTGATTGGCGCCGAGTTCGACAAGATCGTATCGATTTTAATGGTCACCGGCGTGCTTGCGCTGGCGTTGCACCGCGCGCGTAACCTGCTGATCGAGTCGGTCATCGAGGGCAGTGCGGCGCGCGACCTGTCGCGTTTCGTACCCGAGGAGGTGGCGCAACAGGTTACCCAGTCGGAGGAGGGCGCGATTACCGGTAAGGGTGAGGTCGCGGATTGCACGATATTGTTCACCGATATCGAGGGATTTACCACGATTAGCGAAACGCTCACCCCGGTGCAGCTGATTGATGCATTAAACCGCTATTTCAGCCTGATCTCGCAGCCGATAAGCCGTTTCGGTGGTGTGATAAGCCAATTCCAGGGCGATGCGGTACTCGCTACCTTTAACCTGCCGAAACCCGATGTCGACCACGCCGCAAATGCGGTGCGCGCAGCGCTTGCTATACAGGCTGTGCTGAAAGGCGTCGAGTTTGGCGATGGAATCGCGTTTAACACCCGCGTCGGCATCAATACCGGCTCGGTCGTGGGTGGCCTGGTGGGATCGGGTGATCGAGTCGCCTATACCGTGCACGGTGACAACGTCAACCTGACCGCCCGCCTCGAGCAGCTCAATAAGGATTACGGCACACGGATAATTGTTGCGCAAAGTACCCGTGATGAAATAACCGATGGCAGTTTTACTTTCAGGGAGCTTGACGAGGTGTCAGTTCGTGGTTTGCAGCGGCCGGTGAGAATATATACGGTTGCCAGCGAATAGGGTCGTGGCCCGGGATGTCGCGAGTCAAGCGGAATTGCGCAGGTATTCGAAGTAGTCGGCCAGGTTGTCGCGGGCCTGTTGTTCATAGCGATCATGGAAATAATCAGACAGGAAGAAGCGCGGGCGCGCCAGCAGACCTCGCTGAAACCCGGTTTGATTGAGCTGGTAATCCTCGTCGTCCAGCTGCGGGTTTTCTGCCCTTAGATTCAGGCTGTCGCGCAGAAAATAGTCCCAGGGCAGACCGAAACTTGAAAGGTCGATGTCGACCATGTAAATGCTGTCGGCATCATCAAGCTGGTCACCGTTGTGCAGGGTTGCCATGATCAGTCGAGCGATGAGCTGGCGCATTTCGTCACGGTGCACGGCTGCGGATATCTCGAGATACAACTTTGCGCTCATGGCTTCGTTATCGGGCCGGCCCGCAACCAGGATCACATCGTGAAACCAGATTGCGAGTTCGAGCGCATCGGGCTCGCTGATGAGCTGCTTGCAGTCATCGAACATGCCGATGCAGTGCTGGATGTGTTCAAGCGTGTGGTAGTGGCGGTTTGGCTCACCATAGCCCGCTAGTAGACGCTGGTAAATTGTCGTGCTGTCGTCGCTGGCGCCATCGAGCAGGTTGCGCTGCCAAAGCGCCTGGAAGCGTTTAAGTCCTGTGGTATCGGCAGCCTTCGGCGCCAATACTAATTCCCGACCTGCTGGTTTGCCTGCCGTTGTAATGCTTCAACCTGCTCGTGGGTGCGAGTGAGTTTGTCGCTGAGCATGCGAATGACGTCGAGTGCGACTTCGGTGTTTTCGCGTAAAATGCGAAAGAACATTTCCGCGGTGATCTTCATTGCAAGCAGGTTACCATTTGCGATCAGCGTGGCAATTCTAGGGGTATTGTTAAGCAGACCCAGTTCTCCTATCAATTGATTCTGGGTGAGCGTAACCGTAACGATGGGTCCCTTGTCTGTTTCGGTAATGACATCGACGGCACCTTCCATTATGACGTAGGCATAGTCGGCGCTATCGCCACTGTTAAATACAATGTCGCCATTCTGGAACGAAATTATCTCACTGGCGAAGGCCAGCAATTTAAGTTTCGAGGTTTCCATCTTGGCAAACATCGGTATCTTGCGAAGTAAATCTGTTTCTTCTGCGAGGTCCAAGAGCCTTGCTCCAAATACTGAATCGACAATTTAGGCGGTTAATCACTAAAGATTGGCACGAGGTTGCGCACATTTCAAGGATAACTATCGGTACTGCGTCTCATAGTTAGTCGTTGCAGTAGCGACTTGCAAGCAAGATCTCAACTATTTTCTCACGGGGTCGTGGTGATTGGATAGCGGTAAATCACTGCTTGATCGCTGCAGGAGGCTCTTGCCGAAGCAATCCAGACGCGTGCCAGGGCTTTCTCGAGGTGTTTTCCACGGCTGCTTCTGCAGCATTTGCAATGGATTCGAACCGACCATTATCGCTTTTCACCGGGCAGATTTAGCGCTAGTCTTTTGTGCTCCCTAGAATCAGGATTGTACTTATGAAGCACTATCAAATGTATATCGATGGTGAGTGGCTGGATGCCGTCGATGGTGCTCGGCTCGAATCGATCAATCCCGCCAGCGGTGAAGTCTGGGCGACGGCTGCTATCGCAGGTGAGGCGGAAGTCAATCGTGCCGTCGCTGCTGCCAATCGAGCCCTGAAGTCGGGCCCCTGGGCTGAAATGAACGCTACCCAGCGCGGCAAGATGCTGCGCCGGCTGGGTGATCTGGTTGCTGAGAATGCGCATTTACTCGGTGAAATCGAAACCCTCGACAGCGGCAAACTCGCCAGAGAAACACGTGCACAATCCGCTTACGTGGCCGAATACTATTACTACTACGCTGGCCTCGCTGACAAGATTCAGGGCGCCACGTTGCCCATCGACAAGCCGGACATGCACGTCTTCACCAGGCGTGTACCGATTGGCGTGGTCGCGGCGGTCGTTCCCTGGAATGCGCAGATGTTCCTGACCGCAACCAAACTGGGGCCGGCGCTGGCGGCCGGCAACACGGTGGTGCTGAAGGCGTCGGAGATGGCGCCGGCACCGATGTTCGAATTCGCGCGCATTGTCGAACTGGCCGGATTTCCACCGGGTGTAATAAACGTGATCACTGGTTTCGGTGAACCCTGCGGCCGCCTGTTGACCAGTCATCGCGACGTGGCGCGCGTCGCCTTTACCGGTGGACCCGAAACAGCGCGTCATATCGTGCGCAATAGCGCCGAGAACTTTGCCGTGGTGTCGCTTGAGCTGGGTGGAAAGTCACCCATACTGGTATTCGACGACGCCGATGTGGAAGGCGCGGTCAACGGCATCATCGCCGGCAATTTTGGTGCTACCGGGCAGAGTTGTGTGGCTGGTTCCAGGGTTTTTATCCAGTCCGGTATCCGCCAGCAGATCCTCGACAAGCTGGTCGAGCGTGCCGGGCAGATTTGCATCGGTGATCCGCTGGCAGATGATACCCAGGTCGGCCCCCTGTGTACGCGTGAGCAACTCGACCACATCAGCGCAGCAGTCAAGGATGCGGTGCAGGAGGGTGCCACCCTGTTATTCGGCGGCAAACGCCCTGACGGACTTGACGGCGGCTGGTATTACACACCGACTATTCTCGACTGCCCGCATCAGGATATCCGCACGGTGCGCGAGGAGATGTTTGGCCCGATACTGTCGGCGCTGTCGTTCGAAAGTGAAGACGAAGCGATCGAAATGGCCAATAATTCCGACTTCGGTCTCGCCGCGGGTGTGTTCACAGCGAATGTGGCGCGTGCCTTGCGTGTTTCCGATGCGCTGCGTTCCGGCATTGTCTGGGTCAATACCTACCGGGCGGTTTCGCCTATCGCACCGTTTGGTGGTTTCAAAAACAGTGGGCCGGGCCGCGAAAGTGGCATCGATGCCATTTACGATTACACGCGCACCCAGACAGTGTGGATCAGCACCTCGGCGGAGCCCATGGCCAACCCATTCGTCATGCGCTGAGAGCCTTGCCCAATTCTTTAAACTAAACGTCATCCCCGCTACCTCGGGCCGCGCGCAAGCGGACCACTCAGTGGCGCTCCGAGGTAACGGGGCTGTCATTCCCGACCGCGTGCGGCCCACTGAGCGGGAATCTTCCAGTGCGCCTTAGCTGTCAACGTCTGGGGCCGATCGAGAAACTTCAGAGACTGATTCAGGACGGCCCGACCATCCTGTCATTCGACACAAGGTCCCGATACGTCGGACCGCCGCTTTCGTGGGGATGACGTTGACACTGGGGTTAAGGTTTATGGCCCCGATATGGCGGATCCTCGCTCAGGCGGGAATGACCAAAGCGGTTACTTGAGGCTTTCCCAGTAGGCGGCAAATTGCACCGCGATGCGTCCGCTGCGCGAACCGCGCTGGGTAGCGAAGCGCACTGCCTCGATGCGCGCGTCTTCGTCCATTTTCATATCTCGCGCCACCAGGGTTTGCTCGACCACGTCCAGGTATTGATCCTGGGTGAAAGGGTGGAACGAAAGCCACAGGCCGAAACGATCGGACAGCGAGATTTTTTCCTCGATGCTGTCGCTCGGATGCAACTGGCCATCCACCATGCGGCTGTCGAGGTTGTCCTGCATCGATTCCGGCATCAGGTGGCGACGGTTCGAGGTCGCGTAGATGAGCACGTTGTCGGGCTGCGGTTGCAACGAACCCTCGAGGCAGGCCTTGAGCGCCTTGTAGGAGTCGTCATTGGCTTCGAAGGATAGATCGTCGAGGTAAATAATAAATTTACGCCCATCCATGGCAAGTTTGTGGATGATCTCAAACAATTCCCCGGTCGCCGACTTCGGAATTTCCACAATGCATAATCCCTGGTGCGCGAACTCGGTCAATTGGGCTTTGATCAGCGACGATTTGCCGGTACCGCGGGCGCCCCAGAGCAGTGCATTGTTTGCCGTTTTGCCGGCCAGGAATTGCGACGTGTTGCGGAACAGCAGATTTTGTTGGCGCTCCAGGTGCAGCAGCTCGGATTTGTCGACCTGGTCAAAATGGGCGATTCCCTCGAGGCCATTAGCACGCCAGCGATAAGCACTGAAACCGGGTTCGGTAAGCACTTCCGATTTGACCGGCACCAGTGTTTCGACGCGGTCGAGGAGCATATCCAGGCGTTTGAATAACTTGTCGAAATCAGACATCAGACCTCCAGCCGCTTGTACTTGATGCGATGGGGTTGATCGGCATCCTGCCCCAGACGCTGCTTGCGATGGCTTTCGTACTCGGAGTAATTGCCCTCGTAGGTATAAACCTCACTGTTGCCTTCGAATGCGATGATGTGGGTGGCGATGCGATCGAGAAACCAGCGATCGTGCGAAATCACCACGACGCAGCCCGGGAAATCCAGGATAGCTTCCTCGAGCGCCCGCAGGGTTTCGACGTCGAGATCGTTAGTTGGTTCGTCCAGCAACAGCAGGTTGCCACCGCTCTTCAACAATTTGGCAAGGTGCAGACGATTGCGTTCGCCCCCGGACAAATCCTTGACGAACTTCTGTTGGGCGGCGCCACGGAAATTAAAGCGTGACACATAGGCTCGCGAGGGAACCTCGTAGCTACCGACGACGATGTTGTCGAGGCCGTCTGATAATTCTTCCCAGACAGTCTTGCTGCCATCGAGGTCGTCACGCGATTGGTCGACGTAGGCTATCTTGACGGTCTCGCCGATCTTGACCGAGCCCTCGTCCAGAGTCTCCTCGCCAACCATGACGCGGAACAGGGTCGTTTTGCCGGCACCGTTAGGACCGATGATGCCGACAATACCGCCGCGCGGCAGCTTGAACTCGAGGTTCTGGTAGAGCAGTTTGTCGCCGTAGGATTTTTTACCGCCTTCGATTTCGAAAACGACATCACCGAGGCGCGGCCCCGGGGGAATGTAAAGCTCGCGGGTCTCGGAACGCTTTTGATACTCCTGCGATGACAGCTCCTCGAAGCGCTTGAGACGAGCCTTGCTCTTCGACTGCCGCCCCTTTGGGTTGGACTGTACCCATTCGAGTTCAGCCTGCATCGATTTCTGGCGCGCCTTTTCCGAACGCTCCTCGTGCGCGAGTCGCTGTTGCTTCTGTTCCAGCCAGGACGAGTAGTTACCTTCCCAGGGTATGCCGTGACCGCGGTCGAGTTCGAGTATCCAGCCGGCGACGTTATCGAGGAAATAGCGATCGTGGGTTACCGCGACCACGGTACCAGGAAAGTCCTTTAGAAATCGCTCAAGCCACGCCACTGATTCGGCATCGAGGTGGTTGGTCGGTTCGTCGAGGATGAGCATATCGGGATTCGACAACAGTAGCCGACACAGGGCGACGCGGCGTTTTTCACCGCCGGATAAATTCTCCACTACCGCATCCCAGGGCGGCAGGCGAAGTGCATCCGCGGCGACGTCGAGTTTGCGCTCGAGCTCCCAGGCGCCAGCCGCATCGATCTTTTCCTGGACCTCGGCCTGTTGCGCCAGCAATTCGTTCATTTCGTCATCAGACATGGGTTCGGCAAACTTCATGTTGATCTCGTTGAAACGATCCAGCAACGCCTTTGATTCCGCGACGCCGAGTTCGACATTGCCGCGCACGTCGAGTTGATTGTCGAGTTCGGGTTCCTGCGCCAGGTAGCCGATCCTGATGCCGGTCTGCGGGCGCGCCTCTCCGCTGTGTTCGGTGTCGACACCGGCCATGATGCGCAGCAGCGTCGACTTACCCGCACCGTTGTAACCAAGCACCCCTATTTTTGCACCCGGGAAAAAATTCAACGAGATATTTTTTAGTATCTCGGTTTGTGGGGGCACAACCTTGCCAACCCCGTTCATGGTGTAAATGTATTGCGCCATGCCAGCCGTCCAGCCCGGAAAAGGGCGTATTCTAACAGTGCCTGCTGGCAGAAAAACAGCCTCGTTTGCGTCGCGCTGGACAGTTCAACTAAAATTGTGGCTTGCGCTGCCCTGTTGCGGTCTAACAGTGCACAATAAAATGCTTATTAATACAGCAACTTCGGCTATTATGTCGGCCTTGACAAGTAAACTTTAATTCACGTTCCCAAAGCAGCCCACAGGTAAGCGATTATGAGCATGAAGAAGATGCAGCAACAAAGTTATCTTCACGGAAGTAACGCTGCATTCATAGAAGAACTCTATTCAGATTATCTGCAAAATGAAAACAGTGTCGATGAAAACTGGCGAAACTGGTTTGCCGAGCTCAGAAACGGTGAGTTGACGCCGGACCAGGATCATCTGCAAATCCAGGCGCAGATGAAGTCGCTGGTGATGAACAAACGCCGCGGCGGCACCGTGAACGAGACCGTATCGAACGATCATGAAGCCAAGCAGGTCAAGGTTCTGCAACTCATCAACGCCTATCGCGTCAAGGGCCATCAGAAAGCCCGGCTGGACCCGCTGGGACTTGCCGAAATCCCGGATAATCCGGAAATGACCCTGGCCGGCAACGACCTCAGTGAAGCCGACCTCGATACCGTATTCAAAACCGGATCGTTGTTCGGGGTCGATGAAGTTCCGTTGCGTGAAATTATTGCGCGTCTCGAAAAAACTTACTGTGGCACTATCGGCCTCGAGTACATGCACATCGAGGATCGTTCGCAAAAACGCTGGATTCAGGTGCAGATCGAAACCTCGTTGTCGACACCCGATTTCCGTGAAGGCCGTCGCAACCGAATACTGGATCGTATCATTGCGGCCGAAAATCTGGAGAAATACCTGCATACCCGCTACATCGGGCAAAAGCGGTTTTCCCTCGAGGGTGGTGAATCACTGATTCCGATTCTCGATCGCGTGGTGCAGCAATCGGGTGTTACCAACACCCATGAAGTGGTCATCGGCATGGCGCACCGCGGGCGCCTCAACGTCCTCACCAATATTTTCGGCAAGATGCCCAGCGACCTGTTCGACGAATTCGAAGGCAATGTAAATATGGACGAGCGCTTTAACTACGACGTCAAATATCACCAGGGCTTTTCCTCCGACATCTATACCGACTCGGGGCCGATGCACCTGGCGCTGGCCTTCAACCCCTCGCACCTGGAAATCGTCGACCCGGTAGTGGAAGGCTCGGTTCGCGCGCGCCAGCGCCGTTTCCCGGATCGCACCACGCGCGACGTGTTGCCGGTTTTGATTCATGGTGACTCCGCCTTTGCCGGACAGGGGGTTGTCATGGAAACCTTCAACATGTGCAAGACACGAGGTTACAAGACTGGCGGTACGATCCATATCATCGTCAATAACCAGATCGGGTTTACCACCAGCAATCCGCGCGATATGCGTTCGTCGTTTTACTGTACCGAGGTTGCTCGCATCGTACAGGCACCGATTTTTCATGTGAATGGGGACGATCCGGAAGCCTGCGTGTTCATCGCCGAGATTGCGGTCAAATTTCGCGAGACCTTCAAGCAGGATGTCGTCATCGACATGGTCTGCTATCGCCGCTATGGCCACAATGAAGCCGACGAGCCGGCAGTCACACAACCGCTGATGTATGCTGCGATCCGCAAGCATCCACGACTGGTGGAACTGCACACCGGGCGCCTCGTCGATGAAGGCTTTACCACGCAGGAAAAGGTCGATGAAATGATCGCCGATTATCGGCGTGCGCTGGAGGAGGGTGGCGCGGTGGCCCTGAATGTGATTTCAGGTCTTGAGCCGACGACGGCGCGCGACTGGGCAGGTTTGCAGGAAGGTGACGTCAATTTAACCCCGGGTACGGCAGTCACTGCAGAGAAAATCCAGCATCTGGGTCAGCAAATGTTAACCCTGCCCGAAGGCTACAAACTGCATCCCAGGGTTGCCAAAATTATGGAAAACCGGCAGAAGATGATCGACGGAGAGCTCGCCGGCGACTGGGGCTTCGCCGAAAACCTGGCCTATGCCACCTTGCTCGACGATGGCTATAATATCCGCCTGTCGGGGCAGGATAGCGAGCGGGGTACTTTCTTCCATCGTCATGCCGCGCTGCACGATCAGAATACCGGAGAGATTTACAAGCCGCTGAAGCATCTTGCCGAGCAGCAACCGCGCTTCGAGGTGATCAACTCGTTTCTCTCCGAGGAAGCGGTGCTCGGTTTCGAATACGGTTATTCATCGACCGATCCCAGAACCCTGGTCATCTGGGAAGCGCAATTCGGTGATTTTGCCAATGGTGCGCAGGTCGTTATCGATCAATTTATCAGTTCCGGTGAAATGAAGTGGGGCAGGTTGAGTGGCCTGGTCATGCTGCTACCGCATGGTTACGAAGGTCAGGGTCCGGAACATTCATCGGCGCGTATCGAGCGCTATCTAGAGTTGTGCGCGCAACACAATATGCGTGTGGTGCAACCAACCCTGCCGGCGCAGATATTCCATCTGTTGCGTACCCAGATGATGTGCGGCTTCCGTAAGCCGCTGATTATTTTGAGCCCCAAGAGTCTATTACGCCATGAGCGAGCGGTATCGACGCTGGACACTTACAGCAATGGCGAATTTCAGAAAGTCATCGCCGAAATCGACGACATCGACGCCGCAGCAGTCAAGCGCCTGATCTTGTGCAGTGGCAAGATTTACTACAAGCTGTATGAAACCCGTGAAGAACAATACGATAAAACCACTGCGATCGTCCGTGTGGAGCAGCTCTACCCGTTTCCCAAGCAGGACCTGAGCGACATCAAGGCGGGTTATCCTGCGCTGGAAAACGTCGTCTGGTGCCAGGACGAACCGCGTAACCAGGGCATGTTTCGCGAATTCAAGAGTCGTCTGAACGAGACTTTCGCACCGTTGCAGGTGCAATACTCCGGGCGAATCTCGGCAGCCTCGCCCGCGGTTGGCTACATGGCATTGCATCTTCAGCAGGAAGCGAAACTGGTCAAGGATGCATTTGAAGCCGAGTTCTCGGATAAACTCGAATAATTTAATGAAAGTTTAAATCACTGGAGCACACAATGCAGGTTGAAATCAAGGTACCTCAGTTACCGGAATCCGTCACCGAGGGAACCCTGGGAGACTGGCACAAGCAGGTCGGAGATATGGTTGCAGTCGACGAGAATATTGTCGACCTCGAAACCGACAAGGTGGTGCTCGAAATTGTCGCCAGCAAGGCCGGCGCCATCGAGTCGATCGCATTTGCGTCTGGCGATACGGTAAAAAGTGGCGATGTGCTCGGAGTAATCAATACTGAAGCGGCGGCGGCAAGCGCTGCCGGCGACGCAGGACCGGTCGCAGAACCGGTCGCAGAAGACAGTGCCAGTGCCAGGGTCAGTCCCGCAGTGCGCAAGATGCTAAATGAAAACGATCTCAACGTCGATGACGTGCAGGGGACTGGCAAGAAGGGGGCGATACTGAAAGCAGACGTAGAGCAACATTTACAACATCAGTCCGCGCCGGCCGCCAGCGTCGCGGCACCCGCTCCGGCGCCAGCGCCGCCGGCCGCAGCTATCCCCACCGCTGGCCGCAATGATCGTCGAGTGCCGATGAGCCGACTGCGTGCCAAGATCGCCGAACGACTCAAGCAGGCACAGAACACCGCGGCAATGTTGACTACCTTTAACGAGGTCAATCTGAAGCCGTTGATGGATACCCGCGCGGCCTATCGAGATGCCTTCGAGAAGGCGCATGGGGTAAAGCTGGGCATGATGTCTTTTTTTACGGCGGCGTCGGTAGAGGCCCTCAAGCGCTTCCCCGCGGTAAACGCATCGGTCGATGGCAGCGACATCGTCTATCACGATTATTTCGATATCGGCATCGCGGTCAGCTCGGAGCGCGGTCTGGTGGTCCCAATATTGCGCGATGCCGATCAGATGAGTTATGCGGAAATCGAACAGTCGATCCGTGATATGGGTATGCGCGCGCGCGATGGCAAGTTGGGTATCGAGGAATTGACGGGTGGCACTTTCAGTATCACCAATGGTGGTATTTTTGGATCGATGCTGTCGACGCCGATACTCAATCCTCCGCAATCGGCAATTCTCGGCATGCATTCAATCCAGCAGCGCGCGGTGGTTATCGACGGTGAAATCGTGGCGCGACCGATGATGTATCTGGCGCTCTCCTATGACCATCGAATCGTCGATGGCAAGGATGCGGTTCAGTTCCTGGTCACGATCAAAAATGTTCTGGAAGACCCGGCGAGATTGCTGCTGGGCGTCTGACGGGTTGTGCGGGTCGCCGACCCGCGTTGCTTCACTTCACAAACGGGTCGCTCGAGTATCGAGGCCCGGCTTTACAAGGTCTTCATAAAGCTGGTTCGGGATTTTGTCACGTCTGCCGATCCGACGCCATCAAACGAAATATCGCCCGCTTCGATTTTTTGCGCCAGTGTTGTCGCATCGATTTCGCAGACGCGTTTGCCGTCGCGGTCGACAAAAATGAACAGTATTGAATCTTCAGCTTTCCAGGCGAGTTTAGCCAGCTTGCGTTCCTGACCTTGTTTGATGTGCACCCAGTCGCCGATGGCCAGGGATTCCACGTGATTAATTTTCTTCGGCGCTTCGGGCCTGATCGATTTAAACGCTTTCATCATATCCGGCGGGATCTGAAAGACACCGGTTTGCATGATCTCGTCGAACTCAGCGCCGTCGTCTTCCGGCGCGAAGGACTGTGCCGACAGTGAACGGGTTTTACGCCGGGCTTCGATGATGTTGCGCGCCGTTTGCTCGGCGACATTTTGTTGCTCGAGATTCAGGAAATCTCGCAGCGATTGCTGTAGCGACTCGGCAAGCTTGAGACTGCGCATCGCCCGGTGTAGCGAATGCGCCACCATCGGCAATACTTCGATCAACTCTGCCTGTTCATCCGGGCTGGTTTTCGGGATCAGTGACCAGACCTGTTTTTGTACCATCGAAATCGTCTTATGCCAGGGGTCAGAATCCATGCCGATTTGCAGCGCGATTTGCACCAGTAGTGGCAACCAGACTTTTTCGAACAGGATCAGTGAAGTCCCCTGCTGGCGAAGCGGCTCGGTGATCTCCGCGAGGCGCTCCTTGACCAGCGGTAATACCTTGCGCGTGGCGTCGAGCTTGCGCTTGCGGCGGATGGCATTTTCGTTTTCCGTTATGTAGCGCTGATAGCCCTCAAGCATCTGGGTATAGTGGTCGACCGTGATGAATTGCAGGCTTGCCATGCTGTCTATTTGATCGCGAATAAAGCGAACACCGGAAAACTCGGAATTGCCATTGCGTGCGATTTCGACCTCGCTGCTGATGATGCTGTCGAGCAGTCGGCGTGCCGGGTTGCTGGAACGACGGAGAAAGCCATCTTCCTGGATTGCGGTAATAAACACATAGATCTGCAGGCGCGCCAGTTGTTGCTTGACCGGTAAAGGCAGGTCTTCGTCCTCGAAGATCAATTTGAAAATCAGGTTGAGCTGATCGATTTGTTCATCGTAACCGTCGAGGCCAAATCGCGCAAAACGCTGTTTCAGTTCAGGGAAATAGTTCTGAAAACGGTTGCTGGAGATACGTGACTTCTCCTTGTAATGCTGCAGTAGCACCAGCTGGCACATGCTCTGGTTAATTTTCAATGTTGACGGTGGCTCGGATTCACTCAATCCATCGGGGCTGCGCAATTGAATGCGGGCCATCGCCATATCCGGCATCATACCGCGTTCAAACAAAAGCTGGTCGATTCGACGATATAGCGGGCCGAGCGACTCGATGAAACGATCGGCGAATAGTTGATACAGTGCCAGTTTGAAGCTGACGTCGAGATCGAGACTATCGACCGCATAGCGAAACGATTCGCACAGTTGCTTTACCTGTAATGGATTTTCATACAAATTGGCGCGCGCGCGCCTGGTGCAGGCCTGCAGTCGCTTCAGTATGCAACGATCAAATTCCTTGAATGCGCCGTCATAACGAGTGGTAATCGCCACCAACTCGGTAATTTCGATATCGTCATCGGATCCCGCTAGCCCGATCCGTTCCCAGTCATGTAAACTGCGCTCCTGCGATTGCGAGCCATCGGCTGCTTTGAATTCGGCAAAATGCTGCTTGAGTTGAAACGCAAAGGATGAGCAAATGATGCGTTGCTTGTGCTTGATCAATTTGACCAGGCGGGCGCTATCGTGTTCTGACAAACTCCAGTCATGGTAGTCTTCGGCGCTTTCTACCATACGCACCAGCATTTCGCCGATCAGCTTTTTGCTAAGGCTGGCCGCGTCCGCAAAGGCATCGTGACCCGATGTTGTGGCTGTGGTTCGCGAGTTTGTGGGAACGGTCATTAGGGCCTGGATTGCAAACAGGTTAGAGTACTTAATATAGGGTAAATCAAGGGTTATTTCCTACAACTATTTGCATAAAAATCGTTTAACAACAGTTTTCGGCAGAAGGCGTAATATCACCTGCCAGTGGTATGCGAACTATTTTACCACCGGGTTAATGAACTAAATGCAACAATTCAAATTATTCGTCACCGGTCATAGAGGCTTTGAAACGCTGCTATTTCATGAGCTTCGTGTCATCCTCGACGGCTCTGAAGCGTTACTGGAGAAGCGCTACGGCGGCGTTGAAATCGCGGGCGATCTGGACGCGATTTACCGGCTGTGCCTGCATTCGCGGCTGGCCAACCGCGTGTTCTGCGAGTTGGCTAAGGTTCGCGTCGAAGACGATACGCAATTATACCAGGCGGTGTCCAGGATCGACTGGTCGCAGCACCTGGAGGCCAGTGGTAGCCTGGCGGTCTCCGCTACGCTGTCGCGTTCCGGGCTAACGCATAGTCATTTCGCCGCGCTACGGGTCAAGGATGCTATCGTCGATCAGTTCCGCGAACGCAGCGGTGAACGGCCATCGGTCGCTAAAAACCAGCCCGACATCCAGGTTCACGTCAATGTGCACCAGGACCAGGCCAACATCAGCCTCGATCTGTCAGGAGACAGTCTGCACCGTCGTGGTTACCGTCTGGAACACACCGGTGCACCCCTGAAAGAGCACCTGGCAGCGGCGTTATTGATTCACGCGGGGTGGAACAAGGAGGGCAGTGAAACACGGCGTCTACTGGATCCGATGTGTGGTTCTGGCACCTTCGTCATCGAAGCGGCGATGATGGCGGCCAATATGGCGCCTGGCTTGCAGCGCAGTTACTTCGGCTTCAGTCACTGGCGCCAGCATCAGCCGCAGCGCTGGCAAGATTGCCTGGATCAGGCGCGCGCGGCAGTTATCGATAATCCGGATGTGGAGATCTTTGCCAGCGATTATGACGACAAAGCCCTGCAGGTCGCGGCGACAAATGCCCGGCGCGCCGGAGTCGAACAATTGATTCAGTTTTCGCATCAGCAGGTGGGTGATCTCGAGTTACCCGTGGCAGCAACTGAAACCCTGGTGATCTGTAACCCGCCATATGGTCAACGCCTGCAAGCCGAGCAGGGCCTCGCCGAGCTCTACACGGATCTCGGGACTGCTCTCAGGCGTCTGGCACCGGCGCGGCTGGCGATCATTTCCGCTAACCCCGATATGCTGCACCGCTTGCGATTGACCAGGCTGGGTCGCAAGGATGTGCGCAATGGACCAATCGAATGCCTGTTTGCACAATATAGCACTGTTGCCGCCGGCGCCGATGCCTCCGGGACTGACGTTGTCGAATCGCAGGCGCTAGCGGATGACGATCCACTGGTGTTACCCCTGCGTAACCGGCTACAGAAGAATGCCAGACATCTGCAGCGCTGGGCCAGGCGCAACGAGGTGAGTTGCTACCGGGTCTATGATGCCGATCTGCCGGAATTTTCGTTTTCCCTGGATCGCTATCAAAGCGAGATCGATCCCGCGATAGAATGGCTGCACCTGCAGGAATACCAGGCTCCAGCGAGCATCGATCCGGCGGTCGCCGCGCAGCGTATCGACCTTGCACAGCAGGTAGTCGGCGAAGTGTTTGCCGTTCCGCAAAATCGCCTGTTCTGCAAAACGCGCAGTCGCCAACGCGGTGCGGGCCAGTACCATAAGCAGGACAATCGTGGTGAGTTTTTCCAGGTACGCGAGGGGGCGGCCTCGTTTTTGATCAATCTCAGCGATTACCTCGACTCGGGTCTTTTTCTCGATCATCGTATTACCCGCGACAGGGTCTATCGTGAGGCGAATGGCAAGCGTGTACTCAACCTGTTTTGCTATACCGCGACGGTCGGCGTGCTCGCAGCACTCGGCGGCGCAGACTCGGTCGTGAATGTCGATCTCTCTGCGAATTACCTGAAGTGGGCGCGGGAGAATCACCTGATTAACGGGCTTGATGACGAGCAGCGCTACAGCTTGCTGCGGGCCGATATCGTCGCGCTGTTGCAGCATCCTTCGCGCCATTCACTGCAGCGTGATTTCGATTTGATCTTCCTGGACCCACCGTCATTTTCCAATTCCAGCAAGATGCAGGAGACCCTGGATATTCAGCGCGACCATGCGAGCCTGATAAGCCGCGCGATGGATTTGCTGCTGCCGCAAGGTTTGTTGCTGTTTTCCTCCAATCGGCGTGGCTTCAAGATGGCCGCGGAAATGGAGGCAAAATTCGCGCTTCGTGATATTACCCATGCAACTGTCAGCGAGGATTTCAAGCGCAACCCGAAACTCCACCTGTGCTGGGAAATTCGACACCGGGGCGAGCAGTAGCGATGGTTGCGGATAGTTCGGATTATCGCGAGTTATTTATTCGGGATACACCGTTGCTCGATGTTCGCGCGCCGGTGGAATTCGTCAAGGGTGCTTTTCCGGGCGCCACCAATATCCCGTTACTCGACGATCGGCAGCGTGAGATCATCGGCAAACGCTACAAGGATGCCGGCCAGGACGAGGCGATTCGGTTGGGGCTGGAACTTGCCACTGACGATATTCGAGAACAGCGACTGGAGGCCTGGCGGACGTTTTGCGAGAAGAATCCGACGGGCTTTCTGTATTGCTTTCGCGGAGGATTGCGTTCGCGTACCGCGCAGCAGTGGTTACGCGAGCAGGGGATCGACTATCCGCTGGTGCAAGGTGGTTTCAAGGCGATGCGGCGCTTCCTGATCGATGAACTCGAAGAGTCTGCTCGCAGCCTGCGGCTGGTTTGTGTCTCCGGGCTGACCGGTGTCGGCAAGACGCGGGTGCTGAAGCAAACCAGGCATCATGTCGATCTCGAAGGGCTTGCCAACCACCGGGGGTCTGCCTTTGGGCGCGATGCCTACGATCTTCAGCCGGCGGTCATCAACTGGGAAAATCGGGTTTCGATCGAACTGCTCAAGCACCGCCACGCATTTCCCGAAAGGCCGCTGTTGGTCGAGGACGAAGGTCGACGCATCGGCCGCATAGGAGTTCCGGATTGCCTGTATGAATTAATGTTAAAGGCACCCCGGGCGATTTTGACCGTTGATACCGAAACCCGCATCAGGCTGATCAGCGAAGATTATATTGTGCACAGTTGGCCGCAATTTCAGCGTGTACACGGGGCGGCGGCCGAGACGGAATTCAGTCGTTACGTACTCGACAATTTGTCGCGGATTCAAAAACGCCTGGGCGGGGAGCGATATAAGCAGGTACATTCGAGCTTTGAGGCCGGATTGCGTCACTTTTTTGCTAACGGCGACGTCAGTGCATTTAACCCGGGAATTCGAATTCTGCTCGAACAGTATTACGATCCCATGTACCTTTACCAGATCGAGCGTAAGCAACCTGAAATTCTGTTCGAAGGTCCGGAGAGCGAGTTTCTGCAGTGGGCCGAAGCTTACTGTGTTAACTGAACTTATCAACTGCAAGGCCGTCATATGCGAGCAACCATCCCGGGTTTATTGAAATGAAAAAAATAATCGTGCTGTTGGGGTTGCTGCTGGTCGTCATCCTGTTTTTTGCTTTTGACCTGGGGCAATACCTGACCCTCGATTACGTCAAGTCCCAGCAGCAGGCATTTGATCAGTATTACGCCGCAAATCGTGTATTCACGCTGATCGGTTTCTTTGTGTTGTATGTCGTAATTACCGGTGCTTCGTTACCGGGCGCCACGGTTTTGACCCTGGCAGGTGGTGCCATCTTCGGGCTGGTT
>JAJDOF010000053.1 GCA_022340305.1 Gammaproteobacteria bacterium
GAATCACCGATTCAGATTTCCAATGTGATGCTGTTCAATCCGCATACACAAAAGGGTGACCGCATCGGCTTCAAGACGCTGGAAGACGATCGCAAGGTCCGTTACTTCAAGTCTAACGGCGAAGTCGTGGATATTTAGGAACAGATAATGACCAGATTAGAACAATATTATCGCGAAAAGGTGGCCAAGGATCTGCAGGCGCAGTTTTCCTACAAGTCATCGATGGAAATTCCGCGTATCACCAAGATCACCCTCAACATGGGTGTTGGTGAGGCGTCCCAGGATAAGAAAATCATCGATAGCGCGGTTCAGGACATGACCTTGATTGCGGGTCAGAAGCCCGTTGTCACGCTCGCCAAGAAGGCGATCGCGGGCTTCAAGATACGTGAAGAGATGCCCATCGGCTGCAAGGTGACGCTGCGTCGTGACCAGATGTATGAATTCCTCGATCGCCTGGTTAACTTCGCGATTCCGCGTATTCGCGATTTTCGTGGACTCAGCGCCAAGGCTTTCGACGGGCAGGGTAATTACAACATGGGGATGACCGAGCAGATCGCCTTCCCCGAGATCGACTACGACAAGATTGACAAGCTGCGTGGGCTTAACATCAGCATTACCACCACCGCGCGTAGCGACGAGGAAGGTCGCGCGTTGTTAGCGGCTTTTCAGTTTCCTTTCAGAGGTTAGACGAGTTTAGATTATGGCAAAAAATTCCATGGTTCAGCGTGAATTGAAACGTACCCGCCTGGTGGCGAAGTACGCTCAAAAGCGCAATGAGTTGAAGCTGGTCATCAAGAGTGTCAACGCCACTTATGATGAAAAAATGGCTGCTGTTGAAAAATTGCAGAAACTGCCACGCGATTCATCCGCCGCACGACAGCAGAATCGCTGCCGTGTTACCGGAAGACCTCATGGTGTTTACCGTAAATTTGGCCTGTGCCGTAACAAGATCCGGGAAGCTGCCATGCGCGGCGATATTCCGGGCCTGGTCATGGCTAGCTGGTAGAGGACAGAGATGAGCTTACAAGATCCAATCGCAGACATGCTGACTCGTGTGCGCAATGCGCAAAAGGCGAGCAAGGTTAATGTGAAAATGCCTGCCTCCAAACAGAAGTCGCGTATTGCGGCTGTGCTTAAGGACGAAGGTTACATTCGGGATTACCAGGTCTCAGACGACAAGCTGAAACAGCTGGTCATTGAGTTGAAATATTACCAGGGCAAGCCGGTTATCGAAGAAGTGAAGCGCATCAGCCGCCCGGGACTACGTATTTTTAAATCGAAAGATGAATTGCCGTCCATCAATGGCGGGCTGGGAATCGCGATCATATCGACCTCGAAAGGGGTTATGACCGATTCACAGGCCAGGGCTGCTGGTTACGGTGGCGAAGTCATCTGTTCGGTTGTTTAGGTTAACGAAATGTCAAGAATAGCGAAAAAACCAATCGAAGTGCCCAAGGGCGTCGAGCTCAGCGTGAATGGTCGCCAGGTATCCGCGAAGGGCCCCAAGGGTTTCCTCACGGTGACCCTGCACGACGCGGTGGAGCTGACCCAGCAGGACAACGTGCTGACATTTTCCCCCAGGGACAGTCGTCAATCGTCGCTCGCAGTCACTGGTACCATGCGTTCGGTGGTCAATAACATCATCGAGGGCGTGGCGAATGGCTTCGAAAAGAAGATGCAGCTGGTTGGCGTTGGTTATCGCGCACAAGCCCAGGGCAAGCAGCTCAACCTGTCGCTCGGTCTGTCGCATCCGGTGAACTACCAGGTGCCCGACGGTATCGAGATTGAAACCCCGGCGGCCACCGAGATCGTGGTGCGCGGTTGCGACAAGCAACAGGTGGGTCAGGTTTGCGCGGAAATTCGAGCGTACCGGCCTCCCGAGCCTTACAAGGGCAAGGGTGTTAAATACTCTGACGAGATAGTCGTCAGAAAAGAAGCGAAGAAAAAGTAGGCACTATGGATAAGAAACAATCCCGAATCAGACGTTCGCGTCGTGGGCGCGCCAAGATTGCATCACTTGGCGTCAATCGTTTGTGTGTTCATCGCACGCCACGCCATACCTATGCCCAGGTTTTCTCTGGCGAAACCGGTAAGGTCGTAGCGACTGCATCCACGCTGGCTGCTGATGTCAAACAGGCTATCAAGTACTCGGGCAATATCGATGCGGCCACCGCCGTTGGCAAAATTATTGCGGAAAAGGCAAAGGCAGCAGGTATCGAGACGGTTGCGTTTGATCGCTCGGGTTTTAAGTATCACGGCAGGATCAAGGCATTGGCCGACTCCGCACGTGAACATGGTTTGAAATTTTAGGCGCGCCTAAAACGGGAGATTGGAATGGCAGAACCCAGAAATAATCAGGCTAACGACGACTTGATGGAAAAATTGGTCGCGGTAAATCGCGTCGCCAAGGTAGTCAAAGGTGGTCGTCAGTTTGGCTTTACCGCGTTGACCGTGGTCGGTGACGGCAACGGCAAGGTCGGTTTCGGTTACGGCAAGGCCCGCGAGGTTCCGCTTGCCATCCAGAAAGCGATGGAAAAGGCGCGCGCCAACCTGATTTCGGTTTCGATCAAGGACGGCACCCTGCAATACCCGTTGAATGCCCGTCATGGTGCAGCCAGGGTGTACATGCAGCCGGCATCCGAAGGTACCGGTGTTATCGCCGGCGGTGCAATGCGTGCCGTATTCGAAGCAGTCGGGGTGCACAACGTGTTGGCCAAGTGCAACGGTTCCCGCAACCCGATCAATCTGGTGCGAGCAACGATCAATGGCTTGAAGCAAATGAAGGCGCCCGCAGAAATCGCCGCCAAGCGCGGCAAGACGGTCGAAGAAATTACAGGTTAATGTGATGGCAGACGAAGAAATAGTTGACGAGAAAAAGGTAGTGAAAAAGGCGGCAGCCAGGAAAGCTGCAACCAAGAAAGCTGCTGTGGAATCGGCTGCACCGAAGAAGGCTGCTCCCAAGAAGGCGGCTGTCGAAGAATCGGCTGTCGAAGAATCGGCTGAGCCTGCGAAAGCGGCTGTCGTCAAATCGGCTGCGCCGGCGAAAGCGGCCGCAGCAAAGCCGAGTTCTGCGGTCAAACGTCTGAGTGTTACCCTGGTGCGCAGCAAGCATGGTCGCCTGGCTTCGCACAAGGCCTGTGTCGCCGGCCTTGGACTGCGTCGCATGCACCAGACCGTACAGGTGATCGATACTCCGGAAAATCGGGGCATGATCAACAGGATCCACTATATGCTGACCGTCGAGGATGCGTAATGTACCTGAATAGTTTAAAGCCTGCCAAAGGCTCTAATAAAGCTTCCAAGCGAGTTGGCCGGGGTATCGGCTGCGGCAATGGCAAGACTGCGGGGCGTGGCCACAAGGGACAGAAATCCCGTTCCGGCGGGGGCGTACGCGTCGGTTTCGAAGGTGGACAGATGCCTTTGCAAATGCGCCTGCCCAAATTTGGTTTTACCTCGCGCGTCGGGCGCTACTCGGCGCAGGTTCGACTCAACGAGATCGAAACCTCGGGACTGGACACGATCAGCCTCAAAGGCCTGGTCGAAGCCAACCTGGTACCACTGCAGACGCGCAAAGTGAAAATTATTCTGTCGGGCGAACTCAAGCGCAAGATCAGTGTCGACGACAGCGTTGCTGTTACCCGGGGCGCGCGCGCAGCGATTGAGGCTGCCGGTGGCCAGGTGGCCCAGGCCCAGGTCGAGCAGGCATAGGCGTGGCCGGCCCTTCAGCAAAACAGATAGCGGGTAGTCTCTCAGGTGGATCCCTGAGCGAATTGCGCAAGCGTATCTTTTTCGTGATTACGGCGTTGATTGTTTTCCGTGTCGGTACTTTTATCCCGGTACCCGGAATCGACATCAACGTCATGCGCGAAATTTTTGACCAGCAGCGTACCGGCATCCTTGGCATGTTCAACATGTTTTCGGGTGGTGCGCTGGAACGCATGTCGATTTTTGCGCTTGGGGTCATGCCTTATATATCGGCCTCGATCATCATGCAATTGCTGACAGTGGCAATACCGACGCTGGAGCAGCTGAAGAAGGAAGGCGAATCAGGTCGTCGCAAGATTACCCAGTACACGCGTTACGGCACCGTGGTGCTGGCGACTTTCCAGTCCGTCGGTATTTCCATAGCGCTATCCAGCCAAAGCGGTGTCGGTGGCGCTGCGCTGGTGGTGAATCCCGGACCCTCTTTCATTTTTACTGCGGCGGTTACGCTGGTCACCGGTACCATGTTCCTGATGTGGCTGGGCGAGCAAATCACCGAGCGCGGTATTGGTAACGGTATCTCGATTCTGATTTTTGCCGGTATCGTTGCGGGACTGCCGGCGGCGATCGGCGGCACTTTCGAACTGGTGCGTACCGGCGAACTTAATTCCCTGGTAATCCTCGCGTTGTTCGTCGGGGTGCTTGCGGTTACTTATTTCGTGGTATTCATCGAACGTGGCCAGCGCCGCATAACGGTGAACTACGCCAAGCGCCAGCAGGGGCGCAAGATGTATGCTGCGCAGAGCAGCCATTTGCCGCTCAAACTGAACATGGCGGGCGTTATCCCGCCGATTTTCGCCTCCAGCATAATCCTCTTCCCGGCGACGCTGGGTAGCTGGTTCGGGCAGGCGGAAGGCATGCGTTGGCTGCAGGACCTGTCGGCAACGCTATCTCCGGGCCAACCGCTGTACGTTATGTTTTACGCGTCGGCGATCGTTTTCTTCTGTTTCTTTTATACCGCGCTGGTATTTAATTCCAAGGATACCGCCGAAAACCTGAAGAAATCGGGTGCTTTCATTCCGGGTATACGCCCTGGTAACCAGACCGCATCTTACATCGACGGCGTCATGTCACGCCTGACCCTGGTGGGTGCGATGTACATTACAGCGGTATGTCTGTTGCCGGAGTTTTTGATTTTATTCTGGAATGTGCCCTTCTATTTTGGCGGCACGTCGTTGTTGATTATTGTGGTCGTGGTGATGGATTTTATGTCGCAGGTGCAGGCGCATCTGATGAGCCATCAGTATGACGGGTTGATGAAAAAATCGAATTTTAAAGGATATGGTGGCGCCGGTTCGGTGCGCTAGATTCCGGGACTAGGGTAAGGCCATGAAGGTAAGAGCTTCTGTTAAAAAGATGTGCAAAAACTGCAAGGTAATCCGGCGCAACGGTTCAGTGCGGGTAATCTGCACGGATCCTCGCCACAAGCAGCGTCAAGGCTGATTGCGGTTGTTGATCGGATGATAGTTTTATTGAATTTTGGGTGCGCTACCGCTAGAATTTGCGCCCATTTTGGCCGAACGGCTTAGGAGATAGATTTTTTATGGCTCGTATTGCAGGTGTAAATATACCGGATCACAAGCATACCGTGATTGCATTGCAGGCGATTTTCGGCATTGGCGCAACGCGCTCGGCCGAAATTTGCAGTGCGACCGGCATCAGTCCCGAGACCAAGGTGCGTGAGTTAAATGAAGAGCAGCTTGAACAAATTCGTATGCGCATCGATGGCTATACCACCGAAGGCGATTTGCGTCGTGAAATCTCGATGAATATCAAGCGCTTGATGGACCTCGGTACCAACCGCGGTATTCGTCATCGCCGTGGGCTGCCGGTACGTGGGCAACGCACCAAGACCAATGCGCGCACCCGTAAGGGGCCGCGTCGCCCGCTGAAGCGATAAGCTAAGGAATAAACAGGAAACACAATGGTTGATAAAGCTCGTACCAAGAAGAAAGTAAAACGCGTCGTATCTGACGGCGTCGCGCATATCCACGCGACCTTCAACAATACTATCGTGACCATCAGCGACCGCCAGGGCAATGCCCTGTCGTGGGCTACGGCCGGCGGTTCGGGATTTCGTGGTTCGCGTAAATCGACCCCGTTCGCGGCGCAGGTTGCCGCCGAGCGCGCAGGCCAGGTGGCCCAGGAAATGGGTATGAAAAATCTCGAGGTTATGGTCAAGGGACCAGGACCCGGTCGTGATTCGGCGGTACGTGCATTGAACGCTATCGGCTTCAAGATTTCACGCATCGATGATGTGACCCCGATTCCACATAACGGCTGTCGGCCCCCGAAAAAACGTCGTGTATAGGCAGGAACTGTAATGGCAAAATACATAGGACCAAAATGCAAACTGATGCGTCGCGAAGGCGCCGACCTGGGTCTGAAATCTTCGCGTCGCGCGGTCGATACCAAGTGCAAGATTGACAATCCTCCCGGCATGCACGGTGCAGGTACGCGTAAACCGCGTCAATCCGACTACGGTCTGCAATTGCGTGAAAAGCAGAAGTTACGTCGAATTTACGGGGTTCTCGAGCGCCAGTTCCGTAACTACTACAAGCATGCCTCGCGGCAGAAGGGCTCTACCGGTGAAAACCTGTTGCAGTTGCTGGAAACACGTCTCGACAACGTGGTTTACCGCATGGGTTTTGGTTCGACCCGTGCCGAAGCCAGGCAACTGGTCAATCACAAAGCGATCATGGTCAATGGAAGCGTCGTCAATATTCCTTCCTACGTGGTAGCGGCTGACGATGTGGTCAGTGTGCGTGAAAAATCACGTACGCAGGCGCGTATCGCCGAATCCATGGCACTGGCCGAGCAAATCGGTTTTCCCGACTGGATCGATGTCAATCATTCCAGGTTCGAAGGTGTTTTCAAGGCAGTACCCGAGCGCAGCGACTTGCCGCCGGATATCAACGAACAGCTAGTCGTTGAACTTTACTCCAAATAATTTGCGGATTTCTTATGTCTAAAATGTACTCTGATTTACTGAAGCCGAAGCACGTCAAGGTCGAAGAACAATCAACTTACCATGCACGCGTTTCTATCGAGCCGCTGGAACGCGGCTTTGGCCATACCCTGGGTAATGCGCTGCGGCGCATTCTGCTGTCCTCGGTGCGCGGTTGCGCCATCGTCGATTGCCGAATCGAGGGTGTACTGCATGAATACACGACTATCGATGGTGTCCAGGAAGACGTGATCGATATTCTGCTCAATCTGAAAGGCGTTGGCCTGATCATGCATGCCAAGGACGAAGCCACCCTGACCATTTCCAAGAAAGGTCCCGGTATTGTCACCGCCGCTGATATCCAGCTCGATCACGATATCGAAATCGTCGATCCCGATTATGTCATCGCGACCCTGACCAAGGCGGTCAATTTCGAGATGTCCGTGCACGTCATGAAGGGCCGTGGATACCAGCCGGCAAATACGCGTCAGACTTCAGAGGAAGATGCGGCACTGGGTCATTTGCAGCTCGACGCTTCGTTTTCGCCGGTGCGCAAGATTGCCTACAGCGTCGAATCGGCGCGTGTTGAGCAACGCACTGACCTCGACAAGTTGATCATCGATATCGAGACCAACGGTACCATCGATCCGGAAGAGGCGATTCGCATCGCCGGCAGCATTCTCAAGGATCAGTTGTCGGTGTTCGTCAACCTCGAAGGTTCTGACGAGGAAGTCGAGGACGAGCCGGAGTCGCACATCGATCCGATTCTGCTGCGCCCGGTCGATGACCTGGAGCTGACGGTACGTTCGGCCAACTGCCTGAAGGCGGAAAATATTTACTACATCGGTGATTTGATTCAACGCACCGAGGTCGAGTTGTTGAAGACCCCGAATCTGGGCAAGAAGTCGCTGACCGAAATCAAGGACGTGCTGGCATCCTACAGCCTGTCACTGGGTATGCGTCTTGAAAACTGGCCGCCGGCCAGCATCGAAAACGACAAGTTAGCAAGTTAAGAGGTTTAGAAGATGCGTCATCGCAACAGTGGGCGGCAGCTCAATCGCAACAGCTCTCATCGCAAGGCGATGTTCAAGAACATGGCAGTTTCATTGTTTGACCATGAAGTGATCCGTACGACCCTGCCCAAGGCAAAGGAATTGCGCCGGGTGGCCGAGCCGTTGATCACGCTGGCCAAGGAAGACAGTGTTGCCAATCGACGCCTGGCATTTAGCCGCTTGCGTGACAAGGCGGCGGTGGGCAAGCTGTTCGTCGATCTTGGCCCGCGCTACAAGGAGCGTCCCGGTGGTTACCTGCGCATTCTCAAATGCGGTTACCGTCCGGGTGACAAGGCACCTATGGCTTACATCGAACTGGTTGATCGTCCCGACGCGGAACACGACGCCGAATAGGTCATCACCGACAGCGGCCAGGTTGCCAGCAGTCAATAGAAAGCCAGCTCACCAAGCTGGCTTTTTTTATGGGCCAACTGCGACTGTTTAGCGATGTCAGTTGCGCGCCTCGACTGTCGGCGGACTGGCAGGTTGCGGGTCGTCTGAGCAGCCTGGCCAGCCGTGTCCCCAGCGCCAGGGCAGGCCGGTACAGGGTGCACCACCGATCCGAACTGCCTGGTACATCAGCTCGGCGGTCAGGTCGATGGCCTCGATGATGTCCTGTTTGGGTAAACCCAGTACCTTCGCTATTTCGTCTCCCTGTTCACGCCCCGTGTGCTTGACGCACTGGCGCAGTTCGGCATCGGCCCGCTTGCGTTTCGCGAAACCGTTTTCGGTTTCGCCTCGCCAATAGAGACGATCGTGGGCAACACAGCACTGTTCCCAGGGCGGTTTGTCGCCAGCGTAGCGGGCAAAATCCGGCAGCGTATCCGACAGGTAAGACCAGGCGCTCGACATGCCGCCGCTGCAACCATCGCTGTTAAACGCATCGATGCTTATACCGATGCGGCGCTGCTCGACGGCAAGGCGCTGCATTTGTTGATCTTCAAGCGCTTCGACGATTTCTTCGATGGGATTTTGCGCGACCAGGCCCGCGGGCGCCAGCGCCGCCATCATCAGGATCGCTTGAATACAGGGTTTCATCATCGAAATAAGGTAAGGCTGATCCGCCAAAACTGCAAGTGCCATGCACGGTTTTTGAATATCCAGAACGACACATTAACATCGTCGAACATCGATGGGAAATGATGTTCCACTGTTGAATTTGTGTAATATCTCCCCATGTATTGCGGGGCATAAATCCGGAGTTCATATGAAACGCATTTTCCTCTACCTGGCAACGAACCTCGCCATCGTGCTGGTGCTGGGCATAACGCTGCGCCTGCTTGGATTCGAACGTATTCTGGACGAGCAGGGTGTGGGGCTCGACATCAATAGCCTGCTAATGTTTGCCGCGGTGTTCGGTTTTGGCGGGTCATTCATTTCACTGGCGATATCCAAGTGGATGGCAAAGCGCGCTACCGGTGCCAGGGTGATTGAAACACCGGCCAACGCTATCGAGCAATGGCTAGTGAGTACCGTGCGCCGGCAGGCGGAAGCGGCGGGTATCGGTATGCCGGAAGTGGCCATTTATAACGCGCCGGATGTTAATGCGTTTGCGACCGGTATGTCGCGCAATAATGCACTGGTTGCGGTCAGCAGCGGCTTATTGCAGTCGATGGACAGGGACGAGGCCGAAGCTGTCCTGGCGCATGAAGTCAGCCACGTTGCCAATGGTGACATGGTAACGCTGGCATTGATCCAGGGCGTGGTAAACACCTTTGTTATCTTCCTGTCACGGGTGATCGGGCATGTTGTCGATCGAGTGGTGTTCAAGGTTGAACGCGGGCATGGTCCGGCATTCTGGATAACCGCGATCATTGCCGAAATCCTGCTCGGTATACTGGCCAGCATTATCGTCATGTGGTTCAGCCGCCGGCGTGAATTCCAGGCCGATGCGGGCGGCGCGCGCCTCGCCGGAGCCGGCAAGATGATTGCCGCTCTGGAACGCCTGAAGCGCAGCAGTGGGCAGCCTCATTTACCCGATCAACTCGCTGCCTTCGGTATCAGTGGCGGACTCGGTAGCGGTATCAAGCGCCTGTTCATGACGCACCCGCCGCTGGACGAGCGCATCGCAGCGCTGCGGCGCGCGGCCGCCGGGCAGGGGCGTTGAGTAGTTCACTGGTGAACCGAAAAGCGGACTGAATCCATAGATTAGCCGGCGGACAAGCTCTCGCGGCTGGAGATCGGTGCCGCCGTGCTGGCACGATCGCTGAAATAATGGAGCATGCGGTAAACCGCGGGCACCAGCACCAGCGTCACCAGCATCGAAAAACTGAGGCCCCAGACGATGACCACGGCCAGCGGGCGCAGCATTTCCGAGCCTTCACCGAAGCCCAGCGCCAGCGGCGTCATGCCCATTACCGTTGTCAGTGTCGTCATCAGGATCGGGCGCAGGCGCAGCCTGGCGGCCTCGACGATCGCCTCGATCATCGGCAAGCCCTGCTCGCGCTCGATTTCGATCTGCTCGACCAGCACGATCGCATTGTTGACGACGATTCCGGCGAGCATGATCAGGCCGAGCCAGATCGGCATCGAGATGGGGATTCCAAGCCAGTAAATGCCGGCGGCCACGCCGATCGAGGTAAACGGAATGCTGATCAGTATCACCAGCGGATTGCGCAGCGATTCGTACTGCACCGCCATCACCACGAACACCAGGAACAGCGCCAGCCCGAGCAGCAGCATACCCATGCGCCGCCCTTCCTGTAAGGTCTTGATTTCGCCGCCATCGTAGAGGCTGTAGCCCTGGGGCAGCGAAAGGTCGGCGAGGCGCTCGTCCACCAGTGCCCGGGCCTGTTCGGGGCCGAGGTCATCGGCCAGCGACGCGGTGACTTCGACGATGCGGCGCTGGTTGTCGCGTAATATGCTGGCGGGCGCCGGCGTAAAGCGGATATCGGCGACGCTGCGCAGGCGTACCGGCTGGCCCTGGTGCAGGCCGACCACGATATTGCCGAGGTCGTCCGGTGAGCGAAAGCCGGTGCGCGGCAGGCGCAGGCGCACGTCGTACTGGCGGTCGCCGTCGATGAAGTCAGACACCACCAGCCCGTCGAGGGCGGCGCGCAACGAGCGGCTGATGTCATCCACGCGAATGCCGAGGTCGGCCGCGCGTTGGCGGTCCATGGCGATCGATACCTCGTTGCGCGTCTCTTCGTAGCTGTGGCGCAGGTTGGCCAGGCCACGCATGCCGTCGAGGCGATTGACGATTTCTTCGCCGATGCGCGTCAGCACCTCGATATCCTCACCCTGCACGCGCAGACTGAAATCGTCGTCGCCGGAGCTGACGCGTACACCGCGGATGCCGCGCACGCGCATGCGCACCTGCATTCCGGTCATGCGCAGGCTTGCCACCTCGCGCTGCATGTCCTTGACCCATTGTTTACTGCTGCGCTCGCGCTCGGCCAACGGCCTGAGCTTGACGTCGAGCGAGCCGGTGTTACCCGCCTGGTGTTCGGAGCGACCGAATACGCGCCCGCCCGAGGAGGTGAAAACGGTTAACACATCGGGTTGCGCCAGGAACAGGTTTTCGAGGCGGATGACGTAGTCGTCGGTCTCATCGAGACGCATGCCGGATTCCCCGGTGAGACTGATGGAAATCTCGCCCTCGTCCATTTCCGGCAGGAATATCTGCTTACCCTCGAAAAACTGCGGTGCCGCGAACACCAACATGGGCAGCAGGATCACGAGCGGCAGCCAGGGCACGCGCAGCAGGATGCGGGTGAGGCTCGCGTAGCCGCGCTGCAGTGCTGCAACCAGGCCGTCCATGGTGCGCTGCAGCAGGTTTCGTTTGCGCTCATGCACACGCGAGCCAAGCGCCGGCACCAGCGTCAGGGCGACGATGAGCGAGGCCGCGATCGCTGCCGAAATGGTGATGATCAGGTCGCGAAACAGCAGTCCGACCAGCCCGCCGATGAACAGGAACGGTAACACCGCGGCGAGGTTGGTCGAGGTCGACGCGACGATGGCGCTGTTGACCTCGCGCGCCGCGTTGACCGGCGCCTCGAGATCGCTTTCGCCGAGGCGCTGGTGGCGGGCGATGTTTTCCAGCATGACGATGGTGTTGTCGACGAGCATGCCGATACCGAGCGCGAGCCCGCCGAGGGTCATGATATTCAGGGTGAGGCCACCGAGCGCCATGATGATAAAGGTGACCATGATGGCAAGCGGGATCGCGGTCCCGATGATGAGCGTGCGCCGGACACTGCCGAGGAACAGGAAGACCACCAGCATCGCCAGCGCCGCCCCGCTCAGTGCCGCCATGGTCGCGTTGCGCAGCGCGTGGCGCACATAGGTCGACTGATCGCCGACGCGCTCGACCTGGATATCGGGGGGAATCAGGTTTTGCGCGCGCATCCACTCGAGGCGCTCGAAAACCGCGTCGACCACCGCCACGGTGTTGGCGGTGGGCTGCTTCTGGATCGACAGCTTGATGCCGGGAATACCATTCAGGCGGATGCGGATGGTTTCATCGCCATGGTTGTCCATGACGCGGGCCACGTCTTCGAGGCGCAGGCTGGTATCGGGTTGCGTGTCTTTCCATAACGGCAGTGCGGCCAGTGCTTCGACGCTCTGGAAGCGGCCGCTGGTGCGCGCGCTGATTTCATGACTGCCGGTCTGCAGGTTGCCGCCCGGGCTGTCGAGATTCTCGCTGCTGAGCACCGTGGAGATATCCTCGATGGTAAAGCCAAACGCACTCAGGCGTTCCTGGTCGACGACCACCTGGATTTCACGCGTCAGCCCGCCACCGACCTCCGCGGCCGCGACCCCGGGCAGGTTCAGGAACCACTTGGAAAAGGTGTAATCAACCCAGCCGCGCAGCGCCACCGGGTCGCGGTCGGTCGAGCTCACCACCATTTCCAGTACCGGAATCTGCGACGGGTCGCGCTTGTAGATCACCGGCGGATCGATGCTGTCGGGGAGAAAGCGCTTGGCACGATCGAGGCGCGTGCTGGCATCGCGCAGCGCGAGATCGATATCGGTGCCATAGGGAAAGGACAGGTCGACCGAGCTGCGGCCCTCGGTCGAGTTGGACTGTACCTGGATGGCGCCCTCGGTAATCGCGAGCTGTTCTTCGAGCTGGCGCGTCACCTGGTCTTCCATGATGCGTGCGGGCACGCCGGCATCATTGATGCGCACGCGCACGTCGGGATAGATCAGGTCCGGCAGCAGGTTGATGCCCAGTTGCTGCAGCGAGCCGACCCCCAGCACCACGACCGCGAGCGCCAGCATGCACACCCCGATCGGATGATAAATCGACCAGGCGGCCATGCCGCCACTGCGAAATCTTTGTCGCATGATTCCTTACCCCCTGCTGAGGTCAACGCTCCCGGGTCCCGAGGAGACTTGCGCCGCGGGATCGACGATGCGCACCGTCTTGCCGGACTTGAGGCCGAGAAAGCCCTTGGAGACGATTTTATCGCCGTCGTCAACGCCGTCGATGATTTCGATCGTATCGCCGATCTGCAGGCCGATGGTGACGCCGACGCGCATCGCGCGGGAATCGTCACCGAGGCGGTAGACGAAACTGCCACGCCCGTCGAACTGCAGCGCATTGAGCGAAATCAGGCGGCGCGGTGTTTCGGCGGTATGCAAGGTCACGCGGCACAGTTGGCCGGGGCGCGCGTTGTGCGGGACCGGGTCGAGGCGAATCTCGATCATCCCCTGGCGCGTTTGCGGGTCCACCTTGGGATGAATACGCAGTATTTTCGCGTTGAAGCTGCGATCGCCGAGGCTGTCGATACGCACCTCGACCGAATCACCGTCGGCGACGCGACTGTGCAGCTGTTCGGGCACCTGCACCGCCGCGGTCATGTAGTCCGGGTCAAACAGCGTCAGAATGTGTTCGTTGACCGCGACTACATCGCCGGGTTCCTTGAGGCGCTCGCTGATGACGGCGGCGAAAGGCGCACGAATGACCGTGCGCGAGAGCAGGGTGCGTTGCAGCGATTCTTCCGCCTGGGCCAGCTCCACGGCGGTACTCGCCTTGGCGAGCAAGTCCTCGCTCGACAGGTTGCTCGAGGCCAGCCGCTGCAGGCGCTTCAGGTCGACTTCGGCCTGCTTGCGCGAGGCGACCACTTTGGCGAGTTCGGCACGTAGCAACGCGTCGTCAAGGCTGGCCAGCACGGCGTCTTTCTTGACCTTGTCGCCTTCGAAATAAGCAAGCTCGACGATGCGCCCGGTCTGCTCGCTGTGAATATGGACGGTGCGCGGCGCTTCCAGCGTGCCGGTCAGGGTGCGGCTGATGCTGATCGCCTGGCGGCTGACGATTTCGATTTCGACGGGGTGTGCCGGGCGCTCGCTGCGGGCCTGGGTTTCAGGCGCCTGTTGCGGGGCTTGCTGGCCGGCCGGATTGCACGCGCTCAACAGCAGCAGGGTCGCTAGCAACAGGGAAAACGGGAGGGTCTTGCAGGGCACGGATTCAGTCTGTCTGGCACTTTGGAAGGATACTTTAGGTGTCAACATACTGTGGGGCAAGCGTTTTTTTACGCGGCGCCATTCACTGCAAGCGGGTAGCCAGCCAGCAGCTGGCTACCCGTTATCAAGGCGGCAGAGAGCGGCGTTAGCAGCCGCCGGTGCATTTCCCCCTGGCGTTGAAGGACATCTCGCGCCCGCTCAACGGCAGGTGCACCGGCACCTTGCTCAACTTGCTGAATTGGTCGGCGCGGGTGCCGGCGATTATCTTGCCACCCTCGGTGGAGGGTTGATTGGCGTGGGAGACGATGACGGCTTGCGGCTTGATCAGGTGGTTCACCACCCAGGCGGCTTCGGCCGGACCGGTGGTGAAGGTGTCGCCGATATTGATGACCACCAGCTGCGCCTTGTAGTGATCCCTCACCACGGTCTCCTGCTCGGCGGTAATGCCGGTATCGCCCGACAGGTAAACGACCAGGCCGTTGGAGAAGGTCAGTACGTAACCCGTGGGCGGGCCGGCGTAGGCGGTGAGGCCGGCGGCATTGAGCATATCGCCGAGTTCACCGCCGATCATGTGGCCTGAAATGCCGTTCGAATGCACCGCCGGAACGGTAGTGACGGTAATGCCACCGATCATGCGCGACGCACCAAAACGGACCAGTTCCGACATCTTGGGATCGCCGCCGAGGGCTTTCAACTTGCCGGCAAAGAACGAGGGCATTTCGCTGCCGGTAACGATCTTGGCATTCTTGGCGAGCGCAATATCGACCGTGTTGGTATTGGGTAGCGAGTTCACCGGGAAACTTGTTTCCTGACAGGTGCCTTCACCAGGCGCCGCGATGTGCTTGTCGCCCACGTGATCGCCGTGCATGTGGCTGACCAGCACGGCATCAATTTTGCCGAGCCGCGGGTCTGCAGCGCCGGCCACGGTGCGGCCGGGATCGTAAAGCACGCGGGTGCCGTCGGGGTCTTCCAGGATCAGCGCCCGATCAAGCTGGCAGAATTCCCCCTGCTGACTACCGAGCGGCGTGATCTTGACATCGGCGGCAGATGCCAGGGAGCCGAATATCATCGTTGTTGCCAGCAATAGCGCGGCAAAAGGGGGGGCTGCCTTGATGGCAGAGAAGAATGCTTTCATGGGTGACTCCTCGGTTAAATTTATTTGAGAATAATGTGTATACGTACAAACTTCAGAATTCGATCAGCGCGGCTGCGAATTATCGAACAATAGCAAGTTTTACTATTGCGGCGGGCAATTATAGAAATTATCCGTTATACAGTAATTTCATTCGCGAGCCGTTGATCGATGAGATGGCGCCAGCTATCATCGCCTTCGGCCTTCGAGCGGTAAAAAAGCCACGTATATTAAATTTTCTACCTTTGCTGATAACGGCGAATTTTATATCACGGGGCTTCGCGACCGGGGGCATGCTGGTGACTACGTTGAAATGCAATGGCTAATGTTGCAGCAAGATGAGCCGGAGGAATTCGTCATTGCTACCGGGCATCAGTATTCTGTCCGAAAATTGTATGAGACAGCCGCGCTTGAATCAGGTTTTGGCATTACCTGGCAGGGGATAGCTGAATATGAAGTTGGAATTGTTTCGGGTTTAAGCAGCAAAGAGATCATCGGAATCAAAAACGGAGATATCATCATGCGCGTGGATGCAGGGTACTATCGGCCAGCTGAAGCGGAAACACCCTGGGTGATCTTACCGAGGACCGCGAGCAACCGGGCTGGACAACTAAACCATTTTTGATGAGGTCATTGTCGAGATGGTGAGTGAAGATCTGCAGCTTGCCCAGCGGGGCGCGCTGTTCAAGGAAAAAGGTTTTCGAACCTTTTCTTATGATGAGTAGGAGATAATCGATGGGCGCTAATGAACTAACTCCTGATAGCCGTATCTTTGTCGCTGGGCACCGTGGCATGGTGGGGGCGGCGATAGTCAGACAGTTGAAGCGGAACGGTTTTAATAACATTGTAAGCAGAACCCATGCTGAACTGGACCTGGTGTCCCAGGCGGCTGTAAGTCATTTCTTCGAGACTGAAAAAATCGATTGCGTAATATCAGCCGCGGCCAGGGTGGGCGGTATCCATGCCAATAACGAATACCCGGCCGAATTTATCTATCAAAACCTGATGATTGAAGCCAACCTCATCCATGAGGCTTACCGAGCGGGAATTCAAAGGCTCTTATTTCTTGGTAGTTCATGCATCTACCCCAAGTTTGCAGAACAACCGATGTCTGAGGCCGCTCTCTTAACAGGAGAACTCGAATCGACGAACGAACCTTACGCGATTGCAAAGATCGCGGGTATAAAAATGTGCGAGTCATATAACCGGCAATATGGCACTGATTATCGATCCATCATGCCAACCAATCTATACGGACCGGGAGATAATTTTCATCCGCAAAATAGCCATGTCATACCAGCTTTGATCAGGCGTTTTCACGATGCCAGACTGGCGAATAAACCCACAGTAACCATATGGGGTACCGGTACACCAAAACGGGAATTTCTGCATGTAGATGACCTGGCTTCGGCATCGATTTATTTACTGCTACTGGATAAGGCAAGTTACAACCAGGAATCATCTCCGATGCTCTCGCATGTCAACGTGGGGACAGGTGAAGATGTTACCATTCGCGAGCTCGCCGAATTAATTTCAGGTGCAGTTGGTTATGGAGGTGAGCTGGAGTTCGAT
>JAJDOF010000100.1 GCA_022340305.1 Gammaproteobacteria bacterium
CTGCCCAGAAATCCACCAGAACTGGTTTGTCAATTGACTTTTCCAGCACCAAATTCTGGAAATTCTGCATGCTGACATTGTGAATATAAGGTGACTCGCTCATAATAGAGAACCTGAAAAAAGATGCGCATTATATCAGGCCGATGGTCATCTATTACAAGGATCTGCACGTTAATCTCGGGAATTGCCACTTTTGAAAAATCTCTATGACGCCGCTTCGATCGAAGTTCTCACGGGCCTCGATCCGGTTCGCAAACGACCGGGAATGTACACCGATACCACTCGTCCCAATCACCTCGCGCAGGAGGTGATCGACAACAGTGTCGATGAAGCGATTGCGGGTCATGCCAGCCAGATCGGCGTGATTTTGCACACGGATCAGTCACTCAGCGTTATCGATGATGGTCGCGGTATGCCGGTCGATATGCACCCGCAACAAAAGATTCCCGGTGTTGAAGTTATCCTCACCAAGCTGCACGCCGGTGGCAAGTTTTCCAATAAGAACTACCAGTTTTCCGGCGGCCTGCACGGCGTGGGGGTATCGGTGGTAAATGCCCTGTCCAGTCGGCTCGACGTGCGAGTGCGCCGTGATGGCAAGGAATATACCATCGGATTCGAAAATGGTGACAAGAGCTCCGAGCTCAAACAGACCGGCACCGTGGGCAAAAAGAATTCCGGCACCAGCTTGCGTTTCTGGCCGAACCCGAAGTATTTCGACAGTCCGCTGTTCTCGGTGACCCGCCTGAAGCACGTATTGCGCGCCAAGGCGGTATTGTGCCCGGGTTTGCGCGTCAAGTTCTACGTCGAGAAAACCAAGGAGTCTCTGGAGTGGTTCTACGAGGACGGTCTTGCCGACTACCTGATGGAAACGCTTTCCGGCCAGGAACTGTTGCCCCCGCAGCCTTTTTATAATTCACTGAAGGGTGAGCACGAGGCTGTCGACTGGGCGGTAATCTGGCTGCCGCAGGGCGGCGAAACCATCACGGAAAGTTATGTCAACCTGATCCCTACCTCGCAGGGCGGTACCCATGTGAACGGTTTGCGTACTGGTATTACCGACGCTATCCGTGAATTTTGCGAATTTCGCAGCCTGTTGCCGCGCGGCGTCAAGCTCGCGCCCGACGATGTCTGGGACAAGGTCAGTTTTGTGTTGTCGGTGAAGATGGAAGAACCGCAATTTTCCGGGCAAACCAAGGAACGCCTGTCATCGCGGGAAACCGCTGCCTTTGTGTCCGGTGTCGCCAAGGACTCTTTCAGCCTGTGGTTAAATCAGCATGCCGAGGTCGGTGACCTGTTGGCGCAGCTGGCCATAGCCAGTGCGCAAAGTCGCCTCAAGACTGCCAAGAAAGTTGTACGCAAGAAAGTGACCAGCGGCCCGGCTTTGCCAGGTAAGCTTGCCGATTGCAGTAGCCAGGATGTCGGTCGCACCGAATTGTTCCTGGTCGAAGGCGATTCCGCTGGAGGCTCGGCGAAGCAGGCGCGCGATCGCGCCTTCCAGGCAATCATGCCGTTGCGCGGTAAGATACTGAACACCTGGGAAGTACCATCGGACCAGGTGCTGGCCTCGCAGGAGGTGCACGATATTTCCATCGCCATCGGTGTCGAGCCGGCCTCGGATAATCTCAAGAATCTGCGCTATGGCAAGATCTGTATTCTTGCCGACGCCGATTCCGACGGTGCCCATATCGCGACCTTGTTATGCGCATTGTTTCTGCGCCACTTTCAGCCGCTGGTGGAGCAGGGTCACGTTTATGTCGCCAAGCCGCCGCTGTATCGGATCGATGTCGCCAAGGATAAGTTTTACGCGCTAGATGAGGCCGAACGCGACGGAATTCTCGACCGAATTGCCGCGGAAAAGCGCAAGGGCAAGGTAATGGTTACCCGCTTCAAGGGTCTTGGTGAAATGAATCCACTGCAGTTACGTGAGAGCGCGATTGCACCCGAAACACGGCGCCTGGCGCAATTGACCATTGAACCGGGCGATGCGACTTTCAAGATCATGGACATGATGCTGGCGAAAAAACGGGCACCCGACCGCAAGGAGTGGCTGCAGACCAAGGGAGATCTCGCCGAGGTATGAACGAAAACATGGAACTCAATTACGAGGGTGTCGAGCAACAGCCATTGCGCGTGTTTACCGAGAAGGCTTACCTCGACTATTCGATGTACGTCATCCTCGATCGGGCGCTGCCGCATATCGGCGATGGCCTGAAGCCGGTACAGCGGCGCATCATCTACGCGATGTCGGAACTCGGCCTGTCGGCCAGTTCCAAGCACAAGAAGTCGGCGCGCACGGTTGGTGATGTGCTCGGCAAGTATCACCCGCACGGTGATTCTGCCTGTTACGAGGCGATGGTGTTGATGGCGCAGCCCTTTTCCTATCGCTACCCATTGATCGATGGCCAGGGCAATTTCGGTTCGCCCGACGACCCCAAGTCATTTGCCGCGATGCGTTACACCGAGTCCCGTCTTTCGGATTTCGCTCGCGTACTGTTGCAGGAACTGGGGCAGGGCACCGTGGACTGGGTCGCCAACTTTGACGGGACCATGCAGGAGCCGTCGCTGCTGCCGGCGCGTTTGCCGCATATTCTGTTGAATGGCACTACGGGAATCGCAGTTGGTATGGCCACTGACCTGCCACCGCACAACCTGCGTGAAATTGCCCGTGCCTGCATCATGCTGCTGGATAAATCAAAAACACCGCTGGAAGATTTACTGCAAGTGGTCGAGGGGCCTGACTACCCGACAGAGGCCGAAGTGATTACCTCGCGCGAGGATTTGCGCGGTCTTTACGAGACGGGCCATGGCTCGATTCGCATGCGCGCCGTATTCGAACGCGAGGATGGCGACATCATCGTTACCGCGCTGCCACACCAGGTATCGGGAGCTCGCGTGATGGAGCAGATCGCTCAGCAAATGCTGGCCAAGAAACTGCCGATGGTGGACGACCTGCGTGACGAATCCGATCACGAAAATCCGACCCGGCTGGTGATCGTGCCACGCTCCAACCGCGTCGATGTCGACTCGCTGATGGGGCATTTGTTTGCGACTACCGATCTCGAGCGCACCTATCGCGTCAACATGAACATGATCGGCACCAACGGCAAACCGCAGGTCAAGAACCTCAAGCAGATTCTGCAGGAATGGATCGCATTTCGCATCTCCACGGTTCGCCGTCGACTGCAATGGCGCCTCGACAAGGTCGATGCCCGATTGCACCTGCTGGAAGGCATGTTAATCGCGTTTTTGAATCTCGACGAAGTGATCCGCATCGTGCGTTACGAGGACGACCCGAAAGGGGAGTTGATCAAGGCTTTCAATCTCAGTGAGATACAGGCTGAAGAGATTCTCAATACCCGGTTGCGCAATCTCGCCAAACTGGAGGAGATGAAGTTAAGGGCCGAACAGGAGGAGCTCAGTGAGGAGAAACAGGGGCTGGAAACATTGCTGGGTTCTGAACGTCGTATCAAGACACTGATCAAGCAGGAAATCGAGGAGGATGCGGAAGCCTACGGCGATGAGCGGCGCTCGCCAATCGTCAGCCGCGACGCGGCGCGCGCACTCGACGAAACCGACCTGGTACCATCGGAAGCGATTACCGTGGTGCTGTCGTCGCGTGGCTGGGTGCGCGCTGCAAAGGGTCACGATATCGACGTACGCGCCCTCAGTTATAAGTCTGGCGATGATTTTCAGGATATGGCGCAGGGCAAGAGTAATCAGAGTGTCGTATTTGTCGACTCCTTTGGACGTGCCTATTCGTTGGCTGCGCATTTACTGCCGTCTGCGCGTGGGCAGGGCGAACCGCTCACCGGCCGTTTCAAGCCGGCGAGCGGTGCCGAGTTCAAAAGCTGCCTTATGGGGCGCAACGACGATCATTTTCTACTGGCGTCAACTCATGGCTACGGTTACGTGTGTCAGTTCGAGGATATGCTGACACGTAGCAAGAACGGAAAAGCACAGATCAGCCTGCCGAACGGCGCGGATCTGCTGCCGGTGGTTGCGGTCAGCGATTACCAGCAGGACCAGGTTGTCTCCATCACCAGTGACGGCTTTATCGCGCTGCTCGATCTCAAGTCGGTGCCATTGCTAGCACGGGGGAAGGGCAATAAAATACAGGGCATCCCACCGAAAAAACTCAAGGCCGGGGAAGAGGCGGTTGCTTTTATTGCCTGTCTTTCCGCTAAACAGAAGCTGGTGATTCACAGCGGCAAGAAATTCAAGTCGATGAACCTGCGTGAGCTCGAGGAGTACCGTATCGAGCGCGGTAAACGCGGTCGCAAGTTACCGAGGGGCTACCAAAATGTCAGTGCGGTTGAGGTTGTCGATTAGGATTGGCATAGCGCCGTCTCGCTACGAGAGCTGGTGAGAATTGCGGGCTATACCGAGCTGAAATCGTAGTTCAGTTCCGCTTGCGGTATCTGCAGGAAGTCGCCCTGGATAAAGTCCACGTCCAGGGTCCACAGCACGCTCAGTATCGAAGCATCGGTCACGCCGGGGGTAATTGTTTTCAGCTTCATTTCACTGGCGCGCCTGGCGAACTCGCGAATAGACTCCTGGTTTTTACTGTCCTGGCTCAGGCCGTTCATAAATAAGTGGCTAATGCGAACGTAGTCGGCATCGATGTGCTTTGCCAGCTGAAAGGGGTTGAGTCCGGCGCCGAACTCGTCGATGGCGAGCTGGCATTTGAATTGCTTGAGCGATTTGGACAGGTTTTTGGCGGCTTTCAGCTGGCTGAGTACCTGTGCTTCGTTGACCATGAATACCAGTTGCCGGCCATTAATTTTGGCTTTACCGAGGTTTTCCGAAACCCACAGTGCCAGCCCGGAATCCTTGATCGAATCGGCACTCAGCGGTATCAGAAACTCGATTGCACGTCCGCGCTTACTGCTATCTGAAATTTTCTTGATCGCGCGCAACACCTTCCAGCGATCCAGCATTTTTGCGGTTCCGGTGCGGTCCGCGGCGGACTGGTATTCAGCTTCCCCGAGGATGCGACCGTCTTCGACGGTTATCTGAATGCTCGACTGGTAACGTTCGCCATCCTGTCCCTTGATTCCTACTATGGGTTGATACAGGGCTTTGATGCGATTCTGGTTAAGCGCATCCTTGATCAGATCGGCGGTAATCCCGTCTTCTTCGTCCTGGGTCATTTCCCCGGCTTTCAGGATATAGGTTTTGGATATGTTCCCGCCTTGCTGCTGGACTTCTTTGCAGGTTTTTTCGGCACGTGAAACCAGGGAATTGGGGTCGTCGGGCGAATTCTCATCGATAAACACGATCGCGGCGCTGCAGGTTACGCTGATCGACTGCTTGCCAATCTCGGAAATGTGTTGTTCGACCAGTTCAAGTATTTTGGCCGCAAACTGCTCGACCAGCTGCTTGTCTTTGAGTATGCCGAGGGAAGCATAGGAACAGGCGCCGAAGCGAGCAAGGGTATAGTCCGGATCAGCGTTTTCAGTCAGGATTATCGCCACGTCGCTGATCAGGACGTCACAACCGGAGATGCCGACGGTATCGCGGATCGATTGAAAATTATCAATTGCGAAGTAAACGATAGCGTACTGGTTGTCACCTTTGACTGCCCGCCCCATCGCGCTTTTCAATGCGCGCATAAAATACTGCCGGTTATACAGGCCGGAGACCAGGTCATGCTGATGCAGGTAATTAATCTTCTCTTCGAGCTCGGCTTTTTCGTCGGCAGAGCGTATCAGGACCTGGTTACAGGGTTCGCCGTCATAGCTGGCGGGCGAAAATTCCACGGTCGCTGACAGGTTTTCACCATTGCTACGGATCATCTTCAACTCCAGTTGGCCGGTTTCATTGCGCTGTTCGTCCAGATCGCGCAGAAACGCCTTTACCTGGTTTTGTTGAGAAGCATCGACCATGTCGATGATCGGGGTACCCTCGAGTTCGTCGAAATCGGTGTTGCCAAACAACTTCATATAAGCCTGGTTGGCGTATATGTGCATGCCCTCGTGCACATAAGCTACTGCGTCCCTGGAACTTGACAGCAGGCTCTGACAACGCCTCTCGCTTTCCTGGAAGCTCAGTTCAAGCCGATGGGCGCGCCGCCAGAGCTGGATGGAGCTGGCCTCGCGCTTGACTACCTGGATCAGGTGTTGGGTGTTACTGCGTTCTAGCACATCGCGAGCGCCTTGATTGATAGCCTCGACAATGACCGACGCATCCACCTTTTGCGCCAGTGCGATCAGTCCAACGTGTTTACCGCTAGCCACAATCAGTTGCTGTGCCTCGGCAATGCTGACTTCGGGCAAGTCCAGAGAAAACAGTACCAGGTCGAAGTTTTTGTTCGCCAGCATCTCGTCCATATCTTCGCCATCTTCGGCAAATTCCGCGCGCACCTGCATTCCCGTAGCGCGCAGCGAACTGGTGATCTGCTCTGCCTTGTGAAAGTCTTCGTCGACAATCAACAGAAGTATCAGTTTTTCTTGGTTTTTCATGGATACAGGGAATGTGGCTGTGCTTTAGCTAACTGTTAATGATAGACGATATATTTCGAATCAAACATAGATTCCGGTATGATTAGCATTTTTCTGAGCGCAACTACCATGGCCAGTTACAGCACAAACGAATTTCGCGGTGGCTTGAAAATCATGCTTGACGGTGATCCTTGCTCCATTATTGAAAACGAGTTCGTCAAACCCGGCAAGGGGCAGGCTTTCAACCGGGTAAAAATTCGTAATTTGAAGACTGGACGAGTGCTGGATAAGACGTTTAAATCCGGTGAATCCGTCGAGGGCGCCGACGTCATCGATACTGAAATGCAATATTTGTACAACGATGGCGAGTTCTGGCACTTCATGGATCCGGTATCCTACGAGCAGCAGGCGGCGGATGCCAACGCCGTCGGCGATGCCCGCCTGTGGTTGAAGGCCCAGGACCATTGCGAGGTAACGCTGTATAACGGCAGCCCGATCGGCGTGACGCCGCCCAACTTTGTCGAACTCGAGATCACCGATACCGATCCCGGTCTGAAGGGCGACACCGCGCAGGGCGGTACCAAGCCGGCAACGCTGGAGACCGGAGCTGTGGTCAAGGTGCCGCTGTTTCTCGAAATTGGCGAACAAATCAAAGTCGATACCCGCTCGGGCGATTATATGTCACGAGTCAAGAAATAGCCGGCAGGCTGCCGACGTTGAACTGGCAGCCGGATGCCGCATTGCAGGTTGTCCGCGAACGCGCGCGGGTGTATTTGCAGATCAGGGCATTCTTCAATAACCGCGGCTACCTCGAGGTCGACACTCCTATATTGATGCCGGCCACCAGCACCGACGTACATATCGGTTCTCTCGAGCTAAGCTGTGCAGGGCGTCGGCTGTTCCTGCAAACCTCGCCCGAATATGCGATGAAACGATTGCTGGCTGCCGGCAGTGGGTCAATATTTCAGATTGGCCACGCGTTTCGCGAGGACGAACGCGGACGTCTGCACAACCCCGAGTTCAGCCTGCTCGAGTGGTACCGCGAAGGTTACGACTATCAACAGCTCATGGATGAAATGGAGTTGCTGATCACCTCGTTAAGTTTACGCCAGTGTGATTTCAGCCGAATCACCTATCGGCAGCTGTTCCGGCAGTCGCTGGACCTGGTGATCGACGATATCTGCCTGACGCGGTTGCGCGCCGAGTGCAGCCGCAGGATACCGGGGTGCGAATCACAGGAACTGGACTTTGACCAGTGTCTTGATTTGCTGCTTGCCGTGGTGATTGCTCCTGGCATGCGCGGTTACCAGTTCGTATACGATTACCCGCTGTCGCAGGCAGGCCTGGCTCGGGTCAGCGCCAGTGACGCCAGCGTCGCCGAGCGTTTCGAGTTATTTTACGACGGCGTTGAACTCGCCAATGGCTTTTCCGAGCTCACCGATGCCTCCCAGCAGCGTGCCCGCTTCGAATCCGATAACCTGGCGCGGGCGCAAAAGGGATTGCCACGATACGATATCGATGAATTATTGTTGGCGGCGCTCAGCCACGGACTCGAGGAATGCGCGGGTGTTGCCCTCGGACTGGATCGCCTGCTGATGGTATTACTCAATCTGGATTCGATAGACCAGGTGCTGACTTTTCGCGCTTAGAGTAGTGCCGGCTAAACCCCGACAGGTCTTGTATCAAAGCGCAAAGTGACCGATCAACTGGCCCATTTTAACGGCGTAGCCCGCTTCGATATGCGGCATCCACTCGACCTTGTTGCTGGTCAGCAGGATCACCGTCGAGCCCATGTTGAAACGTCCCATCTCGTCGCCCTTGGCGATCGTCTTGCTGGTGTGGCGATAGTCGTACTCACTGATCTTGCGCGCCCGCGGCGGCACCACCAGGCCAGTCCAGACAGTCTCGATCGCCGATACGTTGATTGCCCCAACCAGAACCATCACCATCGGCCCGGATCTGGTTTCGAAATAACAGGCGAGTCGTTCGTTGCGCGCGAACAGGCGCGGAATTTCCTGCACCGTCCATTCGGCAACACTGAACAGGCGTCCGGGAACGTGAATCATGCGTTGCAGTTTGGCGTCGAGCGGCATGTGCAGTCGATGGTAGTCATGCGGGGCCAGATATATCGTGGTAAAGCAGCCATCGGCAAACTCAGCCGCCATGGCCTTGTCGCCACCGAGGAGTTCGAGCACGCTATAAGCGCGGCCCTTGGCCTGCAGAATGGCGCCGGCACGGATCGGACCCGCCTGGGATACCTTGCCGTCGCAGGGGCAGGCGATGGTATTTTCGCCGGCTACCACAGGGCGCAGTCCGGGTTTTAGCGAGCGTGTAAAGAACTCGTTGAAGGTCTGGAAGTATCCGATCCTGGATTCCTCGGCATCGTCCATATTGACACCGTATTTTTTGACGAACCAGCTGATCATCGGTTTAACCTGTGGGCCGCGCAGGCGCGTGACCAGGAAAACCACCCGAGAGATTGCATGATGCGGCAAGACGTAGAACAACAGTTTGAGAAATTTCTGCTTATTGCTGAGCTCGATGGTCACTACTTGATTACCTTCATCTTCAGTGGTTGTTCGGAGCCGTCGCCCAGCTGCAAAATGATTTCGACTTCGTCGCCCGGACGGATCGGTTCATCCGCCAGCATCATCATCAGGTGCAGGCCGCCGGGGGCCAGTTGCAGGCTTGCGCCGGGGGCTATCCGGAGTTTGTCAACGGGATCCATGCGCACCATGCCATCCTGCATGACGCTATGGTGAATTTCAACACTGGCGAAGGCGTCGCTGCGAATGGCGTCGATGCTGACCGCAAGCGGCGAGGGATTGCGAATCGTCATGTAGCCAGCACGCACCGGCACCGACGGTGGCAGGTCTATTATCCTGGCGTCGCTTATTTCGAGCTCGGCCAGCGCGCTGGCCGGGAGCAGCAGCGCCAGGAGAAGCATGCGCCTTTTCAAAGCGGATTGCGTTCAATGATACGCGTCATGTCGCGCGCCATCGCCAGCGCATCCTGCGGCGCCCCGAACAGTCCCGCGTATTCCGCCCGCGGATTGATCAATACGATCGCCGCACTGTGGTCCACATCGTAGTCAGGGCTGGCATCGGTCTTGTTGCGAATAGCATGCGCAATACCCAGTGCACGCGTCAACGGCGTCAATTGTTCGAGTGGCGCGGTCGCGCCGCGAAAGGCGGGATTGAAGTAGGTGACGTACTTGGCCAGTATCTCGGGACTATCGCGCTCTGGATCTACCGAAACGAAGTAAATTTGTAATGCGCTGCTGACATCCGTATCGTCGATGGCCTTGACCATGTCGGTGAGAGTTTGCAGGGCGATCGGGCAGATGTCGGGGCAATGGGTGAAGCCAAAAAACATCAGGCTCCACTGGCCGGTCAACTGGCTGCGGGTCAAAGGTTCTCGATTGTGATCGACGAGTTCGAATTCAGGTAGTGCGCGCGCCTGTTCGCCAAACCAGAGCCCACTTTCGAGTTCGATCGGTTTATTGGCGTTTATATACCAGGACAGGCTAAAGCCGCCGATCAGGGCAAACAGGGTGACGATTACGATACTCGATTTATTCATGGTCGTTATGGTGTAAAATCCGCGGCATTATCATTTTTCGGCAGCAGTCACAACGTGCCCACCCCCGAAGCATTACAGGTTTTGACCACGATTCGCGATTTGGTTCGCTGGGGCGCCAGCGAGTTCGAGCGTCAGCAATTGATTTTCGGGCATGGTTTCGCGACGGCACTGGACGAAGCCCGCTATCTTACGCTACACGCCCTGGCGTTGCCATTTGATATTGAAGACGGCTATCTCGATGCGGTGTTGACCCTGGCTGAGCGCGAGCAGGTTATCGAACGGCTTTGCCTGCGAGTGGAGACACGGTTGCCGGCGGCCTATATCACGCGCGAGTCCTGGTTTTGCGGCCTGCGTTTCTATGTCGATGAGCGCGTGCTGGTGCCTCGCTCGCCGATTGCTGAGCTGGTTGCGAATCATTTCGAGCCCTGGATGGACAGCCACCGCGTTGATCGGATTCTCGACCTCTGTTGTGGCAGCGGTTGTATCGGCATCGCCGCACAGTACCATTTCCCCGATGCCACGGTTTGCCTGTCTGACCTGTCTGCCGATGCGCTCGAGGTCGCCGCGCTGAATCTACTGGAGCATGACCTGGCCGATGCAGTCGAGCTTTATAAATCCGATCTGTTCGATTCGATTCCCGCGCAATGCTTCGATATCATTGTCAGTAACCCACCCTATGTCGATGCCGAGGATATGGCCGCGCTTGGCGACGAGTATCACGCGGAACCGAAGATCGGCCTCGCCGCGGGCGTCGATGGCCTGGCGCTGGTCGAGCGCATACTCGATGGTGCGGTGGGCTATCTCAGCGACCACGGTGCCCTGTTCCTCGAAGTTGGAAATTCACAGGCAGCGATGCAACAGAAATACGATTTTTTGCCCATGGCCTGGATCGATTTTGAAATGGGTGGCGCCGGGGTTTGCTGCATCCAGGCGCGGGACCTGAAGCAGCACCATTCTGCGATTATTGCCATTGCGAGCTAAGCGAATACCCATGACGTCAAAAGTAGATTCCAAGGAAGTCGGCCTGGTCGCCGGGCTCAACCTGTTTCATTTTTTCCTCGGCACTCGTGATCTGCATTACGGGTTGTGGCAGGACGATCTCGAAGTCTGTATCCAGAATTTGCCCGAGGCGCAAAAGCGCTACTCCGACTTCCTGCTTAGCCATATTCCAGCGGGCGTGAAGCGCGTGCTGGATGTCGGTTGTGGTGCCGGTGGTGTCGCCACCGAATTGCTCGCGCGCGGCTACGAGGTCGAAGGGGTGTCGCCCAGCCCATTATTATCCGAGGCGGCTCGTGAGCAGGCTGGGCCGGCGTTCAAGATTCACCAGGGGCGATTCGAAGACGTGAGTTTTGCCGATGACGAAAAGTTCGATCTCGTCATGTTTAGCGAAAGCTTCCAGTACATTACCCTCGACACGGTACTGCGCGATGCGGCGCTGCGACTCAAGCCGGGCGGTTACTTGCTGATCTGCGATTTCTTCAAGACCAATGAAAAGGGCAGATCGGTGATCGGTGGCGGGCACCCGATCGACAAGTTCCGCGCTGTACTGCAGGCATCTGAGCTGGAAGTGCTGGAAGACAAGGACATCACCGCTCTGACCGCACCCAATCTTGACATTGTCGATCAAATGGGGCGTGAGCTGATTTTGCCCACCTTCAAGTTGATCGGCTATGCTTTTGGCAGTAACCACCCCTGGCTGGCAAAGCTAATTCGCTGGAAATACGACAGGAAATTTAAAAAAATGCATCGCAAGTACCTCAGTGGTGAGCGCAACGCGCAGAGTTTCGCTCGTTTCAAGGTGTATCGTTTGTTGCTACTACGCATGCCGGAGCAATAGCCATGTCCTGGTGGGGTAAGGCGCTTGGTGGGGCTTTCGGTTTCATGGTTGGCGGCCCGTTGGGCGCGTTGATGGGGATTGCCTTTGGGCACAGCTTCGATCGTGGACTGGGTGGTCTGCAAGGGGATGGGGACTGGCACGACGAGCAGGAACGTACCCAGGCGGCCTTTTTCACCGCAACCTTCTCGGTTATGGGGTATATCGCCAAGGCCGATGGTCGCGTATCGCGAGAAGAGATTCGCCTTGCCGAAGCAGTTATGGAGCGCCTCGGCCTGAACGCGGAAATGCGCGCCTCGGCCAGGAAATTATTCAATGAGGGTAAGGCTGACAATTTCCCGATCGACGAGGTGATGCGCCAGTTTCGTAGCGAAACGCACCGGCGCACCACCCTGATCCAGATGTTTCTCGAAATTCAGCTGCAGGCGGCCTATGCCGATGGCGTGATGCACCCAGCTGAAAGGGATGCACTGCGAGGTATTTGTGAGCATCTTGGTATTGCGCCGGCGCAACTGGATCGCCTCGAAGAGATGTTGCGCGCCGGCTTTGGCCGTGGCGGTCACGATGCCGCTGCTGCCGCAACCTCGTTGCAGGATGCCTACCGACTGTTGGGCGTGGACGAATCGGCGAGCGATACCGAGCTGAAAAAGGCTTATCGTCGCCTGATGTCGCAACACCATCCGGATAAACTGGTAGCCAAGGGCTTGCCGGAGCAAATGATCAAGGACGCGACTGAAAAAACCCAGCAGATCAAGGCAGCTTACGAATTGATCAAAATATCCCGATCGTGATGATAAAGCTGTTCACCCACGAGAATCGCATGATTGTCTACAACATGAACAACCTGTTACAGGGCGAGGGTATCGAGACCGTAATGAAAAACGAGTTTAGCGGTGGCGGCGTGGGTGATTTGCCGGCCTTCGACATCTGGCCGGAAATCTGGATTCGTGACGCAGCGCAGCTGGCCAGGGCGCAATCTATTCTGCACGGCGTCACCGAGGTGACGGAAGGCGAATCCTGGATTTGTCGTGGTTGCCAGGAAAGTAACGATGCGGCCTTTGGCATCTGCTGGAATTGTGGTCGCAGTTATGACTGACAGCTGCAGGCTGATGAAACTGCTGGTCCTGGTCCTGCTGCTGTCGTCCTCGGCGGGTTTTGCCGGCGAAGCACGTATCGTCGCGGCCAGGGTCGAGTGTCCGGGCAGTTGCACTTTTGCCGTTACCCTCGAACACAACGACCAGGGCTGGGATCATTACGCCAACCAATGGGATGTGGTCACCCTCGATGGTCGTCTACTCGGATCACGCGTGTTATATCATCCGCATGAAAATGAACAGCCATTTACGCGTTCGCTATCCGGGGTGATGATCCCGGCTGATATTCGCCAGGTGAAGATACGCGCCAGGGACTCGGTACACGGTTACAGTCAGGACGAATTCGTAGTCGATATTCCCCGCTAGCCCGCATTTCTCACCAGTATTCTGCTGCACAGGCCGCCACAGCGGCATCTCGACACCCTCGCGACGAAGACTGGTGAGAAATGCGGGCTAGGGGTTTTGCCACAGCAGTCGTAGCCCCAGAAAGATCAACACTGCTGCTGGAATCCGGCGGCGAATCCACTGGCCGCTGCGCTCACCGATGCGCCCTGCGCCGAGGGCCGCGAGGTAAGCGATAGAACCGTTTACGATAGCGCCGGTCACCAGGAAAACCGAACCCAGTGCAACCGATACCAGGAATCCCGGAGTTTCCACTGCACTCAGAAACTGTGGAATAAAAGCCAGAAAAAACAACGCGATCTTCGGGTTGAGTGCATCGACCAGCAAGCCGCGTCGAAAATATCTCCAGGCGCTGGCAGCCCCCTGGTATCCGCTCGAATCTGTCACCGATTGTTTGCTGCGCAACAGGTCGATACCCAGTAAGACCAGGTAGCCCGCACCCAGATACTGGATGACGGCAAACACCAGCGGAGCGGTAGCGAGGAGCGCGGCGACACCGCTGGCAGCGAGCAAAACGTGCATAAAAGCGCCTGCGGTCATACCGAGCACCGCGCAGATGCCGGCCCTGAATCCGCGTGCAGCGCTGACCGAGGTCACCAGTAAAACCGAGGGGCCGGGTGACAGATTGACGACGAGGCAGGCAATCACCAGTAATCCCAGGGTTTCGACATTCACGAGGCTGGTTGTCGCGCTGATTTAAGCACCAGCTCGCGGGCGTCGACAAAGGCCCGGACCGACTGGCTGATATCCTCTGCGGTGGTCACCCAGGAACAGACACTGATTCGAATCACGCTGCGTTGCTGCCACTGGGTGCCGCCAACCCAGCATATGCCGGAGCGTTGAATCGCCGCGATGGTCGCGGTCGTCTGCGCGTCGTCGGCGCAGGCAACCAGCACCTGGTTAAAGACGACATCGTTGAGAATCTCGAAGCCCTGCTGTTCGAGCTCACCGGCAAATTGCAGCGCGCGTTCATGCAGTCCGTAAACCAGTTCATCGATACCCGACTTGCCGAGATACTTGAGCGCGGCCCAAAGCTCAACAACGCGCGAGCGACGTGACATTTCGGGGGTATGCAGCATGCCATCGCGCTGTTCGCTGTAAACGATATAGGCGCCCGCCGCGTGTAGCGCCTTGACCAGTGCCTCGCGGTGACGGCAGATGATGACACCGCTGTCATAAGGCGTGTTCAGGGTTTTGTGTCCGTCGAAGGACCAGGAGTCGGCGTGTTCGATACCCCGGGTTAAATGCGCCAGTTGCCTGCTGCCCGCCGCCCAGAGTCCGAAGGCGCCGTCGATGTGCACCCAGGCGCCTACCCGGGTCGCTTTCGGGCAGAGGGTGTTGAAATCATCGAAGGCGCCTGAATTGACGTTACCTGCCTGCAGCACGAGGATGGTCGATGCGTCGAGTTTGGGCACCAGGTCGGTACGGATTCTACCTTGCTCATCGGCGTCTACCCATTCCACGTTGTCGGTGCCGAAGCCGAGCAACGCGATGGCCTTGCTGACAGTGCCATGTGCCTGCCGACTCGCTACCACCCGTAGTCGTGGCGCACCGCTAAAACCGCGGCGATTGATATCCCAGTCGAGGCGCTCGAAATTACGCTGGCGGGCGGCGGCCAGACCACAGAGGATCGACATCGACGAACCGCTGACATAGCCGGCTACGCAGGAATCCGGCAGATAAAATAAATCGCGCAGCCAGGCCTCGGTGATCACCTCCAGCCGTGACGCTAGTGGAGAGCTGAGATACAGGGGCGTATTCTGGTCCCAGAAATCAGTCAGCCATCGCACCGCCAGCGTTACCGGCAGCACGCCACCGTTGACCAGCCCGAAGTAGCGCCCGCCGGTTTGCGCGACCGTGGCGGGCGAGCCGTACCGGTGCAGTTTCTGCAGTATCTGTAACGCATTGCCCGGCGTCTGCGGCATGTCTTCATCAAAGTTCGACAGCCCCGCAAGCGCCGCATCGGTAGGAAAAACATTGCGTTCCAGCGCGCGATCGGCGTAGCTGTAGGCAGCGTTGCGCGCTTCGTCGAAAACGAATTTCTGTTCCATTTCGTGAAACATGCGGCGGCGGATATCGTCACTCATGGGATTTTCCTACACCAAACGGCTGGCTTGATCCGGCAGGTGGCCATCAGCATTCGCGGTGGCCCGCATACAAGGGCGATGCGGCGCCCTCGCTACGACTTTCGCCGCGATGTTTAGCCATTAGCGCAGCAGGATTATCTCAACCGGCTGCTGCCTGGGTGAGTTGTGGATTAAAGGTTGCGGTTCGGTTCCGGCCGGACTGCTTGGCCTCGTAGAGCGCGAGATCGGCGCGCGCCAGCAATTCATCGATATTGTCAGCCGACTCGCGATCGAATTCGGCCAGGCCGATACTGGCGGTGTACTTGATCGCGCTATCATTGAACTTGAGCACTGCCTTGTTGATGGCAGCGTGCAGACGCTCTGCGAATTCGAGCGCTTTTGCAGTCGATGTGCTGGGCAGGACAATGGCAAATTCCTCACCGCCAAGGCGACCAACGATATCGCTGCGCCGGGCAACGCTGTTGGTGACATTGGCGAACAGTTTCAGCACGGCGTCACCGGCCGGATGCCCATAGCGGTCATTGATCAACTTGAAATGATCGAGATCGATGATCATCACGACGAAGGGTTTGTGCTCGCGTCGCGCCAGTGAGACGTAATTGTTGGCGTTGTCGAAGAATGCGTGGCGACTCAGCAGGCCGGTCAGCGAGTCGTAACTGGCCAGGTTGCGCATTTCCTGCTCGTCGCTGTATACGCGTAGCAACAAATCGACCAGGAACCAGGCAATCGGCAACGCGACCAGCAGCGCTATGCAGCCTGCGAGTATCGCGGCAATCCCGGTGTGCAGGCCGTAGCCCTGCTGGTTGAGCAGGCTGACCGCAAGCAGGGTGGCGCCGAGTGCAGCCAATACCGCGATCAGGGTAACAATGATAACGGTATTGACCCGTCCAATTTTTGCCAGGAGATTGATCATGGTGGATACTCTTTGCTGTACTTTTTTAGTTATCGGACCACTGTAATTGGATAACGCGCCGGGTTCAAGTGATAAGCAGCAATTGCGCTGGCGTAATGGAAACCCGGGACAATGTTGGCTGCGGTTGCAGCCTGGCAGACCTGCAAGGCGTCCTTAGGGATGAGAAATGGCCCACGGAGACACCGGTTTTGCGGCGAAACCTTGCATTGCAATCCAAATCGAATAATGCTGCGTATCCAGTTGCAGCAGTGTTTCGGTCGTGTGATGCGTCCGCGCGAGCGCCGTCAACTATTACCGCCCGTTGTGGGCTGGCCTGCCGGCGCTGATCGCGAGAGTGTTGTTTTGCTTACCAAGCTGGCAGGCATGAATTCGAACTGCATGCAGTCGATAAGTACCAACCGACAGGATTTTAACGCCATGAAATGTTTATTGTTGATTGCCCACGGCAGTCGCAGACAAAGCGCCAACGACGAGATCAGATTGCTGGCCGAGCGCGTCGCGGCTCTCGACGACAACGATTATGATGCGGTGGTGACGGCTTTTCTGGAAATGGCCGAGCCTGATATTCACCAGGGCATCGCCAAATGTGTCGAGCAGGGTGCGACCAGCATTGTCGTGGTGCCTTATTTTCTGGCCGGTGGAAACCACGTGACCAAGGATATTCCGGGCGAAATCGCCTGTGCGCGGGCAGGTATGCCGCAGGTGGACATTGAGATTTCGCGTTACCTGGGTTCCAGCGACGCGATGGCGAACCTGGTGCTGGCTTGTTCCCGTCAGACCGATTGACGAACGAGCCCCGCTGTCGCGGGCGAATCACCTCGTAGTCATTGCCGGACTTGTGGCGTGGCGCCCGCTGCGCCCGGCATTCGCCGGGAGAGGGGATTTGGGCTAAATACCAACAAGGCGTGCGCGTTCCCGGTTGATTGGAAAACAGGTTTATTCACTCGCTGGAATCTCTATAATAACGGCTTGATCGTGCCGCAGCCGCGGCTCGTCCTGACAGCGAGTTGACACTATGAACGCCCCTCTAAGCAATAACACCCTGATCGACAAAGACCAGCAACACATGATTCATCCGCTGCATCACAATGCGGGCCATGCCAACGCCCGGGTCTGGGTCAAGGGCGAGGGCTCGCACCTGATCGATGCCGATGGCAACCGTTTCATCGATGGGCTGTCCTGTTTGTGGAACGTGAGTTGTGGTCACGGACGCCAGTCGCTGGTCGATGCCGCCGCCGCGCAGATGCAGCAAATGGCGTATTGCTCGAGTTATAACGGCAGTTCCAACCGGCCTGCCATCGAACTGGCGGATCGCCTCTCGGAGATCTGCTACCCACAGATCAATAACTTTTACTTTACCTCGGGCGGCGGCGAGTCTACCGACAGTAATTTCAAGCTTGCGCGATCATACTGGAAAGCCAAGGGTAAACCTGAAAAAACCAAGGTGATCAGCCGCATCTGGGGTTATCACGGGGTCACCTTCGCGGCCATGTGCGCCACCGGTATTGCCGGTTACTGGACCTCGTTCGAGCCACGTATGCCGGGCTTCAGTCACATTCCCGCGCCGGACCCCTACCATTACCCGCTGCCCGAGGATGGCAGCTCGCAAGGTATCGCCGCGGCGAACGAGCTGGAAAAGGAAATCCTGCGCCAGGGGCCCGAGACGGTGGCCATGTTTATCGCCGAACCGGTGCAGGGCGCCGGCGGGGTCATCGTGCCACCGGACGATTATTTTCCGCGTATCCGCGAAATCTGCGACCAGTACGAAGTCCTGTTCGTGGTCGACGAGGTCATTACCGGCTTTGGCCGCACCGGCAAGCTGTTCGCGCTGGAACATTACGGCGTTCAGCCCGACCTGATGCAGTTTGCCAAGTCGATTACTTCGGGTTACCTGCCGCTCGGCGGCATCGGCATCAGCGACGAAATCGCGGCCACGATTCGCGACAGCGACAAGCCGTGGATGCATGCCTACACCTACAGCGGTCACCCGACCACCTGTGCAGTTGGCCTTGCCACCCTCGATTTCATCGACAAGGAGAAGCTGGTCGAGCAGGCGGCGCACAAGGGCGCCTACCTGCTGGAGCAATTGCATGCCGAACTCGACGGTCATCCGCATGTGGGTAACGTGCGCGGCAAGGGCATGATGTGCGGCGTCGAACTGGTCGAGGACAAGGCTACAAAGGCCTGGTATCCCGCTGAGTGGGGCGTGGGCGGCAAGATGACCGCGGCGCTGATCGCCAACAAGATTTTCACGCGCATGCGCAGCGAAGT
>JAJDOF010000111.1 GCA_022340305.1 Gammaproteobacteria bacterium
AGAGCATCGCCCTTACAAGGCGAGGGTCGGCGGTTCGATCCCGTCAGCACCCACCAACCAATCAGGAGTGGTAGTTCAGTTGGTTAGAATACCGGCCTGTCACGCCGGGGGTCGCGGGTTCGAGTCCCGTCCACTCCGCCATCGTTGAGAGCGCTCAATTTGAGCGCTTAAGTTTGATGGCACCAATACATAGTGATTTAGATACCAATGCTGCAAGCGATTCGAGACAAGGTGACGGGATGGATTGCCTACGGCATCATCTTCCTGATCAGTATTCCATTCGCCCTTTGGGGAGTTAACTCCTATCTCGGGGGAGGTGAAGTATTGCCCGCCGCGACGGTCAACGGCGAAGAGATCAGCGTGCAGACCTTTGACCGGGCCTATGCCAATTATCGCCAACGTCTGGCGCAACTTTTTGGTGGCTCAATCCCCGAGTCCTTTAGTAGTGAATCCGTTTTACGGACCCAGGTTCTCGATCAGTTGGTCGAAGAAACTGCGCTGCGCCAGTACATCGAAAACCAGCGTTATCGCATCGGTGACGGAGCGCTTGGCAAAATGATTCGTAACATGGATGAATTCAAGCGCGACGGACAATTTGACGCTGAAATTTATCAGGCACAGTTGCGCTCAGTAGGTCTTTCCCCGTTAGCATTCGAGCAGCAACTCAGATTGAGGGGTTCCATGGAGCAGTTTCAAAACGGAATCCGTGCCACCGCTTTTGTCACGCCGCAGGCCAGAAAAAGGTTTGCCAACCTGGATAATCAGACGCGCAAGATCCGTTCCCTGAATTACCGTGTCGATGCGCAGTCTTTGACGGTCGGTAGCAGCGAAATCGAACAGTTTTACCTTGCTAATCCGGATCGATTCAACACGCCAGAAAAGTTGCGCATCGATTACATTGAATTGAGTCTCGAAACCATAAAGAAAAACATCGTGGTCAGCGAGGAAGACATCAAGGCGCGCTACCAGGAACATCTGGCAACCTATACCAGCCCGGAGTTTCGCGAAGCGAGCCACATTCTGATTACGACAAACGACGAAGTAGACGACGCTGCGGCATTGGTAAAAATCAACGCAATTCGGGGCCGCATTGTTGCGGGTGAGAATTTTGCCGAACTGGCCACAGAACTATCGGAGGATCCGGTGTCCGCGGCCGATGGTGGCAGTCTGGGTGAAGTGGGTCGTGGAGATATGGTGCCGACCTTCGAGTCTGCGCTGTTTGCGTTAAAATTGGGTGAACTCAGCGATCCGGTCAAAACGGCTTTCGGCTGGCATCTCATACAGGTGAATGCAATAACCGGCGGTGAAGTCCAATCCTATGATTCGGTAAAGTCCGCGCTTGCTGACGAGATAAAATCGGGGTTGGCCGAGGTTCAGATCTTCGAGCTGGTCGAACGTCTGGCTAATTTAGCTTATGAGCAACCCGACTCATTGCTTCCAGCGGCTGAGCAGCTGGATCTCAAGGTACAAACCAGCGACTGGTTCGATCGCTCCGAGGGTACCGGAATCGCAGCGGACCCACGGGTCAGGCAACTCGCCTTTAGCGATGAAATACTGGAGCAGGGGCTGAACAGCGACGCTGTCGAACTTGGCAATAATCGCGTCCTGTTCATTCGCTTGAATGAACGTAGGCCGGCACAGGCCCAGCCCCTGGAAGAGGTGCAGCAGCAGGTCAGGGTGGAACTGGTCAAGCAGAAGGTGGGCGAACTCAGCCTGAAGGCAGGAACCCAGGCTTTGTCGGATCTGGAGTCAGGTGAAAAGACCCTGGATGATTTGGCGAAAGAGTGGGATACGGCAGTTGCAGACCATGGTTTTGTGGAACGTAATCAGAGCGACGTTACCCCCACTATATTGAGGCGCAGTTTTAGTATGCCAAAACCTGAGCAGGGGTTGGTCTATGACGGCTTGACGCTGGGTGGAGGCGAATACGTGCTCATCGAACTGTCGGCGGTGATGTCTAACGACGCCGAGCTTGAACAGGCTAATATCGATAATCTGTTGCGGTCAAAAGGCGACGCTGAGTACCAGTCTGCGTTAAATTATCTGGGTGATCGTGCCGAGGTTGTCAGAACCCCGCTCGACCAAATATCGCCGGACGATATTTAATCTACCTTGTCTGTGCTCGGCGACTCGAGCACGCCCATGCTGACGATGTTATACCCCGAGTCGACGTAAATATTCTCTCCGGTTATACCCGCAGCCAGATCGGAACATAGAAAAGCACCGACGTTACCGACATCATCGATGGTGACGTTGCGGCGTAGCGGCGCATTGGTTGCCACTTCGTCCAGAATCTTCTTGAAACTGCCAATTCCCGCAGAAGCCAGGGTTTTAATTGGACCTGCAGAGACCGAATTGACTCGAATTCCTTCAGGCCCGAGAGCAGCTGACAGGTAACGGACGTTGGCTTCGAGGCTCGCCTTGGCTACACCCATGATATTGTAATTGGGTAATGCACGCTGCGAGCCGAGGTATGTCATGGTAATAATTGAGCCATTGGTATTTTGCATCAACGGTCGTGCCGCTTTTGCCATGGCGGCGAGGCTATATGAGCTGATATCGTGGGCAAGCCGGAAACCCTCGCGATCCAGATTTTCGAGATAATCGCCGACAAGCGCTTCGCGCGGTGCGAAGGCGACCGAATGGACCATGGCATCCAGTTGCGGCCAGCGCTGTCCAAGCTGCAGGAACAGATCGGTAATTTCTGAATCGCTGGCGACATCGCAGGGCAATACTATGTCGGAATCAAACTCGGCGGCAAATTTTTCCACCCGCGGCTTTAGCTTGTCATTAGCATAGCTGAAGGCGAGTTCGGCACCCTCACGATGCATCGCTTTTGCAATTCCATAGGCGATAGAACGGTTGCTGGCGATACCGACGATGAGTGCTTTTTTACCGGCTAGAAAACCCATTTTGACTCCCGAAAATAGAACCTATTTTGTCAGCGTCACCGTCATCATGCAATCACAAATACGAGCGGCATATAACGATATACCGAAGGTTCGATTTTGCCAACTGCTGACCTGCTGGAGGTCGAGGCAATGCATCTTCAGGCATCTTTAGGACAGGTTCCCCAGCGCCAATGATATTGTCTGATGTCCCTTTGAATTTTTGTTGCCTGGCTACACGATCTTGAGAGATGTGTTGGGAGACGTTACCAGGCGCTCCGTGGTACCTCATCGGCTTTATGATGGGGCATGGTATCAAAACCAATATATCAGGCTGTATGAACGCCTGTGGTTACGGCTACGTCGGTCATGCCGGGTGGTAGAGCGTAGACAAAGATTTAAGGACTGGCACCAGATTATTCTGAGGGCGATTCCGGATACCACGCGGTCCGGGGTCGAGTGCTCGATCCTGCAGTCGCCAGGCAACGGATTGCAGTTAGGTGGAGCCGGTTATTGGGATCGACCTTGAGTTGCGTGACGTGGGCGAGAGTTTCCTCGCCATATTGCTACGGACGCGAACCCGCCCGTTCAAGGAGCGCGCTTATGACTGCGCTAATTAACCTATCCCGGGTAATTATCGGTGACTGTTTGCTGCGTGAGGGTCGATTCGATTCACTGCTTGCGCCCAGGCGCGCACCGATCAGTTTCGATGACCCGGGACGCTAGCCACGCAATTTCGCACGCTTGCCATTTCAGCCAGGTCTCGAACTGGCAGCTGACGAGCGGATTCACAATATAGCCGGTTGGCTGTTGCGACTCGATCTGGTCAGCCTGGATTTTGGCGTATTTGCCGATGGACTCCCCTTCAGCCAGGTGAAAATGCTGTGCGAGCGCTTTGCTCATCGAGGTGACATTGGTGCTCATGGCCAGGTTCTGCGCGCTCAGTGCATTTCAGGCCATAAGCGAGAGCGGCAAACCCGGGCTGCTATAATTTGCGACCGAACAGGCCGCAAACGGCTAGCCTTCAGCAAACAGGTCCTGCAATATCTCCGGGACAAAAGGTCGTCCTTGTTGGTTGAGCGAAGTGCCGATGATACTGGCGCTGAGCATTAGCGTTTCATCGGGCAGACGAAATACATCCTGGTGAAACTCGAAGCGCAGCTTCGACACCCGCCGCAGCAGGCTGCGTACACAAAAGGTATCGCCGCTTACCAGTGATTTGTGGTAATCCAGTTGTGCGCGCGTGACGACCAGGTTGATACCCTGGGCAGTGACCTCGGCAAAGTCGATACCTCTCGAGCGCAGGAATTCGTGGCGCGCGTGCTCGAGGTAATTCTGATATACCGCGTTGTTCACTACGGCCTGTAAATCGCATTCGTAATCGCGTACCTTGAACTCTATTTCATGGGCGTATTGCATGCTTGTTCCGGGTCTTTGTAGCGGCATGTTGACATAACTGACAACTGAGTCAACTTCGCGCCAGGTCAATTAATTGGTTGAAAATGGTTGCTTTTTATTACAATGCTGCCGTAATTGCTGTTTGCATAACGGACACCTTGATACCGGCTCATGAACCTTTCTGATTTCGGCAGGCGCTTTCAGGCGTACTCGGGCATTACCCATCTGATGGATGACCTGGCAGAGGGTATGGCACAGCCCGGCACGATCATGTTGGGAGGCGGTAATCCGGCAACCATTCCCGAAGTAGTCGCAGTGTTCGAGGCGGTTCTCGACAAGCTGCGTGATTCTGGCAAGCTGGTTTCGACGCTCGCCAACTATGACGCGCCCCAGGGCAAGGCCAGCTTTCTGGAAACTCTGGCCGATTTTTTTAAGCAGCAATGCGGCTGGAATATCACCAGCCGTAACATCGCACTGACTCATGGCAGCCAAAGTTCGTTTTTTATTCTCTTCAATTCCTTTGCGGGCAGCTCGCGAGGCGTAATCAAACGCGTTTTGATACCGTTGGTTCCCGAGTACCTCGGCTATTGCGACGTTGGCATCGAAGCCGACCTGATAACCAGCCAGCAGGCGAAGATTCAACAGTTAGGCAAAGGCTTTTTCAAGTACCAGATCGATTTTGAGAAACTGCAGGTTGACGACTCGGTGGGTCTGATCTGTGTCTCGCGCCCCACCAATCCCAGCGGCAACGTGCTGACTGATGACGAGTGTCAGCAGCTTGACCGCATCGCTCATCACCACAATGTGCCTTTGCTGATCGATAACGCCTATGGCACACCTTTTCCCAATATCATTTTCGATGACGTAAACCCGTTCTGGAACGAAAACTGCATCGTCTGCATGAGTTTGTCCAAGCTGGGCTTGCCGGGTGCGCGCACCGGTATTGTCGTCGCCAACGAAGAGGTGATTCGCTATTTTTCGAATATGACGGCGATCACCAGTCTGGCCCCCGCAGGCATTGGCGCCGAAATCGTCAATCAACTTATTCTCGATGAGGCTTTGCTGCCGTTGTGCCACGATTTGATTCGGCCCTTTTACAAGGGCCGTGCCGAATTAGCTATCGCGTTGTTGCGGCAGGCGATCGACGATTCGCGTTTGCATATCCATAAACCGGAAGGCTCAATGTTTTTGTGGCTCTGGTTCGAAGGATTGAGTATCGATACCAGTGAATTATATCAGCGCCTGAAACGCAACGGCCTGCTGGTTGTGCCGGGGAAATATTTCTTTCCAGGGCAGGGCGATGACGTGGGCGAACACGCCGAGAGCTGCGTGCGTATGAACTACGTACAGAGCGAGCAGGAACTGGCAAAAGGAATCGAGATACTGGCGCGCGAACTAAAACGCTGCTGGTAATCGGCTGGCTTGATTACTTTGAGGTGTGCGTAAACACGCCGTCCCAGTCGTCGCCGGGAGGTTCGTTACGATAGACGGTGACTCGATCGAGGTAAACCTGGTACAGATAACGATCTGGGTAATTGCGATTCAGATTGAAGAAGTCCAGCTCGGCTTTATCCCAGGACTGGGCCCGGAAACTCTTCAGTGCCTTGCGGTAGGCGCTCAGTTCTTCGGTTATGGATTTTTCAACATCGTTCCTGTGTCCAACCGGCTCAAAAATAGCGACGGGTTCATTTTTACCCTTGACGCGCACCAGGTCGAGTTCGCGAAACAGAAACTCGGGAATTTCCAACTTGGTTGACTCACTGACGATGATGTTGACACCGTAGTTTTTTGTTAATCCTTCGAGTCGTGCCCCCAGGTTGACCGCATCGCCGAGCACGGTGTATGCCATGCGAAATTCGGATCCCATGTTGCCAACATTCATGTTGCCGGTATTCAGGCCGATACCGATATTGACAGTCGGCCAACCGCGTTGTTTAAAGTCCGCCTGCATAACCTTTAGTTCTTTTATCATATCCATTGCGGCATAGAGGGCATGGCGCGCATGCTCTGTGTCGGCAAGCGGCGCTCCCCAGAAGGCCATGATCGCGTCACCCATGTACTTGTCGATGGTACCGCGGTTCTTATGAATAACGCGTGTCATCGGCGTCAATAGCGCGTTCATCAACTGAGTAAGTTCTTTGGGATTCATGCCTTCGGAGATGGTGGTAAATCCGCGCACATCCGAGAACAGGACTGTCATTTCCCGGTTTTCGCCGTCCAGTGAAAACTCTTCCGGCGACTCCGACATTTCATCGACCAGTTCCGGTGGAATGTAGTGACCGAACAGGTTGGCGAGCTGACGCTTGCCCCTGGATTCGATAAAGAATCCGTAAGTCATGTGCAGCATGAATATCAGCACGATCAACAGCATCGGGCTGGCCAACGGTAGTATTAGATTGTTATTCCATGCGGCAAAGGTGCCGGCCATGATCACTATCGAAAAACCCAGGGTTGAGGCTGCGGCGATCAATGGCGATACCAGGGGTAGCAACAATGCCATGCTGACGGCGACAATTACTAGCAATACAAACTCGTATCCCACCGTCCAGGCGGGCTTGTGCTTGATGCGATTATCCAGAATTCCTGAAATTATGTTGGCATGCACCTCGACCCCGGGATAAATATTCTGTACCGGTGTGGAGCGTAGATCGAGTAGGCCCGGTGCCGAGGTGCCGATGAGGACAATCTTATCCTTCAATTGAGCGGGATCAGCGCTACCGTTGAGGACTTTATAGGCCGGCACATAAGGAAAGCTGCCCTGGCGGCCGCGGTATGGCACAAACGCCGCGCCATTTGCGTCCACGGGTATCTGGAAGCTTTGCAGATTGATGGCCTCCAGTGCATAGTACTCTTTGCCACCCTTGCTGCCCTGGGCTTCCACTGCCAACCCAATGCCTTTCGCGTCCAGGTACCCCTGTGTGGTCGCAAGTGCCAGTGAGGCAAATAAATAGCCCTCATAGGCCTGCACCAGCGGAACACGTCGAAAAACGCCATCGGCATCGACAAAAGGATTATCGAAGTATCCACCGGACAGTGCCGAGGACTGTAAAATCTCAAGATTACCACCGAAACCTGCGGCCTCGTTGATCGGCAGCCGCTCACTCCACTGCACGTCCATCTTGGTCAGCGCCGGAGGTAGCATGCCAGTTACGCCACTTTCCCCTTCCTGCAATCTAGCCTTGAAGTAATACCCCATGACGACATTCCTGCCCACCAGGCTCTTGGCAAAAATCTCGTCGTGCAGCAACGAGGGACGAATTTCCTCCAGCGCTTGCTGGTAGCCAGAGTTGTTTTTCAGCGTGGTGTTCGCCAGTTGCTCAAACTGCGCCAGTCCTGAACTTTCATCCTTTTCCGCAAATACGATATCAAAGCCGACTACTTTGACCTGATATCTGGTAAACAGGTTGTCAACTATGGTCGCCAGCTTGTCGCGCCCCCAGGGCCAGCGACCGACTTCGGCTAACGAATTTTCATCGATGTCGACAATGACGACCCGATCATCGAGGGTATCAGGGCGAGTGAAATTGAGTCGAGTGTCATAAGTCCAGTTTTCAAGTTGCTTGAGAAACGGGTACTTATATACACCCGAGGTATCAATAAGAAGTATGAAAAGAATCAGGGCGCTTAGAACTAGCCTGATAATGCGCTGAAGCTGCATGGAATGCTCCCGGGTTTAGGTCGGACGAGCAGTGGGAAAGGGTATTACTTCAGGTAAAATTCCATTTTTACGCCAGCAACTTCGATGATATCGTGGCTTTTCAGCGCATGGGCATTGGATCCAATGGGTGAACCACCAACTTTGGCCACACTGTTGTTAGGACCGCCGTCAACGTGAATCAGAAAGAATCCCTGGGGTCGGCGGGTGATTGCGGCAACCTGTACTCCCGGTTGCCCAATGGTGGTTAACGCTTTGGTGAGAATCAATTCCTTGCCTGCATTTGCGCCGCTCAACAATTGCAGGCAGGCTTCGCGGTTTGCCATGGGTGATGCGGCCGTCGTAGCTGCCTCAGAGGCAATCGCGGCGGAAATCTTCTGTACCGACTTGTCGATTTCGCGACCACCGGCTTCTTCGGGCATACCCGCTTCGCCAGCACGAATAATCATGGTTTGCTCGAAATCCTGTTCGCCACTGCCACTGCTGTTTTGGTAGGCGATCTGGTATTTGCCAAGGGTGATATTGTCACCATTTTCAAGTGCGTGCTTCTTTACCAGCTTACCGTTGACATAAGTCCCGTTTGTGCTGCCCAGATCTTCCAGAAACGAATCTTCGAGTATGGTAATTACCTGGGCGTGCCTGCCACTGACAGACAGGTTATCGATCTGAATATCGTTACCTGGCTTACGCCCAATGGTAGTAGTTTCGTTGACCAATTCAAACTCGGTTTTTTCGCCCGTGCTTGATGTCGTGATCAGTTTTGCGACCATGTTTTTATCCAGCCTCTTGATTTTGTTTCTACTGGGTGGGTAAACCGCTAATCATCAAACCAAGCGGCAAACTTTTTGAACCAGCCCTTCCTGCTCGAAAAATCTTCTTCTATTCGGCACAACATTACGGAAATATTATCCTTTCCACCATTCTGGTTTGCCTTTGTAATCAATTGCTTGGCAGCTACTTCTAGATTAGCACTAAATTGCTTAATAGTTAAGTATATATCTTCATCTTCAACTAAATCGGTTAATCCATCTGAACATAGCAAATATAGGTCATTTTTCAGGACTATATCTTCCTGGATGTCGGGCATCACCACGGGATCTATGCCCAAAGCGCGGGTTACCAGGTTCTTGTTCATCGATTTTCGGGCTTCTTCGGGGGTATAAAATCCACGATCTATCAATTCCTGGAGCAGGGAATGATCCTTGGTGATCTGTTCGAATTTATCGGAACGCAGTCGATAACACCGCGAATCGCCGATGTGTGCCAGTGAGAAAGAATTGTTATAAAACTGCAGAACGACGATCGTGGTGCCCATTCCCTTGTGTTCCGGATTGGTCTCGGAAGCCTGGAATACCAGTTGGTTAGCTTCAACGACGGCGTCCTGAATGCAGATTGATTCCCTGGAGAATCCGCTCGCCTCATCGATTTCACCTTCAGTTATCTGCGGTAAGCTTTGCTGCAACTTATCGATTACCGTATCCACAGCCATACTGCTGGCAATCTCGCCACCACGGTGGCCGCCCATTCCATCGGCCAGCACGACTAGTCCCAGGGCGCTATCGAATCCAATCGAATCCTCGTTCTTGGCGCGCACGATACCGGTATCGGTAAGCCCCATGATGGTGATCTTGTTCTGCAAATTCATAACACAGTCACGACTCAGGTCTGCAGGAATGTTTTCAGGTCAGCGGCAAACTGGCTGCCAGTCTGATACCGTGCTTCGGCATCCTTGGCGAGTGCCCTGTTAATGATTTCGGCAATGGCTTCAGGAATATCGGCACGATGAGTCCTGGGGTCGGCGGCTTCTTCGTTGGTAATCTTGAACATCAGGCTGGCCATGGACTCGGCCTTGAAGGGCAGGGAACCGCTCAACATCTGGTAAAGCATGACACCGAGTGAAAACAGGTCGGAACGCCCGTCCACTTTCTTGCCTGCGAGTTGTTCCGGGGACATATAGGAGGGGGTTCCCAGAACCATGCCGGTTTTGGTCTTGCTTGAGTCGGTTATGCGGGCAATGCCAAAGTCGGTAATCTTGACGATATCAGATTCGGGTTCATACATGATATTGGCCGGCTTGATGTCGCGGTGGACAACGTTTTGCTGATGCGCATAGTCGAGTCCTTCCGCGGAACGTGCGACGATGCTGATCACCGTGTGCATCTCCATCAGGTTGTCCGGTTTGCAGTATCGCGCCAGATCATGACCCTTGAGAAACTCCATCGCGATGTAGGCGAGATCATGTTCTTCGCCGGCATCAAAGATGGTGACGATATTGGGGTGATTGAGTCGGCCCGCGGTTTCCGCCTCGCGAAAAAATCGCTCTTTGACTTCTTCGAGTTCGTCTTCTTCGAACTCCTGCGCCAAAGCCATGGTCTTGATCGCGACCACCCGGTTGATCTTGGGGTCCTTACCCAGGTAAACAATACCCATAGCCCCCTTGCCAAGTTCCTTTTCGACTTCGTAGCGGCCTAGCATGGGTTTCTCCATACCGCCACCGTCGAGCATCAGGGTGCCACCGGCGTGCCCGCCACTGCCACCGAGCATGACGGTTTCTTCCATTTTCTGTGCACGGCTCATACGTGTGTTGATGTCACGAAACGCCTTGTCGTGTTTGGCCATGTACTGGTAAACCGACGTTGCCTTGTTGAACTGGCGTTTGCGCTCGAAGTCGAGCGCAAGATTGTACATCGCTTCCAGTACCTGTTCATCGACAGGGCTACATTTGCGAAATTTCTCGAAGGCCATGTCGAGTTGTCCCTGGGTCTGGAAGGCGATACCCAGCATACGATTACTTTCTGCCGACTCTTCGTCCGAGCGCGCCTTGCCACGCTCGGTGACGAGGAATCGTTTGGTTGTAATCAGCAGGTAACCGACGACGAGTAAGGCTGCTGGTGTCATCAACTGTATCCACATCGTACTGCTGGTCATCAGCACGTAATGGGTGGCTACCAGTGTCAGTACCAACATTACGGTAACCACAAATGCGACACCGGCCTTCAGCCGCGGCATGACCAACATCAGGTATAACATCACCAGCACGAAGGCGCCCAGCCGGGCCCAAAAGCCCCATTCGGGTTCGATAAAGAAGTCTTCGTTAAGAATGCTCGAAACCGAATGCGCCAGGGTAAGGACCGGCGCCATCGCGCTGTTTATCGGCGTTACCTGTGGCGTACCGACACCGGTCGCCGTGGGGCCGATCAGCACGATCTTATCCTTGTACTTTTCGATCGGGATATTGCCGATAAATACGTCATAGAACGAATCAACCTGGAATGCAGGTTCCTGGGTGTCGGCATAAAAAAAGGTGTTCATTTGCAGTTGCGTATCGGTCTTGATGGTCAGCGAACCGAGTTCGACGCTTTCTGCGAGGTTGACCTTGATATCGTTGGCATCGAGATTCAGGCTTTTAGCTGCGATTTGTAACGACATGGATGGATAAAAACGATCGTAATGCTGCAGCACCAAAGGTTCCGAACGAACCCCGCCATCGATATCGGGCAGGGCATTCAGGTGGCCGATGGCCGACGCATAACGACCAATTTCATCGATAGGTGGCAGTGCATTGAGTGTGGGTATGGGGAATAGACCATTCGACTGGGCCGAGACTCGGTCCCGTATCTGATTGATCGAATTGCGCAGCACGTAATCGGGCAATTCTGCGTCCGGATTGCCGCGCGGCGTGCCCAGATAAAATACCATGGCGAGCACCACATTTTTCGCCTTGGCCATGCTTTCCGCGAGTTTGGCATCGGTATTCAATGCCTGCTCAGCTTCGAACAGGCTTGCTTTCAGAGTCTCGATGTCCTGGCTGAGCCGCGTATTCACACTGGACTGCAAGTAGAACTCGAGTATTTCCTTAACGGCCCGATTCTTGCCCTGAAACTCAAGCATCGCACCGAGGGTATCGATGTCGGCAGGAACATCATTAAAACTGGCATTTGAGAAAAATTCGATCAACTCGCGAACGTACAACATGCCCGGATCGATCTGTGGCTCGAGGAAGAACACGGTTTGGCCGATTACCTTGGCACCGCCGGCGCTTAACCGGTTTATCAGTTCAGCGTGCAGATCCCGTGGCCACGGCCAGCGCCCGATATTATTAATGCTTTGGTCGTCTATGGCGATGACGACAACTCGATCTGAGGCTTTACGGTCGGTCGACCTGACACCCCAGTCATAAAAACCCCGTTCCAGGCTCTGAAATGGAGCTGATCCCGATAAAACCACAATTGCGATGGTAATTAGTAACGCTGCGAACCAGTCGCTACTCCAAAATCGGGATTTCATACCGTCTCCGTCGTTTCATTTATTATTAGCTGCCCACTTGATATATTGGTTACGGCAGAGTTTGCTAGTGGACTATTTTGAATTCAATTCGTATATTATTCAATTATTTATGTGATTAACTTGAACTGATTAGCAAATTGCTGATCGTATGAGATCATTTAAATCACGATGCGATCAACTATAGGGTTGTATTGTCATTATTACCAGTATTTAGACCCATAAAATTAGCCCTCGGGACCAATTTGAAATGCAGGGTGATTGACCTAGAATAGGATCGCCCGGGAATAGTCCAGCAGGGTGTTGAGCCTGGATTGCCAGCGTAAAAAGGAACAGGTTTATGTTAGAACTGTTAGACCGAATTGAGCGCTTAAACGAGATTGGCATAGCACTTTCGGCGGAGACTAATGCCCCCAAGCTGCTCGAGCTGATTATGATGGGCGCGAAAACCCTGACGCTGGCAGACGGCGGTTCACTTTATTTCTTAAAGGATGGCGAGCTGAGCTTCGAGATCATCTCTAACGACTCGCTTGATATTCAAATGGGTGGCACTTCCGGAAATGACATTACCTTCCCCCCGATTCCGTTGGTCAAGCACGACCAGGAAAATCACGCTAACGTTGTAACGCATTGTGTGCTCACCGGCGAGACGATCAATATTGCCGACGCCTATCACGAAGATGGTTTCGACTTTACCGGCACTCGACAATTTGACCGCAAAACAGGCTATCGTACGCGTTCAATGTTGACGTTTCCGTTGAAAGATCATGAACAGGAAACCATCGGCGTACTGCAGTTGATAAACGCACGGGATGCAGATAGCGGCGAAGTGATTGAATTCAGTAAGGTCGACCAACAACTTGCCGAATCACTGGCCTCGCAGGCCGCAGTTGCGTTGACCCAACAACGCCTGGTCTCGGAGCTGAAAACCCTGTTTGAGTCTTTTATCCGCATGATTGCCTCGGCCATCGACGATAAATCACCTTACACGGGTGGGCATTGCCGCCGTATTCCGGTACTGACAATGATGCTTGCCGATGCGGTGCATGCCACAAATGAGGGGCCGTTAAGACATTTCGAGATCACTGAAAAAGATCGTTACGAATTGGAAACGGCAGCCTGGTTACATGACTGCGGTAAGGTAGTGACACCTGAATACGTAATGGACAAAGCGACTAAACTGGAAACCATCTACGATCGAATCCACACACTTGAGGCCCGTTTCGAAGTCCTGCGACGTGATGCCGAGATCGAGTATCTGCAAGGCTGTCTGCGGGCCACCGATGCGGCGCAATCGGTGGCTGAGCTGGAGCAGAAATATCAGCAAACCTGTCAGCAGCTGGCCGTAGACTTCGAATTTTTGCGCAACGCCAATATTGGTGGCGAATTCATGAGTGAAGCGGACATCGCCCGCGTGCATCAACTCGCACAGGTGCATTGGACTGATACCAATGGGGTACAACGCTCTTTATTATCTGACGATGAAGCCATGAATCTTTCGATTGAACGCGGAACTTTGAATGACACCGAGCGTGAAGTCATAAACAACCACATCGTAGCGACGATCAAAATGCTTGAATCGCTGCCTTTCCCCAAAAACCTGCAGAATGTTCCCGAGTATGCCGGTGGCCATCATGAGAAAATGGATGGAACCGGTTATCCGAAAGGATTAAAGCGTGATGAGATGTCGGTACAGGCCCGCATTATGGCAATCGCCGATATCTTTGAAGCGCTCACCGCAAGTGATCGGCCTTACAAGAAGGGTAAAAAGTTGTCGGAATGCCTGAAAATCATGGAATTTATGAAGCAGGAAAATCACATCGATCCCGATATCTTTGATATTTTTATCAGGCAACGTGTTTACCAGGACTATGCCGATGAATTTCTTGATCCGCAGCAGATTGATAAAATTGAAGAAGCGCAGACTCCAAGATTTTCCATCCGCTGACGGATGAATATCAGGATGTCTCGAGATCGTCAGGATCTGCGGTGTCGACGCCATCTCTAAGCACGAAAGACGCAATATCCCTTTCGTTCAATAAGAATGACGCGGCAGAACTACGTCGTCCGGTATCGCAATAAATGACGTATTTCTTCTGCGGGTCGAGTGAATTGGCTTTCATGCGCAGAAATATTAGCGGGATGTTGATGCTACCTTTGACGAACTTGGCTTTGTGCTCCGCCGGCAAGCGCACGTCAAGCCAGATCGCGCCGTCGTCAACCAGTTTCCTGCCCTCGTCGTAGTCGACCCAGTTAAGCAGGGGTTCGTTAAGCAGTGAATTGAAATCGTCCTTGTTCAAACGCATCAAATGACCTTCGGACAGCATCGTTATGGTGGCATTGCGCTTACTATCCGAAATCAGGGCCTCTTCGCCGAAGCTGTCACCGACCGACAGGGTGGCGAGCTTTACTCCATTAGGATTGGCCGGCGTAGAGCGCGTAACCAGGCATCGTCCTTCCTTGATGATGTAAAAATAATCGCCATCGGCGTCCTGCTCGATTACTTTATCACCCGCTTTATAACTCACTGATTCCATGCGCATGAACATTGCCTGAATGTTGGCGGGTGGAATTCGGTGGAAGGCGCGAGTCTGCAGGATACGGGTCATCCAGTCGGTTTCGTCGTCTTCCTCATCCAGTCCCTCAACCGTATAACTGCCGGTCTGGTCCCAGGTCAGCATGATGTCAAGCATGTCGCTGTTAATCCGGGTGATCACTGAAGCTATCTTGGCGCGTGCCGATATTCGACGGGGAAATGCGTGCGCAATCGGTTCCAGACTTTCCGCAGAACCAGCCTTGATAGTCTTGACGACCTTTTTATCGTCTATCAGTTCTAAGACACCGCTAAGCAGGTAAGTGTGAGTTTTATCTGCATCGCCCTTTTTGAACACATAGTGCCCGGCCGGTACCCCAGTGGCAGTAATTTTCTTTATTAAATCCTGGGCATTTCCAGGATGCAGGGAATTGATCGGTGAAAAGGATCTTATTTGTTTTGGATCAATCTCAAGGGCCATGTCTTATTGTGTAATCCTTTGCAAATGACTATGTCGATGCCGTATTTTGTCTCTTGGTATCGGATAAAGCAACTTTTGCAGCTAAAAACTAATTGCAAGTCTGGGGCGAGTTTTACCCTATCCGGATTGGCTGGTAATGTCGACGTAGAGCTTGAGCTTTTGCCCGGGTTGCAAGTATTTCCCCAGTTGATTCCAGCGCCTGATATCTGAGACTTTGATGTTGAATCGATCGGCAATGAGGTAAAGCGAATCTCCCTTTCTCACGGTATAGCGCAGAGCGTGCAAAGCGCTACTCGGATGTGACTGGTTCAGACTGACCGGTTGCGACAGGCTGGCCCGGGTCCATACCACCAACTTTTGGCCAACGCTCAAGGTATCGATGGGAGCGATGCCATTCCACTTGGCCAATGCCTGGCTTGTGACTCCGTAGTTTCTCGAAATACTCCACAGGCTTTGGCCCGAGCGGACGATGTGAAATTGCTTGGTGCCGCTGCGGTTGGTATTTTGAATGGCCGAAATACGCGATTGCTGGCTTAGCGAATAGGTGTTCAGTGACTTGGTTGCAGTTGGCACCATCAGGTATTTGCCAGCGCGAATCCGGTTACCCTGAATATTGTTGACCTCTCTGATCAGAGGGATGGTGGTACGGTATTTCTGCGAGATATGGCTCAGCGTTTCGCCGTTTTTAATCTTATGGCGTACCCAGTTTATGCGCTTCCCGGGTGGAATCTGCGCTACTGCTAATTTGAATTGCTCGGCCTTGTCACGCGGTAGCAGCAGGCGATGCGGTCCGTTCGGTGCAGTGGCCCAACGATTGAACGCCGGGTTCAGCTGATACAGCTGGTTGACGGTAATGCCGGCAAGATCGGCGGCCAGAGCCAAATCGATTTGGCCATCCAGTTCCACAATTTTGTAACTGACTTCGTTGACTATCGGTACCAGGTCGAGCTGGTATTTGTCAGGGTGGGCGAACAATTCGCGTAGCGCAAATAACTTGGGCACATAGTCTCGAGTTTCTTTGCGAATATTCGTCAGGTGCCAGAAATCGGTTGGGCGCTTACGTTTTTTGTTATAACGCACCGCACTTCGAATCTTGCCGGGGCCGGCGTTATAGGCCGCCAGGGCTAGTTCCCAGTCGCCATCGAACTGGTCGGCAAGGCTTTCCAGATAGGTGATCGCTGCGCGCGTTGACTCGATAATATCGCGTCGACCGTCATACCACCAGTTCTGCTTCAGGCCGAGATATCGACCGGTCGAAGGGATAATTTGCCACATGCCGGATGCTCGACCGTGCGAGTAGGCAAACGCCTGGTAGGCGGACTCGACGATAGGCAACAACGCCAACTCGGACGGCAGATCGCGCTGTTCCAGCTCGTCGAGTACGAATGGCAGAATGGGACGCGCGCGTTCCATGACGCGCTGCATGTATCCGGGGTGATCCATAAACCATTTCAACTGTGCGTCGACGCGCACATTATCGGCGGCTGACAATTGCATACCCTTTCGCAAGCGATACCAGGCGTTGCTTTGAAGCCGGGATAATTCGAGTTCGGCGGCAAGTTCAGCCTCTTGCAGGCGCTGCTGTTCAAGCTCCAGTTCGACGGCAATTTCAGCTTCTCGCAGGCGTTGACGCTCGAGCGCGAGCCTGGCTTCGCGTTTACGCAAGAGCGCAAGCTCAAGTTCGGTCTGCGCCATTAGGGTGTCGAAGTCGAGATACTCTGCCTGTTGTGCGGGGGGGGCGGAATTTTGATCAACATTGGCGGCAGATTGAGTCCAGGGGTGTTCACTGGAAATCGCAAGTTCTGCTTCGCCACCGGTATCAGCTTCACTTTCACTTGCGACTGGCGTGACCACGGCAACGGCGGGCGTTGCCACTGAAGGATCAACCGGCTGAAGGCTGGAGCAACCTGCCATGAGCAATGCGCTAAAAGCGAGGACCAACAAATTCCGGTCCCCGGGCAGGGGCTTGTATTTGAGAAACATTAGTATCGTTCGCGCTATGTAGCTAGAATACCCCTAAGTGTAACCGCGGATTCGTAAGTTTCAAATGAGATTTTCCAGACAAACCTCTGACAGCAAAGGATTTGCCAATATCGAGGACTGGTATTTGAGTGCAACCGGGCAATATTTGCTGGAAGAACTTGAAGGCAGACTCAGTCCTATCCTGGCGACGACCTTTGGTTATTACTCGTTGCAAGTGGGCTGTGCGGGTCTGGCTGATCGCCTGCAGCAGGCCTGTCGGGTCAAGCATCAGTTCACATTGGGTGAAGCAGACCAGGAGAACCATATTCAGGCGAACCCCTCCATGCTGCCGGTTGCCTCGGACAGTGTCGACCTGGTTATCCTGATGCACCACCTGTCTAACACCAGTGAGCCGCATGCGATCCTTCGTGAAGTATTTCGCATTTTGATCCCCGAGGGAAAGTTGGTGATAATCGACTTTAATCCCAAGTCATTGTGGGGCCTGCGTCATTTTCTCCAGTCCTGGCTGGAGCATGTGCCTTTCAATGGGCACTTCTACACCGCCAAGCGGATCGACGACTGGATGCGCTTGCTCGGATTCGATCAGAACCGACTCTATCGCATCGGTTACCTGCCACCGATTCAGAACCCTTCGTTGGTTCGCCACCTGAGCTGGTTGGAGAAAGGAATGCGCAATTGGCTGCCGCTATTCGGCGCACTCAACTTGATGGTCTACAGCAAGAGTATTTCGCCGCTGACCCCGGTGCGACATCGCTGGGTTACACGCAAACTGTTGCCTGCCAAGGTGGCGCGGCCTAGTGTCGGTCGTAATATGAAATATGATCGGTAAGTCGGCATGAGTGCAAAGGTCGTAATTTATACCGATGGCGCCTGTCGCGGTAATCCGGGTCCAGGAGGATGGGGAGTGGTGATGAGTATCCATGGCCAGAGCAAGACGTTGCGGGGCTATGAGCCTGATACTACCAATAACCGTATGGAGTTGATTGCAGTAATCGAAGGGTTGCGCGCGCTCAAACGGCCCTGCCACATCGAATTGAATACCGATTCCAAATATGTCATGCAGGGCATCAACGAATGGATCCACAACTGGAAGCGTAACGGCTGGAAGACTGCCGCCCGCAAACCGGTTAAGAACGTCGATCTATGGCAACAGCTGGATGAAGAGCTGCACCGACACGAGGTTGACTGGCGATGGGTCAAGGGGCATTCCGGAATTGCCGGCAATGAGCATGCCGACCAGCTCGCCAACGCGGCGATAGACGCGGCGCTAGTCGCATGAGGCAGGTAGTACTCGACACGGAGACCACCGGACTCGAAGTCAGCCTGGGTCATCGAATAATAGAAATTGGCTGTATCGAGCTGTTGGATCGACGCGTTACCGGAAATCACTGGCATCATTACTTTAATCCGGAACGTGAAATCGATGCGGGCGCTTATGATGTGCATGGCATCAGCAATGAATTTTTGCAGGATAAGCCGCGCTTTGAATCACTCGCTGAGGAATTCTACGAATACGTCCGGGGAGCGGAGTTGATTATTCACAACGCCGCCTTTGACATTGGTTTTCTGAACCATGAGATGACACTGTTGCAAGCCCCGCAGCACCAACCCCTGGAAGAAATCTGCAGCGTGCTCGATACCTTGCTACTGGCGCGGCAGAAACATCCAGGGCAGAAGAACAACCTCGACGCACTGTGCAAGCGATATGACATCGACAATAGCCAGCGTAGTCTGCATGGTGCATTGCTCGATGCGCGCATTCTGGCGGACGTATACCTCGCCATGACCGGTGGCCAGACCAGTCTGGGGCTCGACGCTGAGCAGGGTTCGGAGGCTGATCTAGAACCAGTTGAATTTAAACGTCGCGGCACCGCAGCGTCGCTACCGATGTGGCAGGTGGATGAGGCGTCGCTGCGGGCCAATCGCGAATACATTGAATTTCTGGCCACCCAGCACCCGGATCCGGCCTGGAAATGAAGCCCTGGCAGACCCGTGTCAAGAGGGTTTGAGAATGCGTGCCTGGTCGCGTTTCCAGTCGCGCTCCTTCAAAGTGGAGCGCTTGTCGTGCGATTTCTTACCCTTGGCGATACCGATTTTGAGCTTGGCGCGACCACGTATCCAGTAAGCAGATAGTGCAACCAGGGTGTAACCCTTGCGATCCACCATGCCGGCCAGGCGATCGATTTCGATCCGGTGTGCGAGGAGTTTTCGAGTGCGTCTGGGGTCCGGATTGATGTGGGTAGAAGCGCTGCTGAGCGGGCTGATATGCGCACCGATTAGCCACATTTCGCCATTCTTGACCATGACATAGCTTTCTTTCAACTGCAGGCTGCCTTCGCGCAGGCTCTTGACTTCCCAACCATCGAGCACGATGCCGACTTCGATATCATCGTCGATGAAATAGTCGTGGCGGGCTACGCGATTTTGCGCGATGGTGTTGTCGGGTGACTGTTTTTTCTTCTTGCCCATGATCAGGGGATCTCTGCTCGAAACGGCTGGCGGCCCATATTCTCGGGTTAAATAGCTCGTAAAACAAGTGAATCACATCAATAGCGCCTTGAAACTCGACCAAGCTTCGCTATACACTCTCGCTCTTGCAATGGTGACCTGTTTCGGTCCCTTCGTGACGATTATCTGTAAATCCGCCAGGCCTGGAAGGGAGCAACGGTAGCAAGGACATCGGGTGCGAGGGTGTGCTGATTCAGGTCGCCTCCAGTTTCCCAACGGAATGTCCCGGTCCCACTAAATCCGAATGAGTTATCAGGTATTAGCGCGTAAATGGAGGCCGGCGAATTTCAAGCAAATGGTCGGCCAGGAACATGTATTACAGGCACTTGGCAACGCGCTCGACAGTAATCGTTTACACCATGCGTACTTGTTCAGCGGCACCCGGGGCGTTGGCAAAACAACCATCGCTCGTATTTTCGCCAAATCGCTGAATTGCGAACAGGGCATCAGTTCCGAGCCCTGCGGTCAATGTTCCTCCTGTAGCGAAGTCGACCAGGGCCGCAGCGTAGACCTGATTGAGATCGATGCGGCATCGCGTACCGGTGTCGACGATATGCGTGAATTGCTCGACAACGTGCAATACGCACCAACCCGCAGCCGTTTTAAAATATACCTGATCGACGAAGTTCACATGCTGTCGAAGCACAGCTTCAACGCATTGCTCAAAACGCTCGAAGAACCGCCACCGCACATCAAGTTTTTGCTGGCGACCACCGATCCACAAAAGGTTCCGGTGACGGTTTTGTCGCGCTGCCTGCAATTCAATTTGAAGCGCATGTCCAAAGCACAGATTGTTTCACAGCTGCTGTATCTGACCGAGCAGGAAGCGGTTGCCGCAGATGAATCGGCGCTGGTGCAACTCGCCAGTGCTGCCGATGGAAGTATGCGTGATGCACTGAGCTTGCTCGATCAGGCGATTGGTTACGGGGCAGGGCAGGTCCGCGAGGATACGGTGGAGTCGATGCTGGGCTCAATTTCCCGCGATTACCTGTTGCGCTTGCTGGATGCTCTGTCGCTGCAGCAGGCTAGCGTGCTGATAAGCGAGGCCCGCCAGGTCATTGATCACAATCCTGACTATCAGCGCGTTTGCGCCGAGATGATTTCGCTGTTGCAGCAGATTGCGCTTTACCAAAGTGATCCAAAGCTCATCATCGATGACGAGCCTGGCGCCGAGACACTGCGGAAATATAGCGAGTGCTGGTCGCCGGAAGAAATTCAGCTCTATTACCAGGTAATGCTGCAAGGTCGCCAGGATTTACTGATATGCCCCGATGAAGCGGCCGGTTTTGAAATGCTGATGTTGCGCTTGGTTGCATTTTCTCCCCAACCTGCGCTGGTGGAGACCTCCGAAGAGGTAAAAAAAAAGCCTGAGGTAATTGTCACCGAGGCAGTTTCCGACGCTGGCCGGCGCGACTCGGGTGTAACGCAGGAAAGACGGGAGTCAACAACCCCTGATTCGACGGTACCACAGTCTGAGGCGCCAGCATTTACCGGGTCGGTGGCGGTCCCGCGCAAGGTAGTAGCCTCCCCGAATACCAAATCCTCGCAAGCAGAGCCAGGCGCAGCTAAATCTGACGAAGCTAAGCCTTGCGCAGGAGCGGTCGGAGATGGCCTCGAGGCAGAAGCTGCGCTGGACTGGTCGATGCTAGCCTACAAACTGGGGTTGACTGGCATTGCCCAGGAACTGGTAGCCAACAGTCAACTGCAGTCCTATACCGACAAGCGGATCGTCCTGCAGTTGCCGGGAGAACTCTACGAGCTCGTCAACGACCTGACCCGTGCCGAAATTTTACAGGCTCTACAACAAAAACTTGGGGTATCATTGAGCCTTGAGTTAACCGCGACTGCCGGCTTGACTGGAGAAACGCCGTTGCAGGCCAAAAAGCAGCGCGAATGCGACGATCGAGTTTCCGCAATCGCTGCGATTCGCGATGACGAAATGGTCAAAAAACTGCAACATGTGTTCGACGCCGAGCTCGACGAAGCCAGCGTGGTTAAAATTGACAGTAACGGATAGCGAAGAGGTAAGCGATGAAAGGCGGGCTCGGCGAAATGATGAAAAAAGCGCAGGAAATGCAGGAAAATATGCAGAAGGCGCAACGCGAACTGGCGAGTAAGGAAGTCACCGGTGAAGCGGGTGGTGGACTGGTGTCGGTGGTGATGCGCGGCACTCATGAAGTCAATCGAGTCAACATCGATCGAAGTCTGGTCGGTGAAGATGTCGACATGCTGGAGGATTTGATTGCCGCGGCGATTAACGATGCGGTGCACAAGGTCGAAAAAACCAATCAGGCTGCAATGCAGGAAATGACCGCGGGGCTTAACTTGCCGCCGGGATTCAAGCTGCCGTTTTAGTCGATGTCTTCTTCCAGCCTAGATGAATTGATCCTGGCACTGGGTTGCCTGCCCGGCGTCGGACGCAAATCGGCACAGCGTATGGCGCTTTATTTGCTCGAGAGAGATCAACCCGGTGCCCGGCGCATTGCAGATGCTATGGATGCGGCGCTCGAAAAGGTAAAGCACTGCAAACAATGCCGGAATTTCTGCGATGATGACGTTTGTGAAATCTGTGCCGATGGCGAACGTGATCAAGGGATACTTTGTGTGGTCGAAGCACCGGCTGATGTGATTGCGGTTGAGTCGTCAGCTGCTTTTCGCGGGCGCTACTTCGTTCTGCTTGGAAAGCTCTCACCGCTTGACGGCTTTGGTCCCGAGCAACTGGGTCTCGATATACTCGAACAGCAGTTGGACGAGCGTGATATTCGCGAAATCATCCTTGCCACCAGCGCAACCGTAGAAGGCGATATCACCGCCCAGTATATCGCCGATGTTGCCGCCGCCCGCGGCATCGCCAGCAGTCGACTGGCGCGTGGCATACCACTGGGTGGTGAGCTCGAATTCGTCGATAGTGGCACATTGTCGCGTGCGCTGTCGGGTCGACAGCAAATTGAGCGGAGCTGAACACAGCGGAGAATAAATCATGGCAGAAACAATATTCAGTAAGATCATTAGACACGAGTTACCGGCCGATATCGTCTACGAAGACGACGATGTCATCGCTTTCAGGGATATCAATCCGCAGGCTCCTGTGCACGTGCTGGTTGTGCCTAAAGAGGCAATCGCAACGGTAAACGATATCCAGCCCGGACAGGCCGAGCTAATCGGTAAAATGGTGCTGACGGCTCAGAAAATCGCCACCGAGGAAGGTATTGCCGAGGATGGCTATCGACTCGTGATCAACTGTAATCGTCACGGTTGCCAGGAAGTCTTCCACTTGCATCTTCACCTTGTCGGCGGGCGTCAGTTACACGGTATATCGGCGATTTAACCCGCATATCTCACCGCTTTTCTGCCCGGATCCGCCGGTACGCCGGAGTGGAACGCAGCATCCCGACGGAATGCGGCCCCACCACAGTACCTTTCCTGCGCCCTCGCTACATATATTGGGCGAGATATGTGGGTTAACCCGGTTTCGCCTGACTCAGCATCTTCAGGTAATTCTGGTAGCGAGAGGCAGTAATGCCACCTTTGGAAACAGCATCGATCACCGCGCAGTTGGGTTCGTCGAGGTGCAGGCAATTGTGGAAACGACAGCTGGCTGCAGCTTCGAGCATTTCCCTGAAACCATGAGCTAACGGGCGTGCGGTGTCGACAAATGGGCTGAATCCCCGCACCCCCGGAGTATCGATCAAGTCTCCGCCTCCCACCAGGTGATAGAGGCGGCTGGTACGCGTCGTGTGCCGTCCCTCGTCGTTGGCTGCGGAAATCTGCGCAATCTTGATTGGCTCGTCCGGCAGCAGGTAGCTCGTCAGTGAGGATTTGCCCACTCCCGATACACCGCTTAGCACGGATAACTGCCCTGTCAGCATTTGTCGGAATTCACTCATGCCCTGGTCGGTTTTGATGCTGGTACAAATTACCTGGTAACCCAGTGGGCGATAGATACCGGCGATCCCGAAAGGGTCATCAGGCGATGCCAGTAAATCGATTTTATTGATCAGGATAACGGCATCGATGCCCTCCTGTTCGGCCGAAAGCAGGTACTGGTCGAGCAGGAAAAGATTGGGTTCGGGTGTGACCGCAAGGCATACCAGCAGCTGGCTGATATTGGCCGCCACCGCACGAACCTGGCCAAATCCATCTACCCGCTGCAGCAAGTTATCGCGCGGCAGAATCGCCATCACGCGGTGCTCATTATTGCTGCCGGCTTCAATCGCCACACGGTCGCCACAGACGATACTGCCGAGGTTTGACTTGATCTTACAGTCGATGGTGGTGCGGGGTTCCAGTTCAACCAGTATTCGACTTCCCTGATGCGAAACCACCAGCCCCTGCAGATGACTGTCGCTTTTGCGGTAGGCGCTCTGGGCTGCCTCGATTCTCTGCTTTTGCTGCTGGCTAAGTCTGCGCTTTGCCATGCACTGACAGTCTCATGTTGATGCGCTGAGCATTGATCAGCTGGGCTAGCCGGACGAGCGGCCGGAAGCAATGTTTTCCAGGTGGTCGATGCGTATACTGGCCGGTGGATGCGAATCGTAAAACATCGAGTGCAGAGGGTCGGGGGTGAGGGTGCTGGCATTGTCGCGGTACATGTTAACCAGCGCCGAAATCAACGCTTTGTAGTCACTGTTTGAATGCGCAAACTCGTCAGCCTCGAACTCATGCTTGCGCGACAAGGCGGAAAACAACGGACTGATGAAATAGGTAAATGCCGGCATTATCATCATGAACAATATCAGTGCCGCGTGGGTAGATGCGGTTTCAACGCCCAACGAGGTATAAAACCACTCTGAACCCATCAACCATGCCAGCATCGCAAACCCGACAGCTGAGATGACAGCCGACAGCAACAGGGACTTGTTGATGTGCTTGCGTTTAAAATGCCCTAGTTCGTGCGCCAGGACCGCTTCGACTTCATCCTCTGACAATGATTCGAGCAGGGTGTCGTAAAACACAATACGCTTGTTCTCGCCGAATCCGGTGAAGTAGGCATTACCATGTGATGAGCGGCGTGAGCCATCGACAACGTAAACACCGCGACTGTGAAAGCCACAGCGACTCAGCAAATCTTCGATACGGGTGCGTAGTGAAGCGTTATCCAGTTGACTGAACTTGTTGAATAGAGGTGCGATGAACGCCGGATAGGCCCAGATCATGGTGAGGCTAAAACCCATCCACAGTAACCAGGCATAGACCCACCAATGTTCTCCGGCCTGATTCATCAGCCACAGGATGGCCGCCAGCAATGGCACGCCGAGCAATGCTATCAGCAGGATGGTTTTGAGCATGTCGACAAACCAGGTAGACAGGGTCGTCTTGTTAAATCCAAAGCGCTCCTCGACGACGAAGGTTTGGTAAAGCGAAAAGGGTAAATCGAGTACCGACGAAACCAGAGTAAGGGTTAAAATTACTCCAATGCCCGTAATCAGGGTAGGGTAGCCGAGTCCGCTGAACCACTGGTCAACCAGGTTGATACCCCCGCCGAGTGTCCACAACAGCAGCCACAGTGTCTCCCAGCCGAGCATAACCCGTCCGACACGCAACTTGCTGCAACTGTAATCTGCCGCACGTTGGTGATCCTGCAGTGATATACGATCGGCAAAGGCTGCCGGCACCTTGTCATGGTGCGCCTGCACATGCCTGATCTGGCGATGGCTCAACCACAGGCGAACCACTACCGAGGCGGCGAGAAAACTCAAAAAAACAGTCGTAAAAATGTGCATGCATGAACCGGCAGAAAACTTGCTATAGTTTAGCGCAATTTACATGCGCGTGAAGTGCGGAGGATAACATGGCGCCAGCCGAAACCAATCTGATCTGGATCGACCTGGAAATGACTGGCCTGGAACCACAAAGCGACCAGATAATTGAAATAGCAACTGTAGTGACCGATGCTCACCTGGAGATTCTGGCGCAGGGTCCGGTGATTGCCATCCATCAGCCCAGTGAAGTTATGCAGGCAATGGATGAGTGGAACACGAGTCATCACGGGGCTTCGGGGCTGACCGCCCGGGTTGGGGAAAGTACCTGCAGTATGGCGGACGCCGAGCAGGAGACACTGGAGTTTCTGCGCGGCTATATTGTTCCGGGTAAATCACCCATGTGCGGCAACAGCATCTGCCAGGATCGTCGTTTTATGGCTCGACTGATGCCGGAATTGGAGGCCTTTTTCCACTACCGCAACCTCGATGTCAGTACTTTGAAGGAGTTGGCGCGGTTGTGGAAACCTGAAATTACCAGCGGATTTATCAAAAAGGGCGCGCATCTTGCATTGGACGACATTCTCGAGTCGATTGCAGAGCTCAAGTATTACCGCGAGTGTTTCATTCAGCTCTGAGCCACCGTGGTTGCCCGCACAGCGCCGAGCCAGCTGATCTGTTATCGTGTGCTGCCAGCCTTCCTGCTGACAACTCGCTGCCAGAATGCCTGTTTTACTGATTTAGGGCGCTATTTGCTACCGCTTGTCTGATAGCGATCATATTTATTGTTATTGGTAGCAACAGGCACACGAAAACGCGGAATTTCTACTACACTCCGAGAAGCAACTTTAACAAGCAGCAGGTTTGAATGGCCAAACTGTCAAACAGGCACTTTTTTGGTGCCCGGGAGGCGACCGCCATTAATACAAAACTCTGTGAGTTTTCAGTCATTTATTGGAGTTATCTATTGAATTGGATTGATTTTAAAGGTGAAATCGGCGACTATGTCGGGCTGATTGGCAGTTTAACGACAAGAAAAGCCAAGTATCTGAATCTAATCAATGTTTTTGGGAAGCGATCGTGATTAAACAGCGCACATTGAAGAATGTAATCCGCGCCATGGGCGTGGGTTTGCATACCGGGAAAAAAGTTTATCTGACATTGCGTCCGGCGCCGATCGATTCAGGTATCCGCTTTCGCCGAATTGATCTGGAAACGCCGGTCGAAATCCTGGCGCGTCCCGAAAAGGTGGGCGATACCAATCTTTCGACCACGCTGGTCGAAGACGGTGTGCGTATTTCGACAGTAGAACACCTGTTGTCCGCGATTGCCGGACTTGGTATCGACAATGCCTATATCGATTTGAGCGCAGAAGAAGTGCCTATCATGGATGGCAGTTCCGGCCCCTTTGTTTTCCTGATCCAGTCGGCTGGAATCGTCGAACAAAACCAGGCCAAGAAGTTCATCAAGATCAAGAAGACAGTACGCGTGGAAGATGGCGACAAATGGGTTGAATTCAAACCATTTAACGGTTTCCAGGTGAGCTTCGAGATCGATTTTGACCACCCCCTGTTCACCAGGCAAAAACAAATCTGCCAGATCAATTTCTCGACGACTTCCTTCGTCAAGGAAGTTAGCCGAGCGCGTACTTTCGGTTTTCAGAAAGACATAGAATTTCTGCGTGCCAATAATCTCGCGCTGGGTGGCAGCCAGGACAACGCCATCGTGCTCGATGACTACCGGGTGTTGAATGAGGACGGTCTGCGTTACGACAACGAGTTCGTCAAGCACAAGATTCTCGATTCGATCGGCGACCTCTATTTGCTCGGGCACAGCCTTATAGGTTCGTTTTCGGGCTACAAGTCGGGACATGCGCTCAATAATAGACTGCTGTTGGCATTGCTCGCCGATAGCGACGCCTGGGAAGAAGTGACCTTCGAAGACGCGTCCACTGCACCCATTTCCTATGCTCAGCCCGTCGAAGCAACCGTCTAGGTGTTAATGTGAATATCCTGTTTCTGTCATCCAATAGAGGCCAGATTTGTGGGTTGAATCTCAAGAAGCCATTGCATTTTTTGTTGATGAGCGGATTCCTGGGACTGGTGATATCGGGTTCAATGTTTCTGGGTTACAACCTCAATCAGAGTCATGATAGTCAGATCCTGATCGACGAGTGGCAGGCCGATGTGCACAGCCAGCAAATCCAGCTAACCCATATCCGCGAAGAGGCGGAAGCCGATATCGACGCGCTGTCGTCACGCATCGGTTTGCTGCAGGCGCACGTTATGCGACTCGACGCACTCGGTCGCAAACTGGTGAGCATGGCCAGTATTGATACCAATGAATTCGATTTCGACAGTTCACCGCCGTTAGGCGGTCCGGAAACCGATGCCAACAAAGTGTTTGAGGCAGACGAATTATCGCAAGCTATCGACAGGCTCGGCATGCGACTGAACGACCGTGAGAACCAGCTCGTTGTCATGGAGGACCTGGTGTTGAACGCGAACCTGCAAAAGGAAGTTGAACCCAGTGGTCGGCCGATTACCAAGGGTTGGTTGTCATCGTATTTCGGTATGCGCACGCACCCTTTGTCAGGGCGTCGTGAAATGCACAAAGGCATCGACTTTGCCGGATCGATGGGCGGTCAGGTAATTGCGGTAGCCAAGGGTGTCGTCACCTATTCCGGTAAACGTTACAGCTACGGGAATTTAATCGAGATCGCGCATGGTAACGGGTACTCGACGCGTTATGCCCATAATTCGCGGCTGTTGGTGTCGGTGGGTGATACGGTTGAGAAAGGATTTCAGATTGCCGAGATCGGTTCCTCAGGTCGCTCCACGGGGCCGCATGTTCATTTTGAAGTGCTTAAGGATGGTCGCGAGGTCAACCCGATACCCTTCATTCGTGCCGCAAATTGAAACTGGCCGCAGTAAACCAGGGCAGTAATATTTCGTCTCACTGCTTGAAACGTTTCAAGTAACCTCCACTTCTGATAAAAGCTCTGTAAAGGCAGTCGTTCGATGTTGTCTAAAGTCATAAAATCCGTATTCGGCAGTCGTAACGACCGAATAATCAAGCAGCTAAACCAACGTGTTCTCCTGATCAATCAGCTTGAAGCGTCGATGCAGGCGCTTTCCGATGAACAGCTAATACACAAAACTGAAGAATTCAAGCAGCGTTTCAAGGCAGGTGAGACGCTCGAGCAATTACTCAACGAGGCCTTTGCAGTGTGTCGCGAGGCGGCTGTGCGCACCCTCGAAATGCGTCACTACGACGTACAGTTGATCGGTGGCATGATTCTGCACAATAACCAGATTACCGAAATGCGCACCGGTGAGGGTAAGACCCTGGTTGCAACCTTGCCAGCCTATCTGAATGCGCTGAGCGGCAAGGGTGTTCATATCGTAACCGTCAACGATTATCTGGCGGAACGCGATGCCGAATGGATGGGGCAGATTTATAAATTCCTCGGGTTATCGGTTGGTGTTGTGTTGAGCAGTATGGATTATACAACCAAGCGTGAATCGTATAAGACAGACATCACTTACGGTACTAACAACCAGTTTGGCTTCGACTACATGCACGATAACCTGTGTTTCTCGCTTGATGAGCGTGTTCAGCGTGAGTTGAATTACGCTATCGTCGACGAAGTTGACTCGATCCTGATCGATGAGGCACGAACCCCGCTCATTATTTCCGGACAGGCCAGTGACAGTTCCGACCTCTATTCACGGATCAACAGCATTATCCCGCGTCTGAGCCGCGTAACGATCGAGGAAGGCCCCGGAGATTACACGGTTGACGAGAAATCCAAGCAGGCATTTCTGACCGAAGCAGGGCATGACAGCGCCGAGCGCCTGATGATCGAGGCGGGCCTGTTGAACGAGGGGGAAAGCCTCTACGATGCAAGCAATATTGCCCTGGTGCATCACCTGAACGCCGGTCTACGAGCGCATTCGATATATTCGCGTGATGTCGACTATATCGTCCAGGATGGAGGCATAGTAATCGTCGACGAGTTTACCGGGCGCACCATGCCGGGAAGGCGCTGGTCCGAGGGCCTGCATCAGGCAATTGAGGCCAAGGAAGGCGTCAACATTCAGCATGAAAACCAGACCATCGCATCGATTACCTTCCAGAACTATTTCAGACTCTACAACGGCTTGGCGGGCATGACTGGAACGGCCGACACCGAGGCTTTCGAGTTCCAGCAAATCTATGGTCTTGAAGTCGTCGTGGTGCCGACCAATAAAGAGATGATTCGGGAAGACTTTGGTGACCTCATCTATCTCACCGTTGGTGAGAAATTCGAATCCATAATCGAAGACATCCATGATTGTGTCAAGCGTGGGCAACCGGTGCTGGTGGGCACTACATCGGTCGAAACCTCTGAGTTGCTCTCCGGTATGCTCGATAAGGTCAAGGTTAAGCATCAGATTTTGAATGCCAAACAACACGAGCGTGAAGCGAAAATTATCGCCGACGCCGGGCTGCCTGGAACCGTGACCATCGCGACTAATATGGCCGGACGCGGTACCGATATTGTGTTGGGTGGTAATCTCGAGGTCGAACTGAAGGAGCTGGCGGAAGACCAGCAGACAGAGCGCGAAGAACGGATTAGCGAGTGGCAAAAACGTCATGATGCGGTGATCGCCTCTGGTGGCTTGCATATTATCGGAACCGAGCGCCATGAATCACGGCGCATCGACAATCAGCTGCGCGGGCGCTCGGGACGTCAGGGCGATCCAGGATCAACCCGTTTCTATTTGTCGATGGAAGACAGCCTGATGCGCATCTTTGCATCGGAAAAGGTTGCCGGATTAATGCAGAAGCTGGGTATGGCGGAAGGTGAGGCGATCGAGCATCCCTGGGTTAGTCGAGCTATCGAAAATGCACAACGCAAGGTCGAAGCGCACAACTTCGACATTCGCAAGCAGCTTTTGCAGTATGACGACGTGGCCAACGATCAACGCAAGGTTATTTACCAGCAACGCGACGATCTGCTGCACAGTGAAAGTATTACCGACGCAATCTCCGCAATGCGTAAAGATGTGTTGCATGCGGTATACCGTGCTCATCTGCCGGTTAATTCTCTGGATGAACAGTGGGATATTAGCGGCCTCGAGCAGACTCTGCTCAATGAGTTTGGTATTGAATTACCGATACGACAATGGCTCGACGACGACGAGCAGATTACCGATGAGGATATTTACAAACGTATTCTAGAGCACTTCGAGAGTAGTTATCAGGCCAAGGCTGAAACCCTGGGAGACGAATTGCTAGTTCGCCTGGAAAAAGAAATTACCCTGATGATTCTCGATCGCCACTGGAAGGATCACCTGGCCGCAATGGACTACCTGCGACAGGGTATCGGGCTGCGCGGATACGCGCAAAAGAATCCGGTCCAGGAATACAAGCGAGAATCCTTTGAAATGTTTACCGCCATGCTTGATGGTATCAATTATGAAGTGATACAGGCCCTGACCCGTGTGCAGATCCGCAGTGAAGAGCAGGTAGAAGCCCTCGAACAGCGCCACCAGCCGGATCAGGACATCAAAATGGAACATGCCAGCGCCTTGAGCCCGCTGGATGCCGGACAATCGCCCGAGGAAGATCCGCAGCAGCCGTTTGTGCGCAAGCAACCCAAGCTCGGCCGTAACGAGCCCTGCTGGTGTGGTTCCGGTAAGAAATTCAAGCAATGCCACGGTAAACTTTAGAGACTCTAACTATGGCCGTAGGACTACGGGCGCCCGCCCGACTATACCCGGTTCAAGGTTTGCGCCTCGGCGCGCTTCGTTGTGGCATCAAAGCAAACAGGCAGGTCAAGGATCTTGCCCTGGTGGAGATTCAGCCCGGTTCCAGTGTTGCGGCTGTTTTCACCAGGAGCCATTTTTGCGCGGCCCCGGTCATTCTGTGTAAACAACACCTGGCGCTTCAGCCGTCTGCCCGCTACCTGTTGGTTAATTCCGGTAATGCGAATGCGGCGACGGGCCAGCAGGGACTCGACAATGCGCGCAGCTGTTGCGCGGCGGTTGCCGCTGCCGGAAATGTCAAAGTCGAAGACGTATTGCCGTTTTCCACCGGTGTGATTGCCGAGCAGCTGGCTGTGGAACCAATAGTGGGTGCCATCCCCGATCTTGTCGACATGCTCGACCCCGATGGCTGGCTTTCGACCGCCGAAGCGATCATGACCACCGATACCTTGCCCAAGGCCATCAGCGTGCAACTGAACATTGATGATCGGCCCGTTACCATTACCGGCATTGCCAAAGGATCGGGGATGATCAAACCGGATATGGCAACGATGTTGTGCTTCGTCGGCACCGACGCCAGAATCGAGCCTCAGGAACTCAGTGAAATGCTCGATCTGTTGGTGGCAAGCAGCTTTAACTGCATTACTGTGGACGGGGATACCTCAACCAATGATTCTTGTGTGCTGATTGCCACCGGAGCTGCGGACGTAAAGGTCGACCGTAATCATCGAGTTTTTTTCGACGCCCTGCAGGAACTGTTTGAAAAGCTGGCTCAGGCCATCATCCGCGATGCGGAGGGCGCAACCAAGTTCGTTACAGTCAGTATTGAAGGAGCGGTGAGCGTTGCGGACGCCCGTTGTATGGGTTTTACTATCGCCGAGTCGCCCCTGGTCAAGACAGCTTTATTTGCGTCCGATCCCAACTGGGGACGGTTTATCATGGCGATAGGGCGCTCGCCGGTCGAGTCCATTGACATAGATCGCATCGATTTATATCTCGGAGCGGTGCGCTTGCTGCACAACGGATTACCCGACCCGGACTACCGGGAAACGCTCGGGCAGGCCGAGATGTCGCGAGACGAAATTTCGATTAGTGTCAATTTGAATCTGGGTGATGCCAGTGCGCGCATCTGGACTTCCGATCTTTCCTATGAATATGTCAAGATAAATGCCGAGTACCGAAGCTGAGTCCCCGGTTATCAATCCGGTCTCGGTCGACGAAGATCATATCCATGTTGTCGCGGCCATTATCTGGCAACTGGGTAAGCCGCAATCCAGCCAACGGAAATTTCTGATCGCGCAACGCCAGAAAGGTAAGCACCTGGCAGATTACTGGGAGTTTCCGGGCGGTAAGCTGGAGCTCGGGGAATCCCCATGGCAGGCTTTACAGCGTGAGCTCGAAGAAGAAATCGGCATTATGCCGACAAAGGCCTCACCCTATTTGCAGGTTTACCATCGCTATCCGCAGCGGAATATTTTACTCGATACCTGGCTGGTCGAAGAATACCGCGGTGAGATAGTGTCGGGTGAAGGGCAACAACTGCGCTGGATTGAGCTGTCGCAGGTAGATCGATACCGGCTTCCGCCCGCCGATTTGCCGATAATCGAGGCTATAAAGAACAGCGAGAAAGCAGGAAGTCGATGTCTTCCTTGACTTGCGTGGGCGGTGTATCGCCCGAGTTTACGCGCATGAATCTTACCGAATAGCGATGCTTGCCCGCGCTGATTTCCGGATACATCCCGGCATCTGCGCTGACGCTGATGCGCATCAACTGGGTCGATTGCTTGGGATCCAGTGGCTGTTGATAAAACCCCTTTTCAGCCACTACCGAACGAGCGGTGGCACTATCGCGCAGCGTCTTCAAAATGAGTTCGATGACTTGGTCGAGTTCCAGGTAAGGTGTAGCCCAGTTACGCAGGTCGGCAGTGCGCCGCTCGTGTGATTGATTGAGCCAGTAGCGCAGTTGCGGCAAATCAAAATCACAGGAGCCCCCGGGGATCGTAGTGCGCTGTTTGATGCTGAGCAAAAAGTCGTTACGTTTAAGATGTTCACCCATTTTGCCATCCAGCTTATGCAGGCGATCCAGGGAGTGTTCTTGTTTGCTTAATATGAGGTCGAGCTTGGAGTGATCCACGCCCTCGTGCTGCGACAGCGCCCTGAGCGCGGCATGCTGGCGATCGAGCTCCTTCATCAGCTCCTGTTTCAAATCGCCCCTTTCGAGTAGCGATGTGAGTTCGAGTATCGTCAGCAGGGCGCTATACGCACTCCAGTCCCCCTTGAGCACTTCGAAATAGGCATAGCGCTTCATCAGCGTCTCTACCCGCAGGCAGATGCGTATACGTTCGTTGAGCGGCTGCTCGAATATTTGATATTTAACTGACATTACCCGTGATGCGTTGCAAAGCGTGTAAAGTATAGCCGAAAAAGTGCAATCCATGTCGATGCTGGTAACAGGGTGTATCAGCCGTCATCGACTATCCGCAAGCTGAGTATAGAAATGATGCAATGCAGCTACCTGGGTTACCAAATCAGCGCCATCTTCACGATTTTTGATAATATCATGGGCGCGCGTAAGCCGCTCTGCATTACTCAATTGTTGCGCCAGCATGCTGTTTGCCAGCTTATCGTCAATGTCGTCACGCTTCATTAAACGCTGAATCTGTTGCTCTGCCGGGCAATCGACCACCAGAATGCGATCGACCAGCGACTGGAAATTGGTTTCGAACAGTAGCGGCACCACTACCAGCACGTAACTCGCGCGCGAATGTTCGATTATGGCATCGTGACTGCGCTGAAAAATGAGTGGGTGCAACATGGTTTCCAGCCAGGACTTCTGCTGTGGGTCGGAAAATATGATTTTGCGCAGCGACGCGCGATTTATGTCGCCGTTGGCGAACAGAATCTGGTTGCCAAAGTGAGCGCATACCTGGTGGTAGGCCTGTTCACCCCGCAACAGCAGATCGCGGCTGATGACATCGGTATCGATAATCGGTACACCAAGCTCCGCGAACAGATTACTGATGGTAGTTTTTCCCGAAGCAATGCCCCCGGTCAGCCCGACAGAAAACATAGTCATACAGCCTCTAGAATTGCAGCAGGTTGCCGTAAAAACGCATCAGTGGGTCACCCCAGAGCAGCGTTATCCAGCCAGCCGCCGCGAGATAGGGGCCAAAAGGAATTTGCGTGTCGCGCCCGGTCTTCTTCAATAAAATCATGCTGATGCCGACAATTGCACCAACCAGTGAGGACGTCAGTATCACTACAAACAATGGCTGCCACCCCAGCCAGGCGCCAAGCATGGCCAGTAGTTTGAAATCACCGTAGCCCATGCCTTCCTTGCCGGTGAACAGTTTGAACAAAATAAACACCGTCCACAGGCTCATGTAGCCAAGCATGACACCCAGCACGCTGTCCTGCAGGCTCACAAAGACATCGAACAGTGAAAGTAGTATGCCAAGCCATAGTAGTGGCAGCGTAATATTGTCGGGCAATAGCTTGTGACCGATATCGATGCCGCTTGCCGCGATCAGGCACCAGGACAGCAACAGCGCCGCGATGGCCTGCAGACCGACGCCAAAATGCCAGCCGATAATTACCGAGACGATGGCGGTGAAGAGTTCGACCAGGGGATATTGGGGAGAGATAGCTGTCTTGCAGGAAGCACATTTGCCTCCCAGAACGAGGTAACTGATGATTGGGATATTTTCCAGTACGCCAATCTGATGCCCACAGTGACCACAGCGGGAGCGGGGCACGGAGAGATTGAAGCGCTCGTCGTCAGCAACAGCGGGTTGCTCGAGAAACTCCAGACAGTCGTTTCTCCATTCGCGTTGCATCATCACCGGAAGGCGATAGATCACCACGTTCAGAAAGCTGCCAATAAGCGCGCCCAATACGAACAGTGTACCGAGGTAGAGAGCGGGGTACAGCTCAAACGGATAAATAAACTGGTCTAGCAACAGTGGTCCTAGACTACCGCACCCAGCTTGAAAATCGGCAGGTACATTGCAATGATCAGGCCACCGACCAGCACACCCAGCACTGACATGATTAGCGGTTCGAGTAACGAGGTTAACGCATCAACGGCATTATCGACCTCGTTTTCGTAAAAATCTGCGACCTTGGCCAGCATGCCGTCGAGGGAACCGGCTTCCTCACCTATCGATACCATTTGGATTGCCATGTTTGGAAACAACCCGGTATTGCGCATCGAGGTTTGCAGCTGGGTACCCTGTGAGACCTCATCTCTGATTTTCAGACTGGCATCGTGGTAGACAATATTACCGGTAGCCCCGGCGACCGAATCCATCGCCTCGACCAGTGGAACACCCGCCGCAGACATGGTTTCAAGGGTGCGGGAAAACCTTGCGATCGCTGACTTGGTGGTGATTTCACCGATAACGGGCGCCTTGAGCATAAATCGATCAACCGCCTCCTGCAATTTGGGTGATGTCTTCTTGATCCTGAGGAACATGTAGACAGCACCACCGATACCGCCTGCAATCATGTACCACCATTTTTGCATGAATTCGGACAGGCGGATGACAAAAACCGTCAGGGCAGGCAGGTCAGCGCCAAAGGAGTCAAACAATTCTTCGAATTGCGGTACCACGAAGACCAGCAGTATAAGTGTGACGACAAACGCAACACACAATACCGCGATCGGATAAAACAGTGCTTTTTTAACCTTGGCTTTTAAGGCTTCAGTCTTTTCCTTGTAAGTTGCCAGCTTGTCGAGCATGGTTTCGAGCGCACCCGACTGTTCACCAGCATTGACCAGGTTGATAAACAGTGGATCGAAATAAAGTGGATACTTGGACAGGGCCTCGGCCAGCGAGACGCCTCCTTCAACCTCGGTCTTAATGCCCAGGATGAGTTTTTGCATCATCGGCTTGTCGTTGCCCTGGCCGATTATTTCGAAAGATTGGACCAGCGGCACGCCCGCTTGCATCATGGTTGCGATCTGGCGCGCAAAAATAGCAATGTCTGCGGCATCCGGTTTCTTGGCGCCGCCAAACAGGTCTTTCGGCTTTTTCTTGACCTTGATCGGGTTGATACCCTGTTTGCGCAGTTCGTTTTTTGCCAGCGTATCGCTGAGCGCAAAAATTGCACCCTTTACCTTGGCACCTCCGCGGTTGGTACCCTCGTAGTTGAACTCGACTTTCTCGGCTGTCGCCGTTTTTGATGCCATGGTTTAGTCCTTGGTAACCCGGTTTGCTTCTTCAAGACTGATCAGTCCCTGCATGATCTTCTTTAACGCAGAGCGACGCAGATCGTCTACCCCTTCTTTACGCGCCTGATCGGCAAGGTCCAGCGAATTGGCGCCACCCATGATCAGGCGTCCCATCTCTTCCGAAATTGTCATGACCTGATAGATCCCGACCCGGCCCTTGTAGCCGCCGACGCACTTGTCACAACCCACCGCCCTGTAGATCTTGAAGTTTTCCTGCCCCAGGTCCTCGCGGGTAAATCCTTCACCCAGTAAGACATCTTCGGGCAGGTCATCCATGGTTTTGCACTCGCCACAAAGACGCCGGCCGAGACGTTGAGCGATGATCAAGGTTACCGAGGTGGCGATATTGAAAGCCGGCACACCCATGTTCATCAGGCGCGTCAGGGTTTGTGGCGCATCGTTGGTGTGTAGCGTGGACAAAACCAGGTGGCCGGTTTGTGCCGCCTTGATTGCGATACTGGCGGTTTCGAGATCACGAATCTCACCCACCATAATGACGTCGGGATCCTGTCGCAGGAAGGCCTTCAGAGCCTCCGCAAAAGTGAGTCCGACCTTATCGTTGACGTTGACCTGGTTAATCCCTTCTAGGTTTATTTCCGCGGGATCCTCGGCAGTTGAAATGTTAGTTTCCGGGATGTTCAAAATATTAAGGCCGGTGTATAGCGATACTGTCTTACCGCTACCCGTTGGCCCGGTAACCAGGATCATGCCGTAGGGATTCGCCAGGGCCTTCATGTACAGTTCTTTCTGCTCTGGCTCATAGCCCAGCGCGTCGATACCCAGTTTGGCGCTTGACGGATCAAGAATACGCAGCACTACCTTTTCACCGAACAGGGTCGGGCAGGTATTGACACGAAAATCGATGGCGCGTTTCTTCGACAGCTTGAGTTTGATGCGGCCGTCCTGGGGAACACGACGTTCGGATATGTCCATGCGTGACATGACCTTGACGCGCGCGGTCAGTTTGGCGGCGATCGATATCGGCGGCGACGCGACTTCGGCGAGTATGCCGTCCACCCGGTAGCGCACGCGGTAACGTTTTTCATAAGGCTCGAAGTGAATATCCGATGCGCCCTTGTTGATTGCATCGAGCAGAATCTTGTTGACGTATTTGACGACCGGCGCATCTTCGGCATCGGCTGCTGTTGGCCCGGCCTGTTCTTCTTCGTCGCCGCCGATCTCGAGATCTTCGAGATCGTCGTCGAGCATGTCGTCCATGCCGGTATCCATGGCGGCTGAAGCTTTCTCGATAAATTCGGCCAGCTGATCTTCCTGCACCAGAATTGCTTCAGTCGACAGGCCGGTGGCGAATTTGAATTCGTCGAGCGCCTGGGTGTTGGTTGGACTCGAAATCGCGATGAATAGCTTGGTACCACGCTTGAACAGGGGTATCGCGTTGAGTTTGGCGATCAATTTTTCCGGCACTAGCGCAAAGGCCGCCAATTCGGTATCCATAACCGTGAGATCGAATACCGGCAAGCCGAATTCCTGCGACGAGAACATCGCGATGATCTTGGAAGGAACGATATTGTTTTTAACCAGGTAACTGGTCAGCGGAATCCGTTCCTTGTTCGCGCTTTCGACTGCTTTCACTGCAGTAGCCTCATCCATGAGATTATCTATCACAAGCTTACGGGCTATTCCCGTTAGATTCATATTGGTAGCAGCCATAACGTCGGTTTAGGTTTGTCTCTTCTGGATTGTTTCCCCAACTGACAAGTATATTATAGTTTGCCGGGATTGTTGAGAAAACTGCAATTTATTTGAATAGCCCTGGTGTGAATTTTCGGTGATATCGGCCAGCGAGTAACCACAAAAAAACAACTGCTTAGGGCTATCTGTTAAATTAGATTATCAGTATTTTGCGAGGTCGTGCGGCCGGCTTCTTCGCGTCTGTGAACAACGCCTGTGGCGCGCTCCTGGAGGGCTCCACGCAATCAGGTACCGCTGCATTTGATCGAACGTCCCGCGGTGGTACAGCCGTTACCCGACAGGGTCCATTTCAGGGACTTACCGGTCAGGGCCTGGGCCATGAATATGATCAGTGGATTATTCGCGCTGTCCACGCCGCTAGAGGTTATTGTTACCACTCCATTGCCCGATGTGGTGATGCGACTGGCATAGTTATTGCTTCGGCATCGGCTGGTACCCCGTTGTCGAAGTCCCGGGTTCCCCTGACCCGGTTCCATGGTGTGTTCATAGCAAATAGCAAGCATCGTGCCTTTATCCCCGGTGGGCACTGAAAATATCGGAAAAGCGCGGCAAAGGTAACAAGCGCCAGTAAAGCAGTAAAAATAGATGACATTACACTCGCGAAATGTCTCACCACGATGACCCGCAACCCGTTTCTTAAAGGCACAACGCTTGAAACGGAATTTCCACACTGACCTTACAACCTGTGAAACCTGCGGTGGGGCTTTCAAGGTGATTGCCGATAGGTCGAACCCCAGCATGGAAGATCCTGCGGTGATCAAGCAGACACTTGCGCACCTGGAGAGAAAAGCGGATCACAAGAATTCAGCCCATAACACGGGAGCAGGGCAGCGCACCAAATGGGTTCGTGCGGGAAGCCGACGAGATCCGTTTGGCCCTGTCAACCCACCAAATAGCTGCGCGCAAAAGTAGCGGTGGGTAGTCGGCCTGTCTGATGGCAGAAGTTTTGCAGAATTGACCGGCTGAAAGGAGCAATATTGGAGGTATTGTCATCAATCACTCGGATTACGAATGCTCCGGGACGAGATGGCGGCATTGAGCACACCATGTACGATATGATCCAGGAAAAAATGATACTGCTGAACGGGTTCCTTTCAATTTGAACCGAGTGTGGATAGCTCGAGGGGTGGTGTCCTATGCGTTTTCCGCGCCCGCTACCAACGATCGTGAGTTTGTAGCAGAAACTGGTAGCTGCGCCCTTCGGCATTCGATGTTGCGAGGGGTTTCGTGCCAGGGAATATCAACTTTTCCAGTAATAATTCACTGCGGATGCCTCTATTCAAAGCGCGAAAATCGTCGGCAGTCACACGTTCGTTCCCCGCACCTTCACGTCGAACGTAGATGTAATCGACCCAATCGTATTCTTCGATCAGATCCGGCACTGACATGCCGAGCATCCTCAATCCAAGTGCGCGGTATTCAAAATCCCTGGCCGTCGCCAGCATGTTGTTTGACACAATTTTACATTTGGTGTGATATCGCAAAAAGTGGCCTTCATCCGGATGGGCTAGCAACACCCCGGGGTGTTTCTCGCATTGCGCGGCAATCAGGTCGTAAAAAGGCAACAGACCCTTGTATCCACCCTCTCCACCGGGTTGTTGCTCCATCGCCAGCTTTGATACCGGCCCGGAATAGCAAATAATAAAAAATACGATAATGAGCGCCTTCGAATAGCGTGATTCTGCGGCGTAATGCTGGTACATCAGTAAAACCGGAAGTAACAGAACATAGGGCGCGTGATATTTGAAACGCAGCTGCAGGAAAAGAAAGATCGCGCCAAAGGCGCAGGCGCACAGCGTGTAAAGCAAAGCCGGCCGAGGCGTTATCCCGACCTGCCTGATTAACAGAATTAACGCAAAGGGTAGCGCATAAAGCAGGCCGGAATAATATTGATATATCGCGTTGATCAGTCGATATTCGCCACTGAACAGAAATGTAAAAAGCGAATAGGTCTCGCTGAGCTGGGAAAAACCGGGTAGGTCCGCGGTGATAAAATCTGCTCCGTGGCGCCAGTTATCGATTGCAGGTATCGTAGCAATCAATAATAAGCCCACGATAATAGCCAGGTTGATTGGCGAATAGGGTCGACGATGCAGATAATAAACTGCGCCACAGAACACCACTGCCCAATATAAATGGAACCAGCTGATCTGGAAATAATTGAACTTGAGACTCAGAAAGTGAGCGGAAGGTAGCACCGCGACCAATGTTGCTGCTAAAACCGACAATGAAAATGCAAAAACGGTTTCTCTCAGTTCCATTCGATCGCTGATCCAGCCAACCAGAAAGAACAACGCTATCGGGATATAAAACACAAACATTGCCACGTGGAAGGCAACCGAGATACCGAGTACAGTGCCTGCGAAAACGGCACGCCCCCTGGAACCTGGCCGCTCTATCCAATTGAGGAATCCGAACATGATCAGCAAGATGAATGACAGTTCCATGAAGTGATGATCTATATTACCGATCATGTGCAAATCCCGAATATAGGGCGCCAACGCGAAGCCGGCGGCACCTAGAGCTGTCGCCAGGATTCCCAGTCCAAGCTTGCGGCATATAGCGATGAACAACAGGCAATTTATCATGCCCCACAGAGGTGGAATAAAAGCGAGAATGGTTGCCGTTGGCAACGACGAAACAAAAAACTGCGCCAGCACAACGAGCGTGGCCATCAGCAAGGTGTAGGCCCAGGTAAAGGATATCGCGGCGGAGCCATCCAGCGGGTGCAGGCGATCGTCGAATTGCATCAGCATGGGATAGTTGTCGACAATATCGCGGACGATTGCCGCAACATAAAACGAATCGTAGCCCCATGGATGGTAGCGACCGTTGATCAAACTGGCTTCAACCGAGTAGGTTGCGAAAAAGTAAGTCGCGACACTGGCAATGACGGCGATCACGAGAGTAGCAGGATGGATTGAACGCAGCCTGGTGAGGAGTGTTATTATTGTTCGCATATTGGCATTAGCATAGCAAACGTAATCTGAATATCTTTTATTTCTCCGCACACACCAGCGAGCCTTTGAGTCCTGGCACAGGCTGAATGAGCGTCTAGACTCTAAGCTGTGTTGACGCCGATTTATAGACGAATATAAGACAGGAGGCAGGATGGAAATCGCGGTATTGATTCCGTGTTACAACGAAGAGAAACCGATTGCCGGGGTTATCGCGTCTTTCCGGCAGGCCCTGCCGGCAGCAAAGATTTACGTTTACGATAACAATTCTTCCGATCGCACCGCAGAAGTCGCGCGTGCATCCGGAGCCATCGTGTACCGGGAGCTTCAACAGGGCAAGGGTAATGTCGTGCGCCGCATGTTCTCGGATATCGAAGCCGATGTTTATGTACTCGTTGATGGTGATGACACTTACGAAGCCGCGGCCGCGCCCGGTATGATTAACCTGTTACGGACAGAGTCGCTGGATATGGTGAACGGATGTCGTGTTACTGAAGTTCAGGACGCCTATCGACCCGGTCACCGATTTGGCAACGCGATGCTGACCGGACTGGTGGCGCTGATATTCGGCAAGCGTACCGGCGACCTGCTATCCGGTTACCGTGTCTTCTCGCGCCGCTTTGTGAAGAGCTTTCCGGCATTGTCACGGGGTTTCGAAATTGAAACCGAGTTAACCGTGCACGCCCTGGAACTGCGCATGCCGATCGCCGACATGGACACCCAGTACAAGGATCGCCCCGCAGGATCAGACAGTAAACTGAGTACCATCCGCGACGGTATTCGCATAATGCGCATGATATTCGCACTGGTAAAAGAGGAACGACCGTTGCAGTTCTTCGGCATTACCTCGATTGTGCTGGCGTTGGTATCCCTGGCCACCGGTTATTCTCTGATCGTCGAATTTTTGCAAACCGGCCTGGTGCCCAGGTTTCCAACTGCCATATTGAGTGCAGCGATAATGATTCTCGCGGTACTGGTCTTTTTCTCGGGCCTGATTCTCGACTCGGTAACCCATGGCCGCCGAGAAATGAAAAGGCTGGCCTATCTGCGCTACCCGGCCCCGTCCGCCTTATCCAGTGACAGCATTTCGCAGGTCGTTCAACGCAGCTCATCTGGCAAAATATGACGCCTGTTGCTGAAGGTTTCCTGCGCTTCTGCCTGGTCGGCCTGGTCGGGTTTGCTATTGATGGAGGATTGCTTTACCTGTTACTGGTGAACCAGTTTGACCCCTATTTTGCGCGCGCGCTCAGTTTCCCGATCGCCGTAACAGTGACCTGGTATCTTAACCGCCACTGGGCTTTCGGCATTCGACCGAGCATTCCGGGCAAGGGCCGCGACTACAGACGCTATATCCTCATCCAGGTGGTCGGTGCCATGGGAAATTACCTGGTTTACGCGCTGATATTGCTTTTTATTCGGCACACGGCCTTTAACGTTCTCGCCGCGCTCGCGCTTGGCGCGCTGCTCGGCCTGGCGATCAATTACAGCGGCTCGCGCTGGTGGGCTTTTCGCGACTCCCTCCCATCGGGTCAGGCGGGGTGACATGAGCGGTAGCGACGAGCAGTTTGAATATACCGGTTCCGACAACCTCGAGGTAATGCTCGAGGCTGAAAATTACAATCGGTTCCTGACTGACCAGGTGCTGGCAAACCGGGTTGGCGGCGGTGCCCTTCTCGATTTCGGCGCGGGTATCGGTACCTTTGCGGAAATGGTGCAGGCCCGGGGGGTCCAGGTGCACTGTCTCGAACCTGACGGGACACAGGGAAACCTGCTACGCGCGAAGGGATTTGAGACTTTTGCGTCCAGCGACGATATTGCTGCCGAGAGTTATGACTACATTTACTCACTAAACGTGTTCGAACATATCGAAGATGATGGCCCCGCCGCGCGCGATGCCTACCGCCTGCTGAAGCCGGGCGGTTGCCTGTTTATCTATGTGCCGGCTTTCCAGCTGCTGTTCGGTAGCATGGATCGCAAGGTCGGTCACTTTCGCCGCTATCGCCGTCTGGGCCTGCTGCAGCTGGTGCGAAATGCGGGTTTCGAGGCTGAACGTTGTGCCTATGCCGATTGCATCGGCTTCTTTGCCACCCTCGCCTATAACCTGAAGCCGGGTGATGACGGCGGAATCAATCCTGCCACAATCAAGCTTTATGATCGCGTACTGTTTCCGGTAAGCCGGGTTATCGACCGTTTGACATCGAGCTTCATCGGCAAGAATGTATTCGTTAGGGCGATAAAGCCTAGATAACAACTTTCCCTGAAAGCATTCCAGGTGGATTAAATAGGTTCCCCCGGATTTCTGCACGGATCCTGACTGACCAGGCACTCGTCGCGCATAGAAACGACGCCTGCAGACGCCGCCTGGCATCCATTATTGTTTGCTTCAATAACACCTGGGAAATATTTTTGTTTCCACCCTGCTTAACAGATTTGTTAACACACCGAACGAGGGTGGAAGCAAAGCACAGACCTTAACGACCGCACGATCAAGATTGTGGGTAAAAAATACAGTAGTTCTGAATTTTGAGATTTGACGATGTATTGTGGTAATCGGCCACAGGCATCGAATCGACCTGCTGGATTTGTCATCGTGGCGCGATCAGAAATTATATAAGGACTTTTTTCTCCAGCTAGCATCGACCAAAAGTGTCGAGATCCAGATCAACAGGCCAGTACAGATTATTGCAGAAATGAAAAAACAGGAGCGGGAGCTCTTGCATTTTTGGATCGTCTCACTGTGGTACAGCCATTACCCGACAATGACCAGCACTGCGAGCTACTTTCCATTGATGGCGTCATTACGATCATTAGAAGGTTGTTGTTTAGATCCCGGTCCGTAGACGTAATCGTGATGATTGCGTTGCCGGTGGTGGTGACGCTATCGAGGTAAATTACCCTATTTGCGCCAATATCGTCCGGCACACCGTTGATACCACAATTGGCATTGGTGATATTAGCCTGATCCTGGATGCAGGTGGATATCGCTGTCTTCCAGCGGCAGGCGCCGCTAACAGCGAGCAGAAACCCTGGTTCGTTGGGTGTAATCGACATATTGCGGTGTGGCAACAGGGGCGAGAATTCCGATGATTGCGAAAAAAACCATTTACCCTGCGAGCATAAACCGGTCATCTGTTTGTTTCATCAAACACCGCGGTTTCCTGATCGTCCTCTTATGACTGTTATGGTTCGATGCCATATAGCAGAATTATAGAAAAACGGGCCACAAAGGGCCCCGCCTCTTTCGATTATTTCAGGTGAGACTGGTTACCTGCACACTTGATAGCGCATTTTGCGAGGTCGTGCAGCCGGCTTCTTCGCGTCTGTGAACAACGCCTGTGGCGCGCTTCCGGAGTGCTCCACGCAATCAGGTGCCGCTGCATTTGATCGAACGTCCCGCGGTGGTACAGCCGTTACCCGACAGGGTCCATTTCAGAGACTTATCGGTCAGGGCCGGGGTCATGAATATGATCAGTGGATTCTTCGCGCTGTCCACGCCGGTAGAGGTTATTGTTACCACTCCATCTCCCGTTGTGGTGATGCTACTGGCATAGTTAATGGCTCCGACATCGGCCGGCACTCCGTTATTTCCCGGCACTCCGCAAACTCCATCAGCAGTACTTCCCTGATCCTGGATGCACAGCGAGATTGACGTCTTCCACGCAGCGGCCGCGGATACGGCTCCGGCGAGACGGGTGCGCTGGGTGTAATCTGTGTATTGAGGGATCGCAATGGCAGCCAGTATTCCAATAATTGCAACCACGATCATCAGCTCGATTAAGGTGAATCCGGATTGTTGTTTTGCCATGGTAATATTCCTACCCCACGCTTGCGTATTCTATGCGGGTAGCCGAACAGCGTGCTTCAGGTTACAAACAAAAAAACGGGCCCCGCGGGGCCCGTTTTCGACACATCTCAGGCGATATTAGTTACCTGAACACTTGATCGAACGACCAGGAGTAGTACAACCGTTACCACTCAGGTTCCAATCGATTGCTGCGGCGCCTGCTGCTGCTACCGGAGTCATAGTTACGGCGAGCTTGGTGGTACCGGTAGCAATACCAGTTGAAGTCATAGCGATAACCCCATCATTAACCGTGACCAGATCGACGTAGGCAATGGCTGCGCCATTGTTACCCGTGGCAATTGTGTCCGGAATACCGTTGGTGTTGTGGGTACAACCAGTCAGGGTGCCGAGGTCCTGAATACACAGGGCGACAGTAGTCTTGTAAGTTGCCAGACCGGCGACGGCGCCGGCCAGCTTGGTGCGCTGGGTGTAATCAGCGTATTGGGGAATCGCGATTGCGGCCAGGATGCCGATAATCGCGACAACGATCATGAGTTCGATCAGGGTAAAACCAGCTTGTTGCTTTTTCATTCGAGTAATCCTCTTGTTAAAAACTGTTAGTTCGATTCAGAAATCGACTTTTGCCGTTTCATGAATATATATAAGCAAGGCGGGTGCCAACTTTCGAATAAATTAAAAGATAATTAAAAATCAATGACTTAATTTATGTATCTGAATTTCAGGAACGATTTATTCGGGGCAGATGTGACAAAAATGTCAAGTATTAACAGTAATTGGCAGGTTTTTACCTTAAATCTGCTTGCCGGGTCACTGGTTCAGATTCAACTTTTCGATGCGGTAACGCAGCTGGCGCAGAGTCAGGCCCAGATCGCGTGCTGTCGCTGATTGATTCCAGCGATTTTTCTCCAGTGCGTTGACGATATGCTCCTTTTCGAGATTGCGAGTGATTTCGCCAAGATTTTCACTACCCCTGGCTTCAACTGCCGCCATTTCCGGCAGCTGCAAATCACTGGCTTCGATGAGGTCGTTTTCGCACAACGCCAGTGCGCGCTCGAGAATGTTTTCCAGTTCCCGCACATTTCCGGGAAAAGTATAGGCCTGCAAGTCGGCCAGCGCGGAATCATCGATCGTGGTTTGTCTGTTATTTTGATAATTGTGTTTCTCGATCAGGTAATCCACCAGCTGTGGAATGTCTTCGGCGTGATCGGCAAGACTGGGTACCTTGACGCCAATGACATTAATCCGGTAGAAAAGGTCCTGGCGAAATTCGCCACTGGCCACCATCGCATCGAGATCCTTGTGCGAGGCGCTGATAATGCGCACATCGATGGCTTCCTCCTGTGGGGCACCCACTGCGCGGATCGACTTTTCCTGAATGACGCGCAGCAACTTGACCTGCATCGACAGCGGTAAATCGGCAATCTCGTCGAGAAACAGGGTGCCGCCGTTGGCCGCCTTGAATAATCCCTCGCTATCGCTGGTGGCGCCGGTAAAACTGCCTTTCAGGTGACCGAACAGCTCGCTTTCCATCAATTCGGACGGTATCGCGCCACAGTTTACGGCGATGAACTCCGCGTTGGCACGCGGCCCCTGGGCATGAATCTGTCGCGCCACCAGTTCCTTGCCGGTGCCGGATTCACCACGCACGAATACCGGCGCCTGGCTGCGGGCGAATTTGGCGATGGCATGCCGTAACTCTTGCAGCGGTGGTGAATCGCCGATGATTTGATAGCGGGTGCTGGTAGCGGTTTCGGCCTGCTGCGGGCTGCGCGGCAACGAGAGGGCCTTGTCGACCAGGTTGCGCAGGGTTTCCAGCGAAACCGGTTTTGACACGAAATCGAAGGCACCACATTTCATCGCCTTGATCGCAAGGTCGATACTCCCGTGCGCGGTAATCACCGCAGTCGGGGTATTCGAATAGTGCTGCTGAATATGCTCCACCAGCGAGATGCCGTCGCCGTCGGGCAGTTTCATGTCGGTCAGGCACAGATCGAAGGATTCGTCATGTAGCATGCGCGTGGCCTGGCTGTAATCCTCGGCGCTGCGGGTTTCCAGGCCCATGCGTAACAGGGTAATTTCGAGGAGTTCCCGAATGTCGGGTTCATCATCGACTATCAATACGCGCTGTTTACTCATGCTGCATGCCCATGGTGTTACTGTGTGTCCCTGTCGGTTGTGCGTCCCTGTCCGTTGCGGCTGCGCTTTTCCTCAGGATGAAGCTGGTGCCGCAATACTGGTTCATCCGCGCCGATATCGACGCGTTATTAAGCTCGCAGAGCTGCGCAACGATATACAGGCCAAGTCCCGAACCCTGGTGGCTAGTGGTATAGAACGGTTCGAAGATCTGGTCGAGGATGTCGCTACTCACGCCCGGCCCCTGGTCAGCTATCTCGATGCACAACGCATGGCCGGAATCGGGGTAAATGCGGATAATCACGGGTTTGCTGGTATCGGCGTGTACGCAGGCATTAGTGCATAAATTGGTCAGAATCTGGTTGAGGTGCCCGGCATCGAACAGCACTACGGGAAAGTCAGATTCGAACTCGAGATGGAACGATTCAGCCGAGGCCAGTCCGGTCTGGCAAAAACTGTCAATAAATGCAGGGAACCAGTTTTTCAGTTCGATTCTTTCGCGCGAAGTTTCGTCACCACGCGAAATGTTCAGGATATCTTCGATGATGTGGTTGATGCGCAGAGTGTGCTGGCTGATGATTTCGATCATACGCTGATCTACCTCGTCGAAGTTGCGATCCTCCATGAGCAGTTCGGCGGCATAGGAAATGGCTCCGAGCGGGTTGCGAATCTCGTGTGCAATACTCGCGGTCAGGTGACCCAATGAGGCCAGCTTGGCCTGCTGCATACTGTCCCGAATTGATGATACGTCATTCAGGAAAATCATCGTATTGGGTTGACCCTCGCTTTGCAGTTCACGAAAACTGATTTGCAGGTTATCGATTTCCCTGCTGGCCGGTGGCAGCTGCGATGCCTGCGACATCGTCTTGCGCCACGAATCGAGCGCAGTCGCCAGTCGTGGACAATCCCGCTGCAATGAAATGTCCGTGATCACGGGTAGATGCAACAGTTCGCGTGCAGCCCGGTTGATGTGGCGAATACTGTCGTTACGGCCCAGAACAATGACGCCGGCTTCCATATTTTCAATGATTTCCTGGTTCAGAGCCGATAACAGGGCGACGTCACGTTCGCGTTGCTGAATGAGTTGCTCGCTGCTACGCACCCGCATCATCAGCTTGTGAGTGACTATGGCGGTGGCGATCAGGCTGGCACCCAGCAGGCCAACCTGGGTTGAAGATCCGGAATAGGCTGGAATATTGATGACCGAATAGATGTGTTGGGCGAGCAGGCCAAGCGATGCCAGGGATGCGAACAGAATCGCAAGGGCCTGTTGGGTGAGCAGGCCGGTGACTGCGACCGAGATGATCAATAACATACCGAGACCGCTGGAAATGCCGCCACAGGCATGCATTAACAAAATGATGATAATGGTATCGCCGTAAATCTGTAGTGATACCTGGCTTTGGAATCCGCGTCGTTCGATCACCGAGGCCACCAACCAGACCAGCGCCAATACGAGGAACGCAAAGCTGGCCCAGGAGTAGAGTCTCAGATCGACGATGTTGACCAGGGGCGAGGTACTGGCAAAGCTCTGGGCGAAAAATATTGCCGCAAGCCCAAGCCGATAAACATTGAGCAGACGTACCGAGGTCCAGTTGGTTTTACGCGGCTGGTAACCTGGGGGGAGAGTATTAGTGCTGGTCAAGGTCGGCATGTTCCTGGCAGCAATAAGGCTCGTCATTTACCACCAGAATGGCGGATTCGGGAACATGAACCCCGCAGTACTTGCATTGGCGCATGTTTTCCGCTTCGCCCGACTTGAGTTGCTCGGGCTCGGGATCGCTGCTAAACAGTCGTTTCAATAGCAATAGCAGTGTTGCGACGACGATCAGCAATATTATCAGACGAATTATGAACATAGGACGGGGGCCAGGTTTTGCTGCCAGGTGAATTCAAAGTCTATGATTAATTCTCAAAAAGAACAAACCGCTTACGGTATCGAGGCTGTTCGATAGTCTAAGGTTAGCAGAATTCTGCAGATGTTTTAGTGTCGCCCTAGTTGAGTTAAACAGTTGTCCATATTGCCCATTGCCTGGTCATTCTCAAGGGGTCTGAAAAAAAACAAATGGTGACTTGCTGAACGTTATAAACGTCCTTATACTGCCCGCCTTTTATTGTTGATGGTCGTCAACGGAGCGCTAATCAATGACAATAGAATTGCCCGAAGGTTACAAACCAAATCCCAAAGAAGAATACATGTCGCCCAAGCATCTGGAGTATTTTCGCCAGAAATTGCTGGCCTGGCGTGCGGAACTGCTGCAGGAGTCGGAAAATACTATTTCGCATCTGAAGGAAGAAAACTGGCAGGAGCCCGATATCAATGACCGCGCTACTCTGGAAACCGATGCGGCACTCGAGTTACGTACACGTGACCGCTATCGCAAGCTGGTAAACAAGATCGATGCAGCACTGTCCCGCGTTGCCGATGGTAGCTATGGCTATTGCGACGACACCGGTGAAGAAATCGGACTGTTTCGACTCGAAGCCAGGCCCATTGCTACGCTTACCGTGGAAGCCCAGGAAAAGCACGAACGCCTGGAAAAACAACGCCGCGACGACTAGCCCGCAGTTCTCATCACCTTCCTGCTGCGGTCGCCGATATACGCGCTGTAACAGGGCGTACTCCCGGCGGCCGGCTTAACGTAGTCTCGGCTACGCCTGCGCCGACCTCTGGTCCGTGCGCTCCACCACAGCGGCCTCTCGACTCCCTCGCGACGGAGGGTGATGAGAACTGCGGGCTTGCGGGCTAATTTCTTCCCTCCATCCTGCTCGGCGACTGCTCTACGCGTTGCCCTGGTTCCGGTACGCCGGAGCGGACGTTCGCAGCACAATGCAGTCTGCAATCGCTCATGTAAGTCAGGGCTGGGTGAAAACCGGCGAATAAAACAAAAAGGCCTGATTCAGGTCTTATTTTTTTCATCGTCCTTGTGGGGTACTCGTGCCGTCGGTACCAGTTTCGCAGCCCCCTCGCAATGCTGGTGCTGATCGTCGAAAAAAATATGAGGCGAGAACGACTCGAGGATTTTGTGTTTGGCAACGCCACCGAGGAAGAAAGTCTCATCGATTCGCACATTCCAGGTGCGCAGCGTACGAATTACCCGTTCATGCGCGGGACTGTTGCGCGCGGTGACCAGCGCAGTACGTATCGGTGGAGTGGATTGCCGAGCACTGCTGTTTAGCTCGAATTGCATGAATGAAAGTGTCTTCAGCAGCTTGGCAAATGGGCCCTCGGGCAGTGGCTGCTGTGCGTTGCGCTTCTCGTGGTCGATAAAAGCCTCGAGGCCCTGTTGCTGGTAAATCATTTCCGATTCCTTGGAAAACAGAACAGCGTCGCCGTCGAAGGCAATGCGGATTTGCTGCAGCGGATCGGTCCGATCGCGACTGGGTCCATCATAAATCAGGCCAGAGGCGACATTTGACTGTACCGCCGCCTGCACGTCTTCCTCGGTTGCAGACAGGAACAGGTCGACCTCAAACGCGTTCAGATACTTGGCGACCGGCTCTCCACTGGTGAAGGCTGCCCGGGTAATGTCTAGCTGGTGAGCGTTGATTGAGTTCGAAATTCGCAGGCTGGTATCGGCAGAGTTACGCGAGATGATCACCACCTCAGTGCGCCGCAGCCCCGGGTCAATCTTGTTGATATTGAGCATTGCTTCGATCAGGGCAAATCCGGTACCGGGCTTCAACACGTCGTTTTCATGCTCGAGCTGATACTGACAATAGGCTTCCAGACCTTCTTTTTCGTAGATTTCGTTTTCGTGGCTGAGATCGAACAGGGCGCGCGATGACACGCCGATGACCAGGTAGTTGGTTAAGTCGTAAGCCATTAAAGCGACTTCAGCAGTATTTTTGAGCCGCGTTCGGGGTTGTAATTAGCGCGCCTTGCCGATGGTAGTTCGAACTGGTGGTCCTGCCTGAAACCGTGTTCGATGAACCAGTGCGATGTGCGAGTGGTCAGGGTGTAAAGCTGCTTGATATCCGTCTTGCGCGCACGCTCCTCGGCAATGGCTAACAGCTGGCTGGCAAGTCCTGCGCGCTGGTAGTCCTGGTGAACCGCGAGGCAAGCGATCTCGGCAATCTTGTCATCAGGGTCGGGGATACAGGCGATGCAGGCGATGATCATGCCGTCTTTTTCGATCACCTGGAAATGTCGGATCTGCAATTCCAGCTGTTCACGTGTGCGCGTGACCAGTATGCCGCTTTGTTCCAGCGGTTCGATCAGGCTGACGATGCCGCCGATATCATCGATGCTGGCGGCGCGGCTACCTTCGTAAAAAAGGTTGGTTATCATGACGCCGTAACCATTGCGAGTGAACAATTCGAGCAACAGTCCACCATCGACCTGTTGGTCGATGAAATGGACTCGTTTGACCTCGGCGCGAATCGCCTGGATCGCCTGGCATAACAAGTTCTTGCGTTCATCGGCAATATCAGACTGCTGCAGCAACAGTTCGCAATCAGCGGTCGAGAGCGTAATACCCTGTTGTTCGCTTTCCTGTGCGCCGGGGTGCAGGTAAATCAATTTATCGGCACGTAGCGCCCCGGCGACTTCTGCTGCCAGTTCTTCGGTGGGCAGGTTGAACACTTCGCCGGTGCGCGAGTAACCCAGATTGGATAACAGCACGATGTGATTCAGCTCGAGCAATGCATTGATCGCCTCATGCTTGATAAAACGCACCTTCCCGGAATGTTGCATATCGACACCGTCAATGACGCCGAGGGGCATACCGGTAACAAAATTGCCACTGGCAAGGGTGATTTCCGAGCCCGACATCGGAGTGTTTGGCAGGCCCATCGACAGTTGCGCCTCGAAGTGGGTTCTGACCGCATTAATCGCCTGCACAATATAGGGAAGCGTCACGCTATCAGTGATACGGATATTTCGATGAAACGACGATTGCAGGTTGTTGTTGGCGAGGTGGGAATCAATGCTGCTGCGACTGCCATGCAGGATGACCAGCTTGATACCGAGATGCTTGAGCAGGGCGATGTCGTGCACCAGGCCGATGAACCGATCCGAGTAGATCACCTCGTCCGAAACCATGACGACAAAGGTTTTCCTGCGGTGTGCCTTAATATAAGGCGCCGCACCTCGAAACCACTCCACATAGTCCTGTGTATTACCCATTTCCACCCATATCCGCTAAACTCGAAGCGCACTATATAATAATCGTCGCAGCTAACATAGACCACGAAGGGAATTGACGATCGCCAGCGAATCGCCCCCAGTGAGCAGCCACCACCTGCAGCAGCAGGAGCTGGTTGCGTTTTTATACGATCGTTTCCGCACGGGTCGGCACATTACCCTGTTCGTGTCGACGCTGGCCGCATTACTGGCCTACGTCGAACTATCGATACAGGGTCGCGAACTCTGGGTATTGTTGTGGTTCGCAATGCTCTGCCTGGTTATGCTGTTGCGCGCGCTCCATCTGCGGCGGTTTCTGCAGATTCGCAATCATGGTTATTTCCGTTACCAGCAATGGCACGACCAATTTATGATTGGCGTCGTCGCCACCGGCCTGCTGCTCGGCTGCGGCGCGGCCCTGGTAATGTCATATATCACCATCAACCTGCAGATTATCCTGCATTCGCTGTTACTCACCATGAGCGCGGGCGCCATCGCTTATCTTTCAACCTCGCTGCGGGTTTACATCGTATACATGGTGACAACCATGTTACCGGTTACCATCTGGTTGTTTTTGCAGGAACGCTCGGCCACCTATCTGCTCAGTTTGTTATATTTGTTCTTCATGGGCGCTGGTTTTATCAGCGTCAAGCGCATGCACCAGCTGGTGAACGATGCACTCTACTATCGTTACGATAACGAGACCTTGATCGACGACTTGCAGCGGCTGTTGCAATCGGTATCGCAGACCAACAAGGCACTCGAGAAAATATCGACCAGTGATGAATTGACCGGGGTTTCCAGTTATCGCGCCTTTCGCGTTCACCTGGAAGACATCTGGCGGGAGTATCGAGACAGCAAACTGCCGATATCATTGATCAAGCTGAACATCGATTACTTCTATGAGTTTAACGCCCATTACGGCCAGGAGGTCAGCGATCTGCAGTTGCAGCAAGTGGCGCGGATCCTGAATGATCAGCTAACTGACCCCAGCCAGATGGTGGTGCGTCTGCATGGCGCAGAGTTCGCACTGCTGTTGCCGGGCACGAGTTGTAACGATGCCCGCCAGATTGCGCTCGATATACGCAAGGCGCTTGCCGAGCTTGAAATCGAACACGTCAAATCCGGCTGTTCCACGCACCTGACCATGAGTATCGGTGTCGGTAGTCAGGCAGCCACTGCGCGCAGTTTCTCGCGCGAACTGCTGGTCAGGGTAGATACTGCGCTCAGGCTGGCAAAGGAGCGTGGCCGCGATCGCCTGGAAGTACTTGAGGCTTGAAAATCAGTGCTCGAAACCCGGCGCAAGCATTAATCGCAACTGTGGATTTCGGCTCAAATACTTCCAGCGAGCAGGAATTCCAACAGGGCTTTCTGTGCATGCAGGCGATTCTCCGCTTCTTGCCAGACGACTGACTGTGGGCTTTCGAGGACTTCGGTGCTGACCTCTTCATCGCGATGGGCGGGCAGGCAGTGCATAAACAGCGCATCCGCCTGCGCCGCCTGCATCACCGCAGAGTTAACCTGGAAGCTGGCAAAACTTTTCAGTCGCTGCTCTTGCTCATCTTCCTGTCCCATACTCGCCCAGACGTCCGTGACGACCAGGTCGACATCCTGAGCCGCGGCCATTGCCGATTCGTGCAAGCTGATTCGATCCCCACCACTTCGCACCAGCTCGTCATTGGGTTCATGCCCGGCAGGACAGCCGATCCTGAGATTGAAACCAAAGCGGATCGCGGCGTTTATATATGAGTGGCACATGTTATTGCCGTCGCCGATCCAGGCGACGCTGGCTCCTGCAATATCACCGCGCTGTTCAATCCAGGTCTGCATATCCGCCAGTACCTGGCAAGGATGCAGCAAATCGCTGAGACCATTGATTACCGGTTTGCAGGAATGTTGCGCCATTGACTCGACTCGTTCGTGACCAAAAGTACGTATCAGAATACCGTCTACCATGCTGGAAATCACTCTGGCGCTGTCTTCGATAGGCTCACCACGACCGAGATGACTATCACGCGGCGACATGAAAATGGCATGGCCGCCCAATTGGTACATTCCAGCTTCGAAGGAAACGCGTGTCCGCGTCGACGATTTCTCGAAGATCATGGCCAGCAGTTTGCCTTGCAGCGGGGTGTGCGATATGCCTTGCTTCAGTCGGCGTTTGACATCGATGGCATGCGCAATCAGGGCCTTGAGCTCGTCGCTGGTTAAATCCAGCAGGCTGATGAAATGTCGATTGGACATGAGTTACCCCGTGAATTGATGAATGCAGTCAATTAAGATTTCGGCAATTTCGGCGGTCTCGGCCTCGTCGATAATCAACGGCGGTAGCAAGCGGATGACGGACTCTGCTGTGACGTTGATCAACAGGCCATTTTCGAGTGCCAGAGCCACCAGTTCCTGGCAGGGTTTTTTCATCTGAATCGCCAACAGCAATCCAAGATGGCGCACTTCTACAACATCCGGGTTGGTCATGAGTCCCTGGCGCAAAGCAACCGCCAGTTGCTCTCCGCGCAGCGCCGCATTATCGGCAATGCCGAATTCAAGCATACTGTGCAGCACCGCGTAACCGGCGCGACAGGCTAACGGGTTGCCGCCGAAGGTGGAGCCGTGATTGCCGGGCTGGATCACTTCGGCGGCGATGCCATTGGCCAGGCAGGCGCCAATCGGCACCCCGTTACCCAAAGCTTTCGCCAGTGTCATGACATCGGGCACTACTTTTTCGTGCTGACAGGCAAACATCTTGCCACTGCGCGCCATGCCGGTTTGAATTTCGTCCAGCATTAACAGCCAGTCGTTCTGATCGCAGATACGACGTAACGCGGCGAGGTATCCGGTATCAGGGATGACAATACCGGCTTCACCCTGCACCGGTTCCACCAGCAGGGCAACCACGTTACGGTTGTTGTCTGCGATGGCCTCGATCGACGCCAGGTCGTTATAGGGCGCACGCACGAATCCGCCAACCAACGGCTCGAAGCCTGCCTGCACCTTGCGGTTGCCGGTGGCGCTTAGCGTCGCCATGGTACGTCCGTGAAAGGCATGTTCCATGACCACGATTTGTGGGGTTTTGATGCCCCGCCGATGACCATGCAGGCGTGCCAGTTTGATCGCTGCTTCGTTTGCCTCGGCTCCCGAATTGCCAAAGAATACCCGCTCCATGCCGGCGGTCCGACACAACAGATCGGCGAGCTGTTGTTGCCAGCCGATGGAATACAGATTGGAGGTGTGCAACAAGGTTGCCGCCTGCTGCTGAATCGCTGTCGTTACCGGCGCGTAGTTATGGCCCAGGCTGGTAACCGAAATGCCGCAGAGCGCATCCAGATATCGTTTACCCTGGCTATCCCACAGGTAACAGCCTTCACCATGGCTGAAGGTGACGGGCAGCGATCGATAAGCTTTAATGATATGGTCTGACATTGGCTGGTGGCTTGAAAAAAACGCTCAAACATACAGTGATTTTCATCGATTACAAGTGTTTAGACGAAAAAAGCCCCGCCGAAACGGGGCTCTGACTTTAAACTTGCAGCTTGTAGGGAAGGCAGCCCCTAGAACGGAAAGCCACCGTGTCCGTAGGCAGTCATCGACAACAGCATCGGAATCGACAATGCGGTGTTGGTGCGCGATGCCATCAGTGCAACAACCTTGGCCCTGGCAATCACCTCGGGGGCATGGGTCTGGCCATCGAGACCGAGTATCTTTTTCTGGTTCGGCCAGATGAATACCCACACGTTAAGCGCCATGATGGTGCCGAGCCAGGCGCCAACACCAATTACGGCAGCACCCGGCTGAAAGGTGAACGCGGCGCCGAGGATGCCCATCTTGCCCAGAATAGCCGCACCCGACAACCAGGTGGCTACTGCCGCCCAGCGAAACCACAGCAGGGCGGGGGGGGCGACATACTTGTTGATCGCAGCAGGGCCAGGGCCACCGCCTTCAGCTTCGGCAATCGCCTTGGCGACACCCGGTACCTGGACGAAGTTGAAGTAATACAACAATCCGATCCAGGCAACGCCGGCAAGAACGTGGAACCAAACGGTCCACTCGATTGAGTTAGTGATGCCATCGGCAAAAATACCCATCACGATCGCGGAAATCACCACGCCGGTGACAATTGTTCCAGTAATAGATTTTAACGGATTCATGGATGACTCCCGAGTATAAACGTTTAGAATACGGGGCTTGGTATCTAGTTCTTGCCCGCTACACGCGGCGCAGTATAAGGACTTTCGGAATGGGGTGCAACGCATCTCTGGCAGGGTTTCAGTGGAACCAGACAACAGATTTGTGAGGATATATGTGCGGCTTATTTGGAGCTTTGAGTTTTAACGCTAGCGCGATCGACCCGGGCCATGCCGCCAGTATGTCGGCCAGGGTGGCGCGCCGTGGACCGGATGACAAGGGTGAATTTTTTGCGGGTCCGGTGATGCTCGGACATCGTCGCCTGGCGATCATCGATTTGTCGGCAGCGGGTCATCAACCGATGCAGGATGTCAGCAAGCGCTACACCATTGTGTTTAACGGTACGATTTACAATTATCCTGAATTGCGTGAAATCCTCATCGCAAAGGGTTTCCAGTTCAATTCGCACAGCGATACCGAGGTCATAATCAATGCCTACGCCTGTTGGGGCGACAGTTGTGTCGAACGCTTGCACGGGATGTTTGCCTTTGCCATTTGGGACAGCGAGCGCCAGAACCTGTTTCTGGCACGCGACCGTATGGGGATTAAACCGCTCTATTATGCACGCTCGAAAGCCGGTTTTTATTTTGCATCGAACCCGCAGGCACTGCTCGCCACGGGGCTATTTGCGACCGATATCGACCCGGTGGGATTGCACCACCAGCTTAGCTTGCACGCGGTAATTCCGGCACCGCGCACACTGATCCAGTCCGTGCGCAAGTGTCGACCGGCGCACTACATGAATGTCAGCGCGGAGGGCAAGATCGACGAGGGGCGTTACTGGAATCTGATCGCGCGACGCCCGGCAGTGGCCCGGTCCGAGCAGGAATGGAATGACGCGATTCACGATGCACTGATGCAGGCGGTAAAGAAACGCCTCACCATCGCCGACGTTCCGGTCGGTGTACTGCTGTCGGGGGGACTTGATTCGAGTCTGCTGGTGGCATTGCTCGCCGAGGCCGGTCAGAGCGATATTCGAACCTTCAGTATCGGCTTCGAAGATCAGCCCGAGGAACGCGGCAACGAATTCGAATTTTCCGACCCGGTCGCTGCACGCTACTCCAGCGATCATCAAAAGTTTCTGATCCCGAATGCGGACGTTTTAACGCGGCTCCCCGAAGCCGTCGGGGCGATGGCAGAACCGATGTTCGGTCAGGATGCCGTCGCCTTTTACCTGTTATCGGAACAGGTTTCGAAGTCGGTCAAGGTCGTACAAAGCGGGCAGGGAGCCGACGAAGTGTTTGCCGGCTACTTCTGGTACGGACAGATGGCGCAGGCGGAAGAGCCTGCACTGCAGCGCTTTGCCAGTCGCTATGTCGATCGCGATCACGCCGAGTTCTGCGACACGGTGGATGCGAAGTATCGTGGCGCAGACTACACCTCGGCGCTGATCGAGGAGCAGTTAACCAGCACCGAGGCTGACACCTTTATGGATGCGGTGCTGCGCTTCGATGTCACCACCCTGGTTGTCGACGACCCCGTCAAACGGGTTGATAACATGACCATGGCCTGGGGTCTGGAAGCCAGGGTACCGTTTCTCGATCACCATCTGGTGGAGCTGGCGGCATCTTGCCCGGTCGACCTGAAATTGAAACACGAGGGCAAGGGCGTACTCAAGGAGATCGCCCGTGGTCGCATTCCCGATGCGGTTATCGACCGACCCAAGGGATACTTTCCGATGCCGGCCCTGAAGTTCGTGCGCGGAGACTTCTACCGGTTTATGGCGGATACGCTCAATAGCCGGCGCAGTCGTGAGCGAGGGCTGTTCAATCGCGATTACATCGATAAATTACTGGCTGAACCGGAAAGCCATTTCACGCGCTTGAATGGCAGCAAGCTATGGCACAGTGCCTTGCTGGAATACTGGCTGCAGCAACACGTCGATGGGTAAATTTGTGCGCCAGAGCATAACGGGCTTTTTAATATTGAAAAAAGTGGTTATGATAATACCTTAGTATTTTGCTTGGTTATTATTTAGAGGTAATGAATGGACGTCCTGGACCGTATTAAACAGCAAGTCGAAACTTATCCCGTCATCGTCTACATGAAGGGAACTCCGCAATTGCCGCAATGTGGATTTTCTAGTCGCACTGCCGAAGCCCTGAAATCGTTGGGAATCGAATTCGCTTACGTCAATGTGCTGGCTGACCCGGAAATATTCCAGAATCTGCCACGCTTTGCCGACTGGCCTACATTTCCCCAGGTTTACGTCGACGGCGAGTTGATTGGTGGCTGTGACATTACCCTGGAAATGCACTCCTCCGGAGATCTCGAGAAGTTAGCCAAAACGGCGGTCGATAAGGCAGCAGGGAAGCAAGCGGCTAATTAACCTGCCCTGGCAGTTGCACAAAAAACCCCGCATTTGGCGGGGTTTTTTGTGGCAGATTATTGTCTGATGGGCATGCAGGCCTGTCGGGCATTACCAATGATTTCAGCAAGGCCAGGCGCCGGGTCTAATTCGTGGCCATGCCAGGTACCGATGGAAATTTGCAATTGCCGCCCCTGGTCTGTCGTTTGACGTGTATGACGCTTGATGCTGTCAATCAGACGCTCAAATAGACCGAGATTAAATGCTTGCGGATCCTGGTAGTGCACCAGTACGGCAAAAGTATTGATATCGTAACGCGAAACCATGTCCATCGGGCGCAGCGCCAACTGGATGGAATTGGCGATAGTTTTGAGAGTTCCCAGCCGCGGCTCCTTGTCGCCGGTATCCACTTCAATCATAGCGATACCGAGTCCGCCACCGCGTGCGTTGCAATGTTCGATCATGGATTCGACCTGCAGTTCGAACTGAACTCGATTGGGCAGATGGGTTTGCGGATCTTGCAGGCTATTCTGCTTTACCTTCAATAACTGCGCACTCAGTTGGCGCATGCGCTCGCGCAGTTCATTTTGCTGGAATGCATAGCGTCCCGCTCCGAAAACGCGGGCGGCCAGCTCAAACTGGTTCGCCGACTTGGAAATAAAATCGTCGACGCCACGGTCGAAGGCAACGACGATACTCGAGGCCGTGTCTTCGGCGGTCAGCAACACGATACCGGTATAGCGATCGTTGTTTTCGTCCCAGCGGCGAATCAAATCGGTCATTTCCAGGCCGTTCATGCCCGGCATCCAGAAATCTGCCAGCACGACGTGCGCGCGTCTCTGGTTCAGTTCGTAGAGTGCTTCATCGGCTGCAGCGGCAGTGCGAATGTCACTATAACCCGATTTGCCGAGCCCGGATTTGATTACTTCGCGACTGAACTGCAGGTCATCGACAACTATGATAGAAATATCTTCTTTGCGCAAAATGTTGGCGGGCCCTGTTAAGTGACAGCAAGTATAGCCCTTAAAATGCATAATTTATGAACGATCTTCGCCAGGCTTTATGACAATTCGGGCTCGAGTAATTCTGCAATCAGTTTCCGGCAAATGGAACTTCGTTGACAATCTTGCAAAACAGCATGGCGGTCATCTCGGCATCATAAATTGCTGAATGTGCTTCCTCGGTATTCCACTCCATACCGGCCGAACGAACCGAACGCGCCAATACGGTTTGACCGTAGACCAGGCCGGAGAGAGAGACCGTGTCAAAAGTGCTGAAGGGATGGAATGGGTTTCGCTTTATGCCGGATCGCGCCGCTGCCGCATTGATGAACTTGAGGTCGAAGTGGGCATTGTGTCCAACCAGAATTGCCTTGTTGCAACCGTGGTGCTTGAGGGCTTCGCGAACGGGTTTGAAGATCTTCGGCAACGCCAGTTTTTCATCGACGGCCAGGCGAAACGGGTGGTCTACATCGATTCCGTTCACTTCCATTGATTTGGGCTCGAGATTTGCTCCTGCAAACGGTGTTATGTGGCAGGAAATCGTTTCACTGCAGAAAAACTGGCCTTGTGCGTCGATGTCGAGCAACACCGCTGCCACCTGTAAAAGCGCGTCGGTGGTTTCATTGAAACCGCCAGTTTCGACATCGACAACAACCGGCATGTATCCGCGAAAGCGATCGACCATTGCGGTAAATTCAGTCATTCAGGGAAAGCTTCCAGGTCAGGGTCTCGCCAGCCATGAAAGGAATGAGGCTGGATTCGGGGTAAGGCAGAGTGTCGGGCACCACCCAGGGACTGCGCTCGAGAACTACCCTTTCCGTGTTGTATGGCAGGCGGTAAAAGTCGGCGCCATTGCGGCTCATGAAAGATTCCAGGTGGCTGAAATCACCACATTGTTCAAATGCCTCCGCGTAGAGTTCGAGCGCGCAGTGGGCGGAGTAAATGCCGGCGCATCCACAGGCTGACTCCTTGGCCTGCAGGCTGTGCGGTGCGCTATCGGTGCCGGCGAAAAAGCGCGCCTCGCCAAGGCTGGCGGCCTCGAGAAGTGCCTGACGGTGGTGCTCGCGCTTGGCGACAGGCAGGCAATAGTGATGCGGTCGAATGCCGCCGCGAAATAGTGCATTGCGGTTGATCAAAAGATGGTGGGCGGTGATAGTCGCTGCTAAATGGTCATCGGCCTGACGCACAAACTCGACCGCGTCGCGGGTAGTAATGTGCTCGAAAACTATTCGCAACTGTGGATAGCGGGCGCGGATGTGGGTCAGGCTCTCATCGATGAAGATTTTTTCGCGGTCGAAAATGTCGACCTCGGCAGCGGTGGCTTCGCCGTGTACCTGCAAAACCAGTCCATATTTTTGCATCGCCTCGAATACCGGTGCGATTTTCGATAGATTGGTAACCCCTGCTGCGGAGTTAGTGGTTGCACCGGCGGGGTAAAGTTTGGCACCATGAATAAATTCGGATTCGCTGGCGGCCCTGATCTCATCGACGCTGGTATTATCCGTCAGGTATAAGGTCATCAATGGATTGAACGGACAATCGGCGGGCAATGCCGCGCGAATACGATCGCGATAGGCCAGGGCATCGCCGCAACTGCGCACCGGTGGATCGAGGTTGGGCATGATGATGGCACGTGCGAACTGGCGCGCACTATCGGCGACAACGGCCTCGAGAAAAGGCGAATCGCGCAAATGCAGGTGCCAGTCATCGGGCCTGATGATGTTCAGCTTGGTCATAGAGTCGGGGATGGCGGATACATAAATTTAATGTTCTTATCAACAATAGTAATTACAACTGGCAGAGGATTAATTTCCTGTATAATCCCGCCAATTTACAGTAAAGGCGACGCACGTGGTAGATGAAACAGACATTGATCCGGAAGAAACTCTGGAATGGCTTGACTCGTTAGACTCGGTACTGGAGCGCGAAGGACCCGGGCGGGCACACTTTTTGCTCGAACGCTTGATCGACAAGACCCGGCGCTCGGGTGCCTACCTGCCGTTTTCGGCAACCACCGCTTATCTCAATACCATTCCGCTTTCTCAGCAGCGGCCGATCCCGGGCGACCAGGCCATCGAACACAGCCTGCGTTCGGTAATTCGCTGGAATGCCGCGGCGATGGTGGTTCATGCTAATCGCAAGTCCAGTGAGCTCGGTGGCCATATCGCCAGCTTTGCGTCGGCAGCGACGCTCTACGACGTCGGCTTCATGCATTTCTTCCGTGCGCCGACCGAGGAGAACATGGGGGACCTGGTTTTCTTCCAGGGGCACTCGGCGCCCGGCATCTACGCGCGTGCTTTTCTCGAAGGCCGCATCAGCGAAGAGCAACTCAGGTCCTTCCGCCAGGAAGCGCTCGACAAGAATGGCCTTTCCTCCTATCCGCATCCATGGTTGATGCCGAACTTCTGGCAGTTCCCGACGGTATCTATGGGGCTGGGCCCGTTGATGGCAATTTACCAGGCGCGCTTCATGAAGTATCTCGAGGACCGGGGTATCCAGCCACAACAGGGGCGCAAGGTGTGGGCATTCATGGGTGACGGCGAGATGGATGAACCCGAGTCGCTCGGCGCCATATCGCTGGCCGCGCGCGAAGACCTCGACAACCTGATCTTCGTCATCAACTGCAACCTGCAGCGCCTCGACGGTCCGGTGCGCGGCAACGGCAAGATCATCCAGGAACTGGAAGCGGTATTCCGCGGCGCTGGCTGGAATGTCATCAAGGTGGTCTGGGGTTCCTACTGGGATCACCTGCTGGAGAAAGACAAGAGCGGCATGTTGCAGCGTCTAATGGAAGAAACGGTTGATGGTGAATATCAGAACTGCAAGGCCAAGGGCGGCGCCTACACGCGCGAACATTTCTTCGGTAAGTATCCCGAGACGCTGGAACTGGTCGCGGAGATGTCCGACGAGGACATCTGGCGCCTGAATCGAGGTGGTCACGATCCGCACAAGGTCTACGCGGCCTACGCCGAGGCCGCCGAATCGGTCGATCGGCCGACCGTCATCCTCGCCAAGACCGTCAAGGGCTACGGTATGGGCGAGGCCGGTGAAGGGCAGAATATTACGCACTCACAAAAGAAAATGGGCGAGGATGCGTTGAAGGCGTTTCGCGATCGTTTCAATATTCCGGTCAGTGACGAAGAGATTGCGGAGGCGCCGTTTTACAAGTTTCCAGAGGACAGCGAGGAAATGCAGTACATGCGCAAAAGTCGCGAGAAACTCGGCGGTTACATGCCGGTGCGCAGCGATAATGCCGAACCGCTGGTGGTGCCGGGACTGGAAGTGTTCGACGCCCTGCTGAAAGACAGCGGCGACCGCGAGATTTCCACCACTATGGCCTTCGTACGCATGCTGTCCAGCCTGGCGCGCGATAAGAATATCGGGCAGAACATCGTCCCCATCGTCCCCGACGAAGCGCGCACCTTCGGCATGGAAGGCATGTTTCGGCAACTGGGCATTTATTCTTTCAAGGGACAGTTGTACCAGCCGATGGATTCCGACCAGGTCATGTACTACCGCGAAGATGTCAAGGGTCAGATTCTCGAGGAAGGCATCAATGAGGCGGGTGCGATGTCGTCATGGATCGCCGCGGGTTCAGCTTACAGTGCGCATGGTGTCAGCATGATCCCGTTTTATATTTACTACTCGATGTTTGGATTCCAGCGTATCGGTGACCTGGCCTGGGCGGCCGGCGACATGCAGGTGCGTGGCTTTCTGATGGGCGGCACCGCCGGGCGCACGACCCTGGCGGGTGAGGGCTTGCAACACCAGGATGGTCACAGCCTGATTGTGGCCGGCACTATCCCCAACTGCGTCTCCTACGATCCAACCTTTGCTTACGAGCTGGCGGTGATCATCCACAGTGGTCTGAAACGCATGTACCAGATGAAGGAGAACGTGTTTTATTATATCTCGGTAATGAACGAAAACTATCACCACCCGGCCATGCCGAAAGGGTCCGAAGAAGGCATCGTCAAAGGTATTTACTGTCTCTCAGAATCCGAGAAAAAAGGCACCAAGGTACAGCTCATGGGGTCGGGCACCATACTGCGCGAGGTTATAGCGGCAGCGCAGTTGCTGAAAGACGATTTCAAGATAAATGCCGATGTGTGGAGCGTGACAAGCGTCAATGAGCTGGCGCGCGAAGCGAAGGCCTGTTCACGCTGGAACCAGTTGCACCCCACCAAGAAGGCGCGCCAGAGTTACCTGGGAGCCCAGTTGAGTGGCCGCAAAGGGCCCGTGATTATTGCCACCGATTACATTCGTGCCTACTCCGAGCAGATTCGTGAGTACGTTCCTTCTCGCTTTGTCAGCCTCGGTACCGACGGTTTCGGTCGCAGTGATACCCGCGACAATCTGCGTATCTTCTTTGAGGTCAATCGCTATTATGTGGTTGTTGCCGCGTTGAAGGCTCTTTGCGATGACGGAGAAATCGACAGCAAGGTCGTGCAGCAGGCGATCGCTAAATACGACATCGATCCCGAAAAGCCAAACCCGATAACGGCTTAGGCACAGGAGTATTGCAGTGGCAGAAAACAACACAATAACGCTTCCCGACGTTGGTGACTTCAAGGACATTGAAGTCATAGAAGTGCTGATCGCAGTCGGTGATGCTATCGAGGCCGAACAGTCGATCATTATTCTCGAGTCCGACAAGGCGACGATGGAAATTCCGAGCCCCTTTGCGGGCAAGGTCGAGTCAGTCGCTGTCAAAGTTGGAGACAAGCTCAATCAGGGTGATCCAATCGCAACGCTCAGTGGCGGCGCGGCGGAAAGTACCGAGGACAAGAGCAAGGTGGAGGAACCTGCGCCTGTTGCGAGTGAAGCGGAACCTGCTGTCGCGACTAGTGTTGCAGAACCGACTGCCGCTGCAGCTGGCGCAGCCAAAGCTGAGGCCGTGCCAGGCAAGACAATTCGACCCCATCCCGGCGCCGCCGCGGATGCGGTTATGGCCAATGCCAGTAGCAAGATGATTCACGCCAGCCCATCGATTCGCCGCTACGCGCGTGAGCTCGGGGTCGGTCTGGACCAGGTAATCGGTAGCGGTCCCAAGGGTCGCATCGTCAAGTCCGACGTCAAGGCCTTCGTCAAGACGGCGCTGGCGGGAGCGGCGCCAGGTGCCGCAGGCGGGGGTATCAGTATCGACCCCATGCCGGAAATCGATCATTCCAAATTCGGTGAAGTCGAGACGGTTGCGCTCAGCCGTATCAAGAAGATATCGGGTGCCCATCTGCATCGTAGCTGGGTCACGGTACCTCACGTTACCCAGTTCGATGAAGCCGATATCACCGAGCTCGAAGTGTTTCGCAAATCCCTGGCCAAGGATGCAGAGAAGAAGGGCCTGCGCATGACACCGCTGATTTTCCTGATGAAGGCGGTAGTGAAGGCGATGCAGGAATACCCCAACTTCAATTCATCGCTCGATGCCAGTGGTGAAAACCTGATCATGAAAAAGTATTTTCACATCGGTATTGCGGTGGATACGCCCAAGGGGCTGGTAGTTCCCGTAGTGCGCGACGTCGATCGCAAGGGCCTGTTCGAGCTCGCGGCGGAACTCGGTGAAATATCCATACGCGCGCGCGACGGCAAGTTGACGCCGTCCGATATGCAGGGTGGTTGTTTTACCATTTCCAGTCTGGGTGGCATCGGTGGCACCAATTTTACGCCGATCGTAAACGCGCCCGAAGTTGCTATTCTCGGCGTGTCGCGGTCGAAAATGCAGCCGGTATTCATCGACGGTGAGTTTCAGCCCCGCATGATATTACCGCTGGGGCTGTCTTACGATCATCGCGTCATCGATGGTGCGCAAGCCGCGCGCTTTACCAGTTTCCTGGGCCAAGTCATATCTGATATCAGAAGGGTGCTTTTATAATCATGAGTGAAAAAGATCTGTTACTGCCGGACATCGGCGATTTCAAAG
>JAJDOF010000064.1 GCA_022340305.1 Gammaproteobacteria bacterium
GGCAGGAGCTACCGGTCGCCCAGCAGCTTTACCGCTAAATTCCATACCTTCCTGCTCGAATGGGAGGCGGATGAAATTCGCTGGTTCGTGGACGGCATTCACTACCAGACGCAACGCTCGGATAACTGGTACAACTATATCTGGGGCGGCCAGCAGCAGGGTTTTGTCGTGGCCAACCCGCGGGCTCCCTATGATCAGGATTTTCACCTGCTGCTTAACCTCGCAGTCGGTGGCCACTGGCCGGGCCAACCGGATAAGAACTGGCGCGGTGGGCGTGAATTCCTGGTCGACTACGTGCGCGTTTACCAGTGTGGCAGCGGTAACGCCGATGGCACCGGCTGCGCTTCCGAGCCTGACGCACGGGTCGACGCAGCGATCCAGCCGACCCCGGACGGTGGGGCTCCGCGCGTCAACCGTTTTTCACTGTTCGAGCACGGACCGGCAACGCTCAACCTGCCAGCCGGTGGCAACACGATCACCCATAAACTGGTCATCGATAGTCAATCGGCAAACGCAGACGATGTCGTCATCGATACGCCTGATATCGGTGGTGAACATGGCAAGGTGCTCGATATCAGGTTTTCCGCTCCCGGCAGTATCTCACTGTCCTCTGCCGCTATGAGTGATGTCACGGGTGTCGGCAACGGCTTCGACCTGGCAGGCGGCAGTGCCTGGAGCAACTATGGAACACTCGAGTTCGACCTGCTGGTCGACAATATCGATAGCACGACGACCTTAATGGCCGGGTTGGCCAGTGGCCCTGCAGACCTCGGTCAGTACCGCATCGAAACCCCCGTGACCGGACAATGGACCCACGTCGCGATACGCGTCGCCGACCTGCTCGCCAACCCCCTCGCCGGCGGCAAAGGTCTCGACCCGAATCGGGTCACCAGCCTGTTGCAGATCGCGGCAACGGGTACGGCAAGCGCCCATATCCAGCTCGATAACATCTTTCTGTCCTGCGCGGTAAACGCCTACTCGAAAAACTGGCAGTGGGATACCGCCTGCTCCGTTAATTCGCTTGCCGGTAGCGATTAATCCCGACAGCAGAGCTTGCGCGGTGACGGCGCAAATATCCCTTCACCTGGCAACGCATTCCCTGCGGCATGTTTGCGGCCGCCATAATGGCTTGCCATTTTTTCGCGAATTGATTAATCTGCTATATAGCAGAATTATCATAAACCACCTGCTTTGTATTAAGAGTCTGTCGTTCGACTTCAAATCAACGCGGCTACTCATACGTCACTGGTGATGATCATGAACAAGAAAGTAAAATTGCCAGCACCCGGGTCGAGCCTGCGTTTGCGTACACAATCCGGCCAACACACAATCCTGCGGAATTTCCTCCTGATCGTTATCGCCAGCATGCTGTCGCTGCCGGCATCGGCCGGCTGGACGCAACAGTGGATCGACAGGTTCGACGGCAGCGGGGTCGACTGGAGCAACTGGACCGCGCAAATTCAGGCCAACTTCAACGGCGAGGATCAGTGTTATACCGCTGACGATTCTTCACCTAATAGAAATTATGACGTTTCCGCCGGCACGCTGAAAATCATCGCCCGACGCCAGTTTATCACTTGTCCACACCCACCACTCGGTAATAGAGGATGGAGCTCGGGCAGGTTGAACAGCAAGGATAAACGGGAATTTTTATACGGCCGAATCGAATCGAGAATCAGGTTTCACAACCTCGATGGGGGCACCTGGCCGGCCTTCTGGATGCTGGAAAACCGCATCGATGAAGATCCCCTGGCCGGTGACGGTGACAACATTGGCTGGCCCAATCCGGGCGCAGGTGAAATCGATGTCTGGGAGTGGTTTTCCAACCGGCCCGACAGCTACATTACCAATTTTTTTAACCCACAAAAATTAGCCGGGCGAACCACCTGCGGCAGGGAAGTTGTCTATTCCTATCCCGGCGGGCGCAATGATGTGCTCGACTGGCACGACTATGCGATCGAGTGGGACGCGGACGCGATTAAGTTTTACGTCGACGACATCCTGGTGAGCAACCAGGATGTGTCAGGCTGTTCACAGTACCAGGAGCCGATGTTCGTGTTGCTGAATGTCGCCATTGGTGGCGCCCTGGGTGGGGTAGTCGCTGACTTTTTCCCCGACGCCACAATGGAAATCGACTACGTTGCTCACTGCACTGCAACCAGCTCGAATTCGGCGACGCGCTGCAACGAGAGCACGCCGGGAAGTGCGCAGAACCTGTTTATTTTTGCCGATTTCGAACGCGACGACTGGGTTGCCTGGGACAGCGCCGGGGGAACAACGCCGCTGCAGGTTGCCGATGGCGACATGACCTACGGCGAGGTGATGGAGTTCGATATTGTTGGCTCGACGGTAGTCGGCTTTTCCAGCAGGGCGCCGTTTGCCAGCGGTGGCGTCCCCTACGACGCCAGCGGCGTCGTCAACACCGCCACCCTGGAGTTCGACCTGAAGATGACCGCCCTGCCGGCGACAGGTGCTACCGACTGGAAATTAAAGGTCGAGAGCCTGTCCGCCGCCAAAGCGGTGGAAGTCAGCCTGACGTCAAGTATTGAAGGCCATCTCGCGCCCGAGCTCGATACCTGGCAACACTACAGTTTCCAGCTGGCGGATCTGCAGGCCCAGGGCAGCCTCGACGTCAGTGCCATCGACCTGGTGCTGGTATTCCCCGAATTCGGCACCGGTAACGGCGCGGCTTTCCGGCTCGATAACGTCAAGATCCTGACCAATGTGGCGCAGAATCCCGGCACCACCGACAACACTTCCGACGATACCGGCAGTTCTTCCAGCAGTAGCGGTGGCGGCGGGGGCAGTGTTGGGCTCTTACTGTTGCTCGCCCTGGGGGGCTTGACGCTTGTCAGCCGCGCACGCCGACAGCGGCGCCATCAATAATCGAAAATCTTGCCTGGATTGAGAATATTGTGCGGATCCATCATGCGCCGGGTTTTGCGCATCAGCTCGATTTCACCGGCGCTGCGGGTATAGCCGAGATAAGCTTTCTTCTCGATACCAATGCCGTGCTCGGCTGACACCGAGCCGTGTAACGCCTGCAACGGCTGGTAAACGATGTCGTCGACGACATCACGCTCGCGCCCTGCACCCGGATAGATGGAAAAATGCAGGTTGCCATCGCCGATGTGTCCATAAGCGAATAACTCGGCGTCGGCAAAGCACTGCAGCAGCCTGCTGCGCACCTCGTCAACATAGGTTTCCATGGCTTCCAGCGGCAGGCTGACATCGTAGCCATAGATCTTGTCGTAGCGGCGCTGTTCCGGTTCGAAGTTTTCGCGTATCTGCCAGAACCTGGCGCGCTCACGCTCGGAACTGCCGAGTGCGCCGTCGCTGATATCGCCACGCTCGAGTAGCGCCGTCAGCAGGGTTTCAAGCTTTGCGCGCCCGTGTTCGCTATCGGATATGAATACGTCGAGCAGCACGTAATAAGGCGCCTCGGTCGCAAGCGGTGCATCCACGCTCGAATGCGGGCCGGTATTGAGCCGGTAGAAATCACGCCACAGTACCTCGTAGGCCGCCAGCGCGCCGGGGAGCGCGGCATCGAAATAGCGCAACAACGCCATTACCTGCTTCCAGGATGGCACCGCCAGCAACGCGGTCTCGACCGCGAGCGGCGCCTCGTGCAGACGCAGTATCGCGCGCGTCACGATCCCCAACGTGCCTTCCGAGCCGACAAACATTTGCCGCAGGTCATAGCCGGCATTGTTTTTCAGCACGCTGAACATCGACGATACGATACTGCCATCGGCGAGCACGACCTCGAGGCCGAGCACCTGCTCACGCATCATGCCAAAGCGCAGTACGCGCACGCCGCCGGCATTGGTCGCGATATTACCGCCGATGGTGCAGGAAGCGCGCGCGCCGAGATCGAGCGCAAACAGGAGGCCGGCAGCGTCCGCTGCCTGCTGCACGGTTTGCAGGATGACGCCAGCCTGCACGGTCATGCAGCGTGAATGGGTATCCAGCGATTCGATACGGTTGAGACGTTCGCTGGAGAGCACAATATCCGCATCGCAGGATTCGTGACCGCCGGCAAGCCCGGTCATGCCACCGGCCGGAACCACCACCTGGCGCGCCGCGTGACACAGCTTCATGACTGCGGACACCTCTGCCGTCGAGGCGGGGCGCACCAGTGCCAGCGCCTTGAGCGCACTCCCCGACCAGATGCCCGCGCTGCGCCCGGCGAGCTGGTCTGCACGCAACAGGCCGACTTTACCGACCACGGTTTCGATTTGCTGTAGCAGCAGGCTGCGGTCAGTAGCCATAGGCGAAACCAGGGGCAACGACCCGGCGCGTCCCACATCTATAGCAGGCCCTCGCTACGCGGATACCGCGCCCGGCAGTGTCCCCGGGCGTCACTCCGGCACCTTGCCGCGCAGCTGCTTGGCCTTGCCGCGACGTGTCTTGCTATCGAGCCGGCGTAACTGCGAATTGCGCGTGGGTCGTGTCGGTTTACGCGATTTTTGCACCGTCGTTGCGGAGACAATCAATTCGCGCAGGCGATCGACTGCAGCCTGGCGATTCTTCTCCTGGGTGCGAAATTGCTGGGCCTTGATAATGACCACGCCGTCCTTGCTGATACGCTGATCGGCGAACGCCAGCAATCGGCTCTTATGGCTTTCTGGTAGCGATGAGCCGCGGATATCGAAACGCAGATGAATCGCCGAGGCGACCTTGTTGACGTTTTGCCCACCCGCGCCCTGCGCACGGATAGCGGTCATCTCAATTTCTTCTTCGGGAATGGCCAGATTGCGCGTGATTTGCAACACAGTGGAACTCAACAGGACTTAAAAGGACTATTATAAGACACCCTTGCCGGATAAACCCGGCCGCCTTCGCACTCCAGGCATTAGCGGATTGTTGGTAACCCGACAAATCCATCCATTGCCGGCATCCGTAAAACCTTTAACTTTAGCCCGAGTTGATCGATGAATCTTAAAGCCATGATGTGTGCCGCGGCATTCGCCGTACCGCTGCAGCAGATGAATGACTGGCAGCTTTTGCAGTACAGTGGCATCGTACCCAACCAGGTCAGCTTTACGCAGGAGGGTATGACCATCGAGGTCATGGGCTCGGCGAGCCCGCTTATCTATCCGCTCGAGCAGCCGCGCCTGGTCAGCCGTATCGAGGTAACAGGACGCCTCAACCAGCTGTTGACGCTCAATGCCGAGCAACAGGGACTGAAGGGAAATGATGACTTCACTCTCAAAGTCGGGCTGGTGATTGCCGGCGACAAAACCCTGAACGGCATGCAGAAATTGTTCAGCGCCAACTGGATCAAGCGATTATTTGCACTGGCGCCCGAGGGCAGTGGGGTCGATAGCATCTACTTCCTGAATGCCGTGCAGGATAGCTCCAGCCTGGGCCAACAGCGCCAGCATCCGCTATCCGAGTTGATTTTCGAAAATAACGTCTGGCTGCTGGACCAACCAGGCGATTTCGCGCTGACCTATAGCCTCGACAGTCCACGCCAGGTCATCGCTATCTGGATATCCATCGACGGCGACGACAGCCGCTCAAACTACTCCACGCTGATAAAGAGCCTGCAGCTGGACGGCCAGCCGGGCTAGCCACGGGGGCCGTGGCTGGCCTGTGTTTGCAGGCATCCTGAAAACCAGCAGGGAATGTCTTTCCGTCCTGCCGCCTGCCAAACCCGCGCCATTTTCTTCCATATGATTCGTTGAATGTTTGCGACAGCTGATATTTAATGCAGTCATATTAATAATAAACTATAAAGTTATAAGTTATTGGGGGCGTTCCAGTTATTCTGCATATATCCTGGCCGACACCTGTCGGCCTCAGCCGATAGGTGTCGGTAGTCTCAGCTGTCAAACCGGATCCCTTCTACTATTGTATGGGTTGTTCGCCACTGGATTATCGCTTAAATCATGAGTAAACAGGTTTATCGCATTGCAATTATCGGTTCCGGACCGGGCGGCCTCAGTGCCGCAGCACATGCGGCAGAAATGGGCGTCTCGCACATTTTGATCGAAGGCGAATCGCAGGTCTCGAACACTATCTTCCGCTACCAGAAGGGCAAGCACGTCATGGACGAGCCGGGCATTTTGCCGCTGCGTAGCCCGCTCGAGTTTACCGCCAGCAAGCGTGAAGTGGTACTCGGCACCTGGGAATCGGGGCTGCAAAATCACGGGGCCAACTTGCGCCTGGATGCCGAGGTGGTGGGGATTACCGGACAGCTGGGCGCCTTTGAAATCAAGCTCAAACAGGGTGAGATCATCAACGCGGAGACCGTCGTACTCGGTATCGGCGTGCAGGGTAATCCGCGCACCCTCGGTGTCCCCGGTGAAGACCTGCCGGTCGTGCAGTACACCCTCGACGACCCGGAAGAATACGAGGATGAACACATCATTGTCATCGGTGGCGGTGATGCCGGCATCGAGAACGCGATTGCGCTATGCAAACAAAACACGGTCTACATCGTCAATCGCAACGCCGAATTCGACAGGGCCAAGGAAGCCAATAACGCCGCCATGCTCGATAAAATCGAGAAAGGCGAAATCGAATGCTTTTATTCGGCCAATTCGACCCGGCTGGAAATGCTGCCGGAAGGCAGCGCCCAGAAAGCGGTATTGACCCTGGATACACCGGACGGTGAGGCGCAGGTCCCCTGTGACCGCATCATCGCCCGCCTTGGCGCCATCCCGCCGCGACGTTTCATCGAATCCTGCGGTATCGAATTTCCGAGCGAAGATCGCGAAGCCATCCCTGAACTCAGCGACCAGTACCAGACCAACGTGCCCGGCATCTACATTATCGGTGCGCTCGGCGGCTACCCGCTGATCAAACAGTGCATGAACCAGGGCTACGAAGTCGTCGAGTACATCGAGGGCAATAATATCGAGCCTGCCGACGAACATTTGCTACAGGCCAAGTTCGATCTACTCAAGGGCAAACCCAGGGTCGCCGTCGCAATTCGTGTCATCCAGAAACGCATGCCGCTGCTGCGCGGCATGACGGTGTTGCAGTTGCGCGAATTTTTCCTCGACAGCGATATCCGGGCACCAGCGCAAGGCGATTACATCTTCAGAAAGGACGATTACACCAACAGTTTCTATTGCATCATCGCCGGCACGGTCGAGATCGAGATCGATGAAAACGATCCGAGCAAGGTGATCACGCTGGGTAAAGGGCAGTTTTTCGGCGAAATGAGCCTGTTGTCGGGAAGGCGGCGCTCGGCCAACATCCGCGCCGGCGCGGAATGTACCCTGGTGGAAACCCCGCGGCGCCTGATGAACAAGCTGATTCACTCCGTCGCCTCGGTCAAGCGCATCATCGACGAGGCATTCATCGTCAGGACCCTGCAAACCCGCTTCGCCAAAACCTCGAGTATCGAAGACCTGGAACAGGTCGCGGCCTCAGCGCAATTGACCCAGTACAAGGCAGGTGAGGAAATATTCCACGAGGGCGCGGACGCCGACAGCCTGCACGTGATCCGGCGCGGTTCGGTTACTATTTCACGCATGATCGGCGGCAATGAAACGACGCTGTCCTACCTGCCCGCGGGAAATTACGTCGGCGAAATGGGCCTGATGGGCAAGAGTCAGCGCACGGCGACCGTACGCGCGGCAGTCGCCACCGAGACAATCCAGCTTTCAGCCGAGAATTTTCAGTTCCTGCTGGATCGGGACGAGGAACTGAAGAAGCAGATCTCTGCCGAGTACAAACGCCGCCTGTCGACCAATATGACCGCACAGCACATGGGTCGCGGCAGTATCATCTCGTTCCTGATCAGCCAGGGGGTCGGCGAAGCCACCGACGTGTTGTTGATCGACGAGTCGCTGTGCGTGCGCTGCGATAATTGTGAAAAAGCCTGTGCCGAAACCCATGGTGGCACTTCGCGCCTGGACCGCGAAGCGGGCCCAACCTATGCATCGATTCACGTACCGACTTCCTGCCGCCACTGCGAGCACCCGCACTGCATGAAAGATTGCCCGCCGGACGCCATTCGGCGTGCTCCGGACGGCGAGGTGTTCGTCGCCGACAACTGCATCGGCTGCGGCAACTGCCAGCGCAACTGCCCCTACGGCGTTATCCAGATGGCAGTCACTCCGCCGAAGAAACCCGGCCTGCTTTCCTGGCTGCTGTTCGGACTCGGCAGCGGACCGGGCCAGGCGCCGGAGAACAAGCGGTTGAAGGATCCGGACGCGATCAAGAAAGCGGTGAAATGTGACATGTGCAAGGACCTCAAAGGCGGTGCCGCCTGCGTGCGCGCCTGCCCGACCGGAGCCGCTTTGCGTATCAAGCCCGATCAACTTCCCGCTTACGCAGGGGAACGCTAATGCATCAGTCCGTATTGAGCTTTCGTCGCTCCCGTTACCTGTGGTGGTGCAGCACCCTGTGCATCGCGGCCATCGTCGCCTACTGGATGCACGAACCGGCCATGCCGCCCAATGGCAGCACCTGGCTGGGCTATACGCTGGGAACGGTCGGCGCGGTGTTGATCCTGTGGTTGATGTGGTTCGGCATTCGCAAGCGCAACTACCGTTCGCGCATGGGAACGGTGCATGGCTGGCTATCGGCGCACATCTATCTCGGCCTCGGACTGATTACCGTGGTTACCTTGCACACCGGCTTTCAATTCGGCTGGAACCTGCACAGCTTTACCTATGTGCTGATGATGCTGGTCATCGCCAGTGGCATGGTAGGCGTCTACTGCTACCTGCACTTCCCCAGGGTCATGACCGAAGACAGTGGCGAATCAACCGCCGACTCACTCATCCGTCAAATTCAGGAAATCGATCGGCAGGCGCTGATCCTGGCCAGCGAAATCGATCCCGAAACCCACGACAAGGTCATCAAGAGTATTCGCCGCAGCGCGATCGGCGGCAACGCCTGGCAGTTGTTGTTTGCCCGCGGCAAAACGCGGCGAATAGAAGGTCTCAACCTGGCACCGGAACAATTGATCCAGGATGACCCAGACAATACCGATCTCCGCGGCAGCACCATGATGTTCATGGCCGGCAATATCGCCAGCGGCCACCTCGACAAGAGTGACGCAACACGACGTTTGTCAGATTTGCTCATCGGACAGAAAACCGTGCTGGTGAAACAATTGCGTCGCAACCTGCAAATCCAGGCATTCATGGATATCTGGCTGTATTTTCACGTACCGCTATCCTTCGCCTTGCTGGCGGCATTGACGGCACACATCATCTCCGTATTTTTCTACTGGTAGCCGTGAAAGCTCATATCCGCCATATCGCCCACAAACGCAAGGGCATTGTTACCGAAAGCGAAAAGACCGTCGCCAAGCAGTCGATCGAGATCGGTCGCGCCACCGACCAGGATATTTTTCTCGCCGATTCCGGAGTCAGTTATCACCATGCGCGCATCAACCTGTTGCCGGATGGCACAGTCAGTGTGTCTTCGGTCAGTCGGCTCGGGTTTTACATCGAAGGCAAGCTGGTACAGAACTGCCTGATCCAGCGCAACGGTGAGATTCTTATCGGCGTCTTCAACATCAAGATCGAGATCGATGCAAAAAAAGACCTGGTCGACATCACCGTCGAGAAAATCGCCGAGGATATCGTCGAGGTAGCCAAAGAGCGCATGTTGCCGACCTCGCTCGAGCAAACCTGGCTCAGCAAACGCTCGACATCCTGGATTGGATTTATTCTGATACTGGTTTTATTCCTCGGCTTCCCGCTGGCCGAGTTTTACGACAGCAACGCGAAACAGGTGATAGCGGAATTCAGGTTACCCGGCGACGACCTCTGGCTGAGTGGTGAAATCAGTTCACCGCACCGACATTTCGGCAACGACTGCAACCAGTGCCATCAACAACCATTTGTCAAAGTTCGCGACTCGGCCTGTATCGATTGTCACCGGAAGATTACCGTGCACGCTGATCCCGACCTGTACGACTTAGCGGAATTGCAGCAAACCCGCTGTGCGACCTGCCACAAGGAACACAACGGTACTTCACACCTGATCCAGACCGCGCAGAAGCTGTGCAGCGATTGTCACGGCGCACTGCTGACCGACGCCGATAGCGAACTCACCCGCATCACCGATTTTGCCATCGATCATACCGAGTTCAAGGTCAGCCTGATGACCAGGAGCGGCCTGTCGCGTAACGACCCGCAAGCCTGGCAGCGCATCAGTCTCGACGATCCCGCCATCCGCCATGAGACCGGCCTGGTGTTCCCGCACGATGTGCATCTCGACGCCGGCGGTGTCGAAGGCCCACTGGGCAACCAGGTCATGGCCTGCAAAGACTGTCACCGCACCGATGCCAGTGGCAACTACATGATCCCCATTGCGATGGAACCGCATTGTCAATCCTGCCACCGACTCGAATTCGATCCCGACGACCTCGATCGCGAGTTACCGCACAGTGACCTGCCCAACCTGCGCAAGATGCTGAACGAGTATTATTCGCTGAAAGCCCTGCGCGGCGGCATTACCGACAATGACGCGCCCGACCTGGTGACCGAACGTCGCCGCCCCGGCAAATCGTTGACGCGCAAGGAACAGGAAGTAGCGTTGAAGTGGGCGCTGGAAAAAGCCGAGTTCGTCGCCGAGGAAGTGGTCGAATTTCGTTCCTGCAACCTTTGCCACAAGGTCGAACGCGACCCATCCGTCGCCGCCGGCTGGAACATCCCCGAAGTCAACACCGCGCAGAGCCGCTGGCTGCCGAAGGGTGATTTCGACCACAAATCGCACAGGAACAGCACCTGTGAGAGTTGTCATGAGGCTGGCTCATCGACCCGCAGCGAAGACGTGCTGCTGCCGAAGATAGCGGTCTGTCGCGAGTGTCATGGCGGCCAGAATTCGGACAGGCTGTTGCAATCGACCTGCATCGAATGTCACGACTTCCACCAGCAGGAACAGATATTGATGGAGGTCTCGCACATGGGATCACAGTCGAATGAATAGGTTTGTTATCGGCCTGCTCAGCCTGTTGCTGCTGTCTTGCAGCAGCGGCGAGCAAAAATCCGCCGAGGGCACCGGGGTCGGTGCTGCCGACTGTGCGGGGCGCTGTGCCAGTGCCTCGACTTTTCTCAGCATTGCCGACGTGCAACGTATCATTGCCCAGGCAGTCAACGAAGCGAGCGCACGCGGAGCGCGGGCAACCATTGCTGTAACGGATCGGGTCGGCAACGTGCTCGGCGTATTTCGCATGACTGGCGCCGCTCCCGATATCACCATACCCACCCCGCGCGGCGTGACCGGGGGGCTCAACGGCATCACCATTATTCCCGATACCATGGCCGCCATCTCCAAGGCGGTTACCGGTGCCTATCTTTCCTCTGAAGGCAATGCCTTCAGTACCCGCACCGCGAGCCAGATCGTGCAGGAAAATTTCAACCCGGGCGAAATCGGGCAACCGGCCGGCCCGCTGTTCGGCGTACAGTTCAGCAACCTCGCCTGCTCGGATCTGAACAATCGCTTCCCCGCCAATGGCTTCGGCGCCGGTCCATTCCGCTCGCCGCTGGGACTGGCCGCCGATCCCGGTGGTTTTCCGTTATACAAGCAGGGCACCCCCGTGGGTGGCATCGGCGTTATTGCCGACGGTGTTTACGGACTCGACGAAAACGTCGGCGATCGCGACCAGGATCTCGACGAATTGATTGCGATGGCCGGCAGCTATTCTTTTGCGGCGCCCATCAACCGCCGCGAGCGGGTCACGCTGGATGGCAAGATCGCGCGCTTTTCCGACATTGATTTCGATGACCTGGTGACGCACCCGCCCAATGCGCCCGGATATGCCAGCATCATCGGAGTAAGTGGCCTACTGGCGGATATTCCCGCCTACTTCCTTGCCGCCGGTGGCATTTTAACGGGAACTGCGTTCGGCCAGAGTGCTTCGGGTATTCGGCCTGACAGTGGCAATTACCCGGGAGCCGACGCCTTTGTACTGGTCGACAATACCAACGCCGTGCGTTATCCACCGATTGCCGGCAGCGACGGTGCTAACGCGCTCACCGCCAATGAAGCGCGCCAGCTGGTGCGCAGCGCGCTTGTGGTAGCGAAGCGGGCACGAGCGCAGATCCGCCTGCCACTCAGCAGCCCGGCGCAGGTTTCCGTATCGATAGTCGACACCAACGGCGTGGTACTGGCCCAGGCACGCACCCGCGATGCACCGATATTCGGCACCGACGTGTCCCTGCAAAAGGCGCGCACCGCAACCTTTTTCTCGAGCGCGAACGCGGCCGCGGCATTGATCGGCGCACCCTCCGTGACTTACCTGGATGCGGCGGGCACGACGATCACGATCGGTGACTACGTAACCGCGGCGCGCAGCTTCCTGGGTTCGCCAACCGCACTCGCCGATGGTGCTTTCGCGTTTGCCGACCGCTCCGGTGGCAACCTCTCCAGACCTTTCTTTCCCGATGGCCTCAACGGCAATGTCAACGGGCCGTTCAGCAAACCCTATTCAGCCTGGAGCCCCTTCTCCACCGGCCTGCAGCTCGACCTGGCATTCAATCAACTGGTCGGCCACGTGGTGCATGTCCGCGGCGGCGGCGCGGATCCGGATCAAAACTGCACCGGGAATTTTGGCGGCCCCGGCACCATTGGGCAACTCGCCAATGGTCTGCAAATTTTCCCGGGCAGCGTTCCGATTTATCGCGGCAATACGCTGGTAGGTGGCATCGGCGTATCCGGCGATGGCGTCGACCAGGATGACATGATCGCTTTCCTCGGCCTGCACGAAGCGGGCCAGGTGCTCGGCACGATCAATAATGCACCGCCGGGGATGCGCGCGGATCAACTGCAACCGCAGGGCACGCGCCTGCGCTTCGTGCAGTGCCCGCAATCGCCCTACCTCAACAGCAGTGCTGCGCAGGTCTGCGATGGGAAATAGATCGATTATTGCCATTTGCGTGCTGACCCTGCTCGGCAGCGCCGTGCAGGCAGCCGAACCCCTCAAACGCCAACGCCCGGGGGTACAGCCCGACCAGCAACAGGCGCCAGCCCAGGTTTACAACCTGGGTGCACTGCAACGACCCGCGAGCAGCCTGCCACGCGACAAGATCTCGATTCCGGATCGCTGGCGCCTGATCGACACGCTGGGCCTGGTCAAGGACGATTTTTATGACCCTTACAACCACAACACCTACAAGGGTGACAAACCGATACACGACGACTGGTTCCTGAGCCTGAGCGCCATTTCCGATACGATCCTGGAGCTGCGTGACCTCCCCACCCCGGTCGGGCCGCAGACCAGCGAGAACGCCGGCGCGATCGATACCATCGGTTCCGGCGCGCAGACCATCTTTGCCGAAAACCTGATCCTGTCAGCGGTTTACTACAAGGGTGACACCATCTTTCGCCCGCCGGATTACGAATACCGCTTCACCGGCGTGGTCAATTACAACCGGGTCGCGGTGGAAGAAGTGCGCGCCCTGAAGATCGATCCCGACGATGGCACCACGCGTACCGATTCGCACTTCGGCGTGCAGGACATGTACGTCGACAAACATTTGCGCAACGTCTCCGAACGTTTCGATTTCGACAGTATCCGCTTCGGGGTACAACCCATCACCGCCGATTTCCGTGGTTTCCTGTTTATCGACAATCCGTTCGGCATCCGCCTGTTCGGCACGCGCGACAACAATATCTACCAGTACAACCTGGCCTGGTTCCGTCGCATCGAAAAAGACACCAACAGTGGTCTCAACGACCTGTCCGAAGGCTTGCGTGACGACGATATCTTTCTCGCCAACCTGTACCGCCAGGACTACCCGGTTCTCGGCTTCAATTCCGAGCTGGTGCTGCTTTATAACCGCAACACCGAAGACAGCGAGTTTCATTACGATAACAATGGTTTCCTGGTACGCCCGGCATCGCTCGGTTTCGAACAGCTGCGCAGCTATGACGTGACCTATCTCGGTTATAACGGCGATGGCCACTTCGGGCGACACAACGTCAGCCTGTCCACCTATTTCGCTGTCGGCACCGAGGACAGTTCGGTGTTCACCGATGCCGAATCGAACATCGGCGCGTTCTTCGCGGCAGTGGAGTATTCGCGTGACTACGACTGGATGCGCGCCAGGTTTTCGGCGCTTTACGGCAGTGGCGACGATGATCCGTTCGACGATGTTTCCACCGGCTTCGACGCCGTGTTCGAAAACCCGTTGTTTGCCGGCGCCGATACCAGTTACTGGATCCGCCAGCCGGTGGCTAATATCGGTGGCGGCGGTGTGGCGCTGTCGGGACGCAATGGCGTATTGAATTCGCTGCGTTCATCCAAGGAACAGGGACAGTCCAATTTCACCAACCCGGGCATTCAGCTGCTCGGCTTTGGCATGGATTTCGACCTGCTGCCGGAGTGGCGCATGAGTTTCAATTTGAATCATCTCTGGTTCGATACTACCGAGGTGCTCGAGGTCACGCGCAACCAGGGGAGCATCGACCGGGATATCGGCTGGGATGTTTCGGTGGCGTCGATTTACCGTCCCTTCATGACGCAGAACGCGATCCTGCGAGTATCGGCTGCCTGGCTGCTGCCCGGTGACGGCTATGAGCAGATGTTCGGCGATGACACACAATATTCGATCCTGGCCAACCTCGTGCTGGCTTATTAGGTGGAACCAAGATTCATGACTGCTGTTGTATATCGACTCTTCAAAACCAGCTTGCTGATCGGCTGCCTGGCGCTGGCCATGCCCGGCATCGCTGTCGCCTCCGAATCGGCACACGCGGTGGCGCGCGAATATCCGCTCTATGCCGATGCCCCGGCCTCACAGTTACCGAACCAGGTGGCGGCGAAGAATGAAGGCTGCATGAGCTGTCATCTCGAAACCGACCAACCGAGCATGCACGCCAGCGGCGCCGTCAATCTCGCCTGCGTGGACTGCCACGGTGGGGACCACCTAATCACGCTTCCCGCAGGCGTGAACCCGGGCGACCAGGCCTATGTCGACGCGCGCAACCACGCCCACGTGCTGCCGCTGTATCCCGACGACTGGAACTTTCCATCGAGCGCCAATCCCAAGGAATCCTACACCCTGCTCAATCGCGAAAGCCCGGAATACGTGCGTTTTATCAACCCATCCGACTACCGCGTCGCGCGCAAGGCCTGTGGCGCCTGCCACCTCGACCTGATCGGCGCAGCGGAACGCAGCCTGATGGCCACCTCGGCGATGCTGTGGGGCGGAGCCGCCTACAACAACGGTATCCTGCCCTTCAAAAACTATTTGCTCGGCGAGGCCTATACCGAGGACGGCACTACCGCGGCAATCAAGAATCCGATCGAACCCGATGCCGCGATGAAGGCGCGCGGTGTGTTGCCGATCCTCTACCCGTTGCCGGCCTGGGAAGTCATTCCACCGGGCGACATCTTCCGCGTTTTCGAGCGCGGCGGGCGCAACATCGGCAATTTATTTCCGGAAACCGGCATCCCCAACCAGCTCGGCCAGATTCAACGCCTGGAGGAACCCGGCAGACCCGATTTCAAGCAGTCCAATCGCGGGCCGGCCACCGGCGGTCGTATCGCGGTACCGGTCATCAACATCACCAAGACGCGCCTCAACGATCCGCACATGTGGTTCATTGGCACCAACAATAACCCGGGCGACTTTCGCCATTCAGGTTGTGCCGGCTGTCATACCGTTTATGCCAACGATCGCGACCCGCGCCATTCCGGACCCTATGCCACGGCCGGTCACAGCGGCAAGACGCGCACCATCGACCCGACCATTTCGCTCGCCGAGGAAGGCCACCCGATCACCCACAGCTTTACCCGGGCGATTCCGACCAGCCAGTGCATGAGCTGCCACATGCATCAGCCCAACATGTTCGTCAACACCTACCTCGGCTACACCATGTGGGACTACGAGTCCGATGCGCCCTTCATGTGGCCGCAAAAACAGAAGTACCCGACGGCCGACGAACTCAAGGACGCTTACGGCAAGAACCCCGAGGGCGCCGCGGTACGCGGCAAGTGGATCGACCAGAAATTCCTGCGCCAGGTCAGCGAGATGAACCCGGAATTGAACGATACCCAGTTCGCCGACTACCACGGCCACGGCTGGAATTTTCGCGCCATCTACAAGCGTGATCGCAAGGGCAACCTGCTCGACGACGTGGGCGCTATCGTCTCTGATGACGATCCACAAAAATTCAAGAAAGCCGTGCACATGTCTTCCATCCACCTCGACAAGGGCATGCATTGCGTCGACTGCCACTTCGCCCAGGACAACCATGGCACCGGCAATATTCATGGTGAAGTGGCCGCCGCGGTCGAGATCATGTGCAAGGATTGCCATGGCACGCCCGACAAGTACCCGAACCTGCTGACCACCGGCCCGGCCGCGCCACCGTCCGGCACCGACCTCAGCCTGATCCGTAACCCGGACGGCAAGAAGCGCTTCGAATGGCAGCAGGGCAAGTTGATCCAGCGCTCGATTCTGAACCCGGGCATGGAATGGGAAGTGAGCCTGGTGAAGGATTCGGTCACGCCGGGACATCCACATTACAACGAGAAATCCGCGCGCGCCAAGCTGATGAGTAAAAACACGGCGACGCTCGACTGGGGTGTCGGTGTTCCCGTGGGCGAGCGCGCGCACGATGACAGTGAAATGCATTGCTACTCCTGCCACACCTCCTGGACTACCAGCTGTGCCGGTTGCCACCTGCCGATAGAGGCCAACAACAAGACCGAGCGCCAGCATTTCGAGGGCGGCGAGACGCGTAACTTCGCCACCTATAACCCGCAGGTGGCGCGCGACCAGATGTTCCAGCTCGGCAAGCGCGGCAAAATCAAGGGTGAGCGCATCGCGCCGGTACGCTCGTCGTCAGCGCTGGTACTGTCGTCGACCAATTCGAACCGCGAACGTATTTATATTCAGCAGCCACCGATCGCGGGCAGCGGTTTCAGCTCGCAGGCTTTCGCACCGCACTTTCCGCATACCTCGCGCAAAACCGAGACCAAAACCTGCACCGATTGCCACCTGTCCGCGGCCAAGGACAACAATGCGATCATGTCGCAGTTATTGCTGCTCGGCACCAATTTCGTCAACTTCGTCGGTTTGAACGCCTGGGTCGGCACCGAATCGAGCATCGAAGCGGTACGCGTCACCGAGTGGGAGGAACCGCAGGCGGTAATCGGCAGCTACCTGCACGAGTACGCCTATCCCGACTGGTTCCGCGAGCACCGCGACAACAAGCGCGTACTGCAGGAAGAACATAGTCACAGCTCCGAAAACGCACGCTGCCTGCAACTGCGGGGCGAATACCTCTACGTCGCCGAGGGCGACGACGGCATGCAGGTTTACGATGTCGCCAGTATTGCCAACAAGGGTGTTTCACAACGCGTCATCAGCGCACCCTTCAGCCCGCTCGGCCACGATACGCACATCGATTCGAAAAATGCCACCTGCGTGGCGCTGCCCACCAATCAGCCGATAAACCCGAACCGTAACCAGGGCGACCTGATGCGCATCGATAACCAGGAGCAGCCGTTTCACCCGCTTTACAACTATGCCGTCATCACCGATGCGGTGGAAGGCCTGATCCTGACCAACGTGAACACGCTCGTCGATGGCGAGCCGCGCAATAATTTTCTCGAGCGCGCGGTCACCTGGAATGCAGATAACCTGCTGAAGGGCGCCAGGCATATCACCCTCGCCGGTTACTACGCCTATATTGCCGCCGATATCGGCATCGTCGTGGTCAATCTCGACAACCCACTCAAGCCGAAGGTGGCATCGGTTATTCCGCTAAAGGACGTGCGCTCCACTGCACTGCAGTTTCGCTATCTGTTCGTGATCGACGCCGAAGGCATGCGCGTGGTGGATGTCACTCACCCGGACAAGCCGATGGTGGTCAGCAATAGCCTGGTGCGCCTCGATGACGCCCATCGGGTCTACGTGGCGCGCACCTACGCCTATGTCGCCGCGGGCAAACAGGGTCTCGCCATAATCGACGTGGAGCACGCCGAACAACCTTGGCTGGTCGAGCTGTTTAACGCCAGGGGCAAACTCAACGATGCACGGGATGTCATCGTCGCGACCACCAATGCCAGCCTGTTCGCTTACGTCGCCGACGGCGTCAACGGCCTCAAGGTATTGCAATTGACTTCACCGGATTCGCAACCGAAATTTTACGGCTTCAGCCCGAGCCCGCGCCCGCAGTTGATCGCCAGTTCCCCGACCGATTCGCCCGCCCTGTCATTATCGAAGGGTCTTGACCGCGACCGCGCGGTCGACGAAACCGGCAACCAGATCGCGGTGTTCGGACGCCTCGGCGCACGCCCATTCAATCTCGAAGAAATGCAGAAGCTATACCTGGACTCGGCGGGCAAGCCCTGGTACGTCGACGACAAGGTCAAGAAATAGGGTGCAGACGATGAATACCACCAGCCTCGTAACCAATCTCAAGCGCAGTCTCTCGTTACTGGCTTTCGGCCTGCTGTTTTGTGGCAGCGTAAGCGCTGCGAGCCCGTTACCGAGCAACGACAAGCAAGTGCATCAGGGCGTGGCCTCCTGTGCCAACAGCGTCTGCCACGGCGCGGTGATTCCACACATCAATTCCAACATCGCGCACACCGAATACACCGTGTGGACGCGCAAAGACCCCCACGCGCGCACTTACCGGGATATGTTTGGCGCAGATTACCTGGCGATAACCCGCAAACTCGGCTTGCAGGCGCCACATAAGGAGCCTGTCTGCCTCGCCTGCCATGCGAGTAATATTCCAGCGCAATTCCAGGGTGCGAAATTCTCGATGGACGATGGCATCGGCTGTGAAACCTGCCACGGTGGCGCCGAAAAATATCTCGCCACGCATACCGACAAGGACGCAACGCGGGCCAAAAATATCGCCAACGGTCTCTATCCTACCGACAACATCATCGAGCGCACGCGCCTGTGCCTGTCCTGTCACTACGGCACCAGCGATCAGTTCGTCACGCATAGAATCATGGGTGCGGGGCACCCGCGCATCAGCTTCGAGCTCGACACCTTCACCGAGCTGCTCAACCCGCACGTGATTTACGATGAAGACTATGCGGCACGTAAACCGGTCTACAGCCACGTCAAGATGTGGGCACTGGGGCAGGCAGTTGCGGCACAGTCGATGTTGAGCCTGCTGGAAGACAAGCACCTGCATGCGACCGGCCTGTTCCCGGAGCTGAGTCTGTTCGACTGCCACAGTTGCCATCACCCGATGTCTCAACAGACCTGGCAGGAAAAAGAGAGCACCGGGCTCGGACCGGGCTCGGTGCCACTCAACGATTCCAGCCTGTTGATGCTGCGCATGGTAATGCAGGTCATCGATCCCGCACTCGGCGAGCGCCTGACGAAAACCCTTAAATCCCTGCAAAAAGCATCCAACGCCAGCCCCTGGGAAACCAAGTTACGCGCTGGTGAGTTGCGTAAAATCGTCAAAACCGCAATCGCTGTCGTCGATGGTCACCGCTTTTCGCCGGCTCAGACCGTCGCACTCACCAATGCCCTGTTATCCAGTGGTATCAACGGTGAGTATCGTAATTACATCGCTGCGGAACAATGCGTGATGGGAATCGGTGCACTGATCGCGGCCTGGAACGACATCAAACCATTCGATGCGGCGACCAACAACATGATCGGCCAGTTGATGCAGGGGCTATACGAATCGGTCGCCAACGACGAGAGTTTCGTGCCGAAGGAGTTCGAAGCGGCCCTGGCGCATTTGAAAAGCGGACTGAAGTAAGCAGGCAGCGCGCCGTCTGGCGAGCGCACCCGACGACTTTTACAATCACCAGCAACTCGATGCGAACCTCGGTGTCCGCGCCTGCTACCCATCGATAAAACGATTGTCCACAATCGGAATTTTTCGTCTTCAATTCCATTTCAAGCTAATCGTTGCCGCCTATAATCGATGCTGTCGTTTTTCAGGCCAGGAACATGTTCTTAAACCGCAATCTGCTGAATCAACATCCGGGCCAGGCGCCCGGGGTCAGGGTGTTCGCGGTATTGTCCGGCATCGAAAGCATCGCACGTGGAATCCTGATCTCGGTATTCCCGGTGGCCATGTATCGCATCTTCGCCGACGCCCAGCAGGTCTCGCAAGTCTATTTCGCCATCGGCGTTTTATCGCTGCTGGTGACGCTTACCATTCCCTGGGTGAGTCGGCGGGTACCACGGCGCTGGATGTACTCGCTGGCCGTTACCACCTATATCGCCGCAGCAGTGCTCTGCGCTCTCGCCGATTCAAGCCTGTTCGCCATCGGCCTCGCCATGTTTACTTTCGCCAACGTGGTGGTGTTCGTGTGCCTGAACGCCTACATCATGGATTATGTCGACCGCGTCAAGCTCGGCGAATGCCAGGCCCTGCAACTGTTTTACAGCGGCGCGGCCTGGACCATCGGGCCCTTCCTGGGTATCTGGCTGATGACCCTGTGGAAGCCTGCGCCATTTATCCTCTCGGCAATCTCCTCCTGCCTGTTGCTGATCGTGTTCTGGATCTATCGCCTCGGCGACGGCAAGGCAATTCATCGCGGTAGCAGCGTACAGGCCAATCCCTTTGGCTATTTGTTTCGCTTTCTGCACCAGCCGCGCCTGGTCGCCGGCTGGACCTTCGCGGTGATGAAATCCTGCGGCTGGTGGGTCTATATTCTTTACCTGCCGATCTATGCGGTCGAAAACGGCCACAGTGAACAACTGGGCGGGGCACTGCTGTCGCTGTCGAACGCATTCCTGTTTTTAACTCCGCTGATCATCAAGACCATGCGCGGCCGGATTCGCATGGCCATCATTACCGGCTTCCTCGGCAGCGGCTGCCTGTTTTTCCTCGCCTCGGTCAATCCAGCCGGCTCACTGCTCAGTATCGCCATGCTGGTAGTGGCGTCGATGTTTCTGATTATGCTCGACGTCTGTGCCGGTCTGCCCTTTCTGATGGCGGTACGCCCGTCGCAACGCACCGAAATGTCCGCCGTTTACTCGACCTACCGTGATGTCTCCAGTGTCATCACGCCGGGCACCGCGAGCCTGGTGTTGCTACTCGCTCCGTTGAAGGCAATATTCGGTGTCACCGCGGCAAGCCTGCTGGCTTGCGTATTGATCGCCGGCAAACTGCATCCGCGCCTCGGCGAGCAGCGTTTCAGCAAGATCAAATCAGACAGGCTTGCCGAGGAGACCGGCACCGGCTAACCTGTGGCCAGCAGTTAGACTCTGACCGAGGACTGAAGCGATACCTCACCACCGCGACACCGACGAACTCGAGGCGCTCGATGAGCTGATCTGGTCCAGGATCGTCGCCCAGCCTGAGCGCATCAGCGGACGTCAAATAGCGAAGCCAGCGCAGATCGACGGGGAACGCCGGGACGCCGAATCCCGCTTCAGCGACCGTTTCCCGGTACTGGATCATATCGACACCGCGCTGGCGCTGACAGCACAGGGCCCACTGGCGGAAATCGGTGATCGCTTCGCGCGGGTGATGCACCGCTTACGCTGGTCGCAGAATCCGAATTACACCGAACACAACAGCAAAGCCTCGTTCCTGGCGGGCTACGCCTACGCCGGGCTTTCCGGCCCGGATGCTCCACTGCTGTGCGCCGTGCCGCGCGGCGGACTGGTATTACTGGGTCCCGATGTCGAATACCCGAGCCATCATCACCAACCCAAAGAGGTCTACCTGGTGCTGACACCGGGAGCGCAGTGGTGCCTGGATGAAGGTGACTGGTTCGACGTCGCTGCCGGCGACCTGATCTTTCACGACAGCTGGCAGATGCACGCGATGCGCACCCGCGAGCACCCCCTGCTCGCCTTCGCCGGCTGGATTGAAGCCGGTGACCGCCGTGCGATTGGCTGGTCCGCGAAGGCCGATCCGCAAACTACCCGTTGAGAGTGATTCCGCAAGGAAATTGCCTTGCTGCGAACTTATCCGGCAAGTATAGTCTGGGCATGATAATAAACGTCAAGGCCGCATAGAATGGCTGATCCGGTTGCAATCTCGGTAAATCAAGTCAGTAAGAAATTTGGGCACGGCAAGGATGCATTCTTTGCACTCGAACAGGTCTCGGTGGATATTCGTGAAAACGAATTTTTTACTCTGCTGGGTCCATCGGGTTGCGGAAAAACGACTTTGCTGCGCCTGATTGCGGGCTTTGAACATCCGACCACGGGCCATATCCAGTTGCGCGGCGAAGAGATTTCACACCTGCCGCCGTTCAAGCGGCCGGTCAATACCGTATTTCAGAACTATGCGTTGTTCCCGCACCTGACAGTCGCCGAAAATATCGGCTTCGGCCTCGAAATGCAGGACAAACCGGCAGCGGAGATCGACAGCACCGTTGCCGAGATGCTGCAACTGGTACAGATGGAGTCACTGCGCGACCGCCGTACCGATCAGATATCCGGTGGCCAGCAACAGCGCGTTGCCCTGGCGCGTGCCCTGGCGCCACATCCGCGCGTGCTGCTGCTCGATGAGCCGCTGTCGGCGCTCGACTACAAGCTGCGCAAGGGAATGCAGATCGAACTCAAGCGCATGCAACTGGAAACCGGTATTACCTTCATCTTCGTCACCCACGATCAGGAAGAGGCGCTCACCATGTCTGACCGCATCGCGGTGATGAACAAGGGGCGGATCCTGCAGATCGGCAGCCCCACCGACATCTACGATCGTCCATCGCATCGCTTTGTCGCGGATTTTATCGGCGATACCAATTTCCTCGATGGCGAGCTGATCGAGGCCAATAGCGAAGGCGCGGTGGTCCGGCTATCCTCGGGTAAGACAGTCAAAACCGGGCCAACGGACGCCGCTGCGAATACCCCGGTGAGCATCACCGTACGTCCGGAACAGGCCGTTCTGATCGAGGATCTCGACGCGGCCGACCTGCAGGGCACCGTCACCAACGTCATGTACTCCGGCACCGATTCGCACTTTCACATCGAGCTGACTTCGAAAGAGGAATTCGTCGCCAAGGTGCAAAACGCCGGCCCCGCGCGCCGCGACTGGCAGACCGGGCAGACCGTCGGCATCAAGTTTCACAGCCACGTATTACAGGTCGTCAGCGATTAGCTCCGCTATGAACGACGTGTCGCAATCACTTTCCGATTACGAACAGGCAGCGCGCCAGCAGGAAACGCGGCGCAACTGGCTGTTGTGCACGCCGGCGCTGGTGGTGCTGGTCCTTGCCGCCTCGGGTCCATTGCTGGTGATGCTGTTTTACTCGTTTCTGAAGAGCGGTAACTACGGTGGCGTCATCTACGAATTTTCGCTCGACGGCTGGTTCAACGTCATCCTGGTGCGCGATATTTTCGATGACGTGTTGCGCTTCGCCGATGCCCACCTGTCGGTATTCTGGCGCTCGATCAAGTTATCGGCAATGACCACGATAACCTGTGTCATCATCGGCTTTCCGACCGCCTATTTCATCGCCACGCGACCGCGCAGGAGTCGCAACTTCTGGCTGTTCCTGATCACCATTCCGTTCTGGACCAATTTATTGATTCGCACCTTCGCGATCCTCGAATTGATCCGCAACAACGGCGTCATCAACAACCTGCTGATGGACCTGTGGCTGATCGATGAGCCTATCCAGATCATGTATACCGATACCGCGATCATGATCGGCATGACCTACGTCTACCTGCCGCTGATGATTCTGCCGTTGTACGCGTCGATGGAGAAACTCGACTTCCAGCTGGTGGAGGCGGCCTACGATCTCTATGCCACCCGCATCCGCGTACTGCGCCGGGTGATTATTCCGCTGATCAAACCGGGTATTGTCGCCGGTTCCATCCTGGTATTTATTCCTTCGCTGGGCGCTTTTGTAACCCCGCGCGTGCTGGGTGGCGGCAAGAACCTGATGCTCGGTAACCTGATCCAGCTGCAATTCGACCAGGGGCAGAACTGGCCGCTCGGCGCCGCGCTGTCGATTACGCTGCTGGCGATCGTGATGGTGACCCTGCTGGTCTACGTGCGCTATTCACAGCGCAGCGGAGGCCAGGATGGCTAACCTGCATGCAGCGCCAGTCAACAAGGGCAAGCTGTTCTCGATCTACAAGCTGCCGGGCTTCACCTTCATCGCGGTGGCCTGTTTCCTGATGTTGTATGCACCGATCCTGATCCTGGTCGGCTACTCCTTCAATTCAGGATCGTCGCTGGCGCTGTGGGAAGGCCTCTCGTTGCGCTGGTATTTCGCGGCCTGGGAGAACGAAACGGTGCAGGGGGCAACCCTGTTGTCGCTGGTGATTGCGCTACAGGCCGCACTCTACTCGACCGTTCTCGCCACCATGGCGGCGCTTGGCACGACACGTACGCGGCCGTTCCGTGGCCAGACCGCGATTTACACGATGATCAACCAACCCTTGATGGTCCCCGAAATCGTCACCGCGGTGGCATTGCTGATTGTGTTTGCGACGATAAAACAGGCCACCGGTTACCAGGGCCTGGGTTTCCTGGTGATTGCGCATACGGCATTTTGCATTCCCTTTGCCTATCTGCCGATTCGCGCGCGCCTGGAAGACATGGACACATCGCTGGAAACCGCCGCGGCTGATCTGTACGCCACACCCTGGCGCAGTTTTCGCCGCGTGACACTGCCACTGCTGTGGCCTGGCATCCTCGCCGGGGCTATGCTCGCCTTCGTGATTTCACTCGACGACGTGGTCATCACCGAGTTTGTCAAATCCGCCGGGCAGGACACGCTGCCGACCTACATGCTGGGGCAGCTGCGCCGCGTGATCACCCCCGAAATGAATGCCATTGCCAGCGCTTTACTGGCAGTGTCGGTATTACTGGTTTCACTGATTTTCTTGATCAATCGCAAGAAAACTTGAAAGTGCTGTACTCTCAAAACACCAAAAACGAGGAATAGAAAATGACACAATTTATAAAAAAGTCCATCGTCGCCCTGGCGATGGTAGCAATCTCCGGCAGCGTATTTGCTGCCGGGGAGCTTAACCTGTACAACTGGGGTAACTACACCAGCCCCGATTTGATCGCCAAGTTTGAAAAAGCCTACGACGTCAAGGTTACCGTTACCGACTACGATTCAAACTCCGGTGCGCTCGCCAAGGTTAAAGCTGGCGGCCATGGCTTTGACATGGTGGTACCTTCCGCCAATTACATCCAGATCTGGATCAATGAAGGGTTGCTGATCGAAACACGTCCTGACCAGATGTCGAATTTCAAAAATGTCGCCAAGGATTTCAATAACCCATCGTGGGATCCGGGCCGGCATTACTCGGTGCCGTGGCAATGGGGCAGCGTTGGCATGATCGTCGACACCTCGGTTTACAAGGGCGACATCAACACCTCCGCGATTTTTCTCGATCCGCCGGATGAACTCAAGGGCAAGATCAACGTCGCGCCCGAAATGAACGATGTCATCAGTTCGGCCATCATGTATGTCGGTGGCGAACCCTGTACCACCGACAAAGCGATCTTGCGCAAGGTGCGCGACAAGCTGGTCGCCGCCAAGAAGCACTGGTTATCGATGGATTACGGCATGGTCGAAAAATTTGCCGGCCGCGACGTGGCTGCGTCCCTCTACTGGAACGGCGCCGCCTACCGTGCACGCGAAAAGAATCCTGATGTCCGCTACGGCCTTCCGCAAGAAGGATTTGCATTATGGATGGATAGCATAGTCGTGCTGAAGGACGCTAAAAATGTCGAAAACGCCAAGCTGTTTCAGAACTTCGTCATGGATCCCGAAAACGCGGCGCTGATTTCATCCTTTGCGAGCTATGCCAACGGTATTACTGGATCCGAGAAATACATGCCTGAGAAATTGAGGACTTCTGAAGAGATCAACCCCGATCCGAAGCTGGCAGCCGCCGGCAAATTCCTGCCCGCCTGCTCGCCCGAGGCGACCAAGATGTACACCGCGATCTGGACCGAGTTACAGAAGTAATCTCGGAGAAACAAAGCTAAACCGGGGGTTGTCATGGCGAGTCCATGACAACCCTTTTTTAACAGAGCAAACCTGCCCCGAATCTTGACATGAATGATATTAAACCAGGCTCACCAGTGCCTCCAGGTCAGCGCGTGCCACACGACGACTGGGATCGGGCACCGTGGAATCGCTGGACGTTTCAGCGTGTGCGCGAATATGTACCCACCACCGAGGTCTGGCGCGGCAGTGGTCCGGTACGGCCGCTTGAACGCAACTCCCAGGATCTTGGCGGGATCGAATTCGGTGAGGCGGACGGCCAAAAATCAACGCTGCAGCAGTGGATCGACAACAGCTATACCGACGGTATCCTGCTGTTGCATCACGGCGCCATCGTGCTCGAACAGTACCACAATGGAATGGATGAACGGACCCTGCACCTGTCGCAATCGATGGCGAAGTCGGTGGTCGGTGTGGTCGCCGGCATTCTCATCGGTAGAGGTCAGCTCGACCCGGCCGAGCAGGTGACCCACTACCTGCCGGAACTGACCGCGACCGCGTGGCAGGGGGCAACCCTGCAACAGGTGATGGACATGACCACCGGGGTGCGCTACGTCGAAGATTACGAAGCGCTCGATTCCGACATCGCGGTCACCGACATAGCTTCTGGCTGGAAACGGCCGAGGCCTGGTTTTCCCACACCGCCGTGCATCTGGGATCAGATTCTGACACTCACCGAGCAGGTACGAGAACACGGGGAAAAATTCCAGTACCGTTCGATTGAAACCGACGTACTTGCCCATTGTCTGCAACGCGTGACCGGGACCCGCCTCGCCGAGTTGGTGAGCCGCGAGCTCTGGCAACCGCTGGGCTGCGAGGAAAGCGCCGACTTTACCGTCGATCCGGCCGGTTATGCGCTCGCTTGCGGCGGCCTCAATGCGACCTTGCGCGATTATGCGCGCTTTGGCCAGTTACTGTTACAACAGGGTCGCCTGGACGCTAACCAACTGGTACCTGCCGACTGGATTGCGGATATCCATAACGCCGACCACAGCCTGTTCGGAAAGCCCTATACGCAGGCGACTCCCAATGGCGGCTATCGCAACCAGTTCTGGATCGAAGACGTCGATCGTCCCGGCTTCATGGCCCGTGGTGTCTTTGGCCAGCTTATTTACGTCGATCCCGCCACCGACCTGGTTATGGTAAAACTGTCGAGCTGGCCCGAATTCACCTCGGTCCCGCGCTTGATGACCGCGCTCAACGCAATCCACGCCATCGGTGCATTCGTCAATCGGTAACAAAAAGACCTCCCGAAAGGAGGCCGTTTTTACGCCATATTTCGGCGGCAGCGCAGGGTCGGCGCAGCGCCTGAAGCTCCTGTTATTGCAGTGAAATCACGCCGCTGCGCTGCACGCGAATCATCGGGTAGAGAGTGCCCAGGTCAATTTCCGCGTTCAGTTCAAACTCGACCTGGTCGCTGGGCTGGTTGAGCAGATCACCGAGCAGGTTGAGCCCGCTCATCAGGTTGGCTGTCGCGTGCAGGCTGATATCGGCCTCGCCGTAGGCCGCGACCACCGGCAATTCATTCGCCACACCTTCGATCAACTTGTTCCCTTGAAGATGAATCGTGTAACTGAGGCCGGCAATATCCAGGGCCTTGCGATTCGGATTGGTGACGTGCAACACCACATCGAACTCG
>JAJDOF010000013.1 GCA_022340305.1 Gammaproteobacteria bacterium
ATCGTATTACAATGTGCCACGGCCTGATTCTCCTTTTTGATTCAACAAGTTATAAGCAAACTCATTGTATCAAATAGGCTAGGAATCAGGCCGCCTCATTTCCAGTTAACGGGACAGCAGTGATACTGTCCCCCGAATTCAATAGACCTGTCCCTACACTCTGCTGCTCTATTTTCTGATCGGGTTAAACACCCGATTTCTTGCTGGAGCAGGTAAGTGTTAGGACGCCTTGCCCTCAAGTCCATCCTCCTCCGCTCCGGAAGCATTTGGAATACGCATTTCGAAAACATCCTGGATACAGGTGTAATCGTAATATCCCATGCGTGCAATCGGTTTAATGCCGGGGATATCAAGCTTCCCTTCAGCAGTGATGACACCGTCTGCGATGTGAATACGTTCAACTTTTCCAAATACAATATCAACCCACCCAGCTGGACTGTTACCGGCCAGTCGGTGAGTAGAAATATAGGAGCATTCAAAATGGCAGGGGCTTTCTGCAACTCGCGCACCCGGCGCGTCAACGCAGTCCGCTTTTGTGACGCCCGCCAGTTCAAATTCATCAACATCAGCCGCTACTGCCATTGCGGATTTATTCACGGCTTCACGCAGATCCCAGGTCGCCATATTCCAGACGAACCAGCCGGTCTGCTCGGCATTTATTACGGAGTCTTTGCGTCGGCCATCAGGATATTGATTCGCTGCGAACATGACCATTGGCGGATCAAAAGTGAGATTTTGCCACTGACTGTAAGGTGCCAGGTTATGGGTGCCATCGCTACTGATGGTTGATAGCCAGCCAATGGGACGAGGTACAGTACAGCTTTTAAAAGGCGAAAAAGGTAAGGGGCACTCTTCTTTGCTGGGCGCGTATTGCATGGGAATTCTCTGATTAAAAGCGGTTATGCAATGATATTCCAGAAACCAACCTATGCGTAGTGTATCCAGGCGCGCAAATATGGGACCGTTAACTTATCTCCTGCTCAATTAAACAAACTGTCACTGTGTTTTCAGGTTCGCGAGTTATGCGGAGTCCCCCTGCCTTTATCCAGAGATTGCAACGTCGGAGAAGCGAATACTCGGCATCAACGCGGATCGACCTTCATTCCAGTGCTGTTGATTACCGATCATTGATATTTTATTGAGCATTTCATAAAAATTACCGGCGACGGTAATGCCTCTGACGGCCTGGATGCGCTCTCCATCTTTACACAGGTAACCGGAAGCGCCGAAACTGAAGTTGCCGGAAATCGCGTTGGCGCCGGAATGCAAACCCGTCAAATCGGTGAGCTCCAGGTATTCACCACTGTGCAGTGTCGACAGGTCTTCTGATCCTTTGGCGATTTCAACCTGGTGCAGCTTGACGCCCAGCGTCGATCGGGGACCGCGGCTCGCGTGTCCGCTGGTTTCGGAATCAAAATAAGAAGCGGTCGCGCTATTGTGTATCAGTGTTTGCAGGCAGCCCTCTACGACCAGTTCCGATTTTTTGGTGGCGGTTCCTTCCGCATCGAATAAATGGTAACCGAATCCATCTGCATTGAGTGGGTGATCGTAAATGGACAGTCGAGAATCGGTTATGGTTGACCCGATTTTATCGCGCATCGGGTTGATGCCGTCCTTCGCCGCTTTTCCGGAAAACATCATCGCAAACACGCCAAATGCCGAGACCTGGCAATCCGGATCGAAAATCACATCGTAGTGTTTGCTCGGCACGGGCTTGCCATCGAGCAGGCCAATGCATTTTTCATAAGTTTTGTCGATCACGCTGGCTGCGTTTAAGCCGGAAAATAATCGCGTTACCTGGCTCGTGCCCTGCATCGCATTTTTTTCGCCGTCTTCGGCGAGAGCGTAAGCATACGCGGCGCACATGCGGCTGCGCGTCAATGCGTTTAACCCGGCGCTGGAGAAAATCTGTCGTTGGCTGGTGATATCCTGAACGCCATTGTAGGGTACATTTTTTACTTTATCTTTCGCGGTCAGTTTACTCTCGATTTCGAGCGCCAGTTCAATCTTCTGCTCGATCGAAACCTGCTCTGGCGGGCATAACAATTCATCATCCGTTTGCAGATGGTCAGAATTGGGCAATATGTTTTCGTGAGACTCGACCTTGCCAAAACTGGCGTTATTGAGTGCCTGGCCCACCATCGAGCCGAGGGCATCAGCGTCAACGGCTTCACTGTAGGCAGTGCCGATATGACCATCTTTGATCACCCGTAAGCCGAAGATTCGGCTCGAACTCACTTTGTATTCTTCCAGTTCGCCGTCGCGTGCCTTGAGTGAGAGTGTTTCGCCTTCGTCGACGATCAGGTCACCGGTCGCGCCGGCACTCATCACCTGGTCTAATACCCGCTCGGCCATTTGTGCTGTGGTTTGGTTAGCGGTGCTCATCAGGCGTTACCTCCCACCAGTATGTCATCGACTTTTAAAGTCGCCTGTCCAACGGTAGTCGGCACAGCACCAGAGATTGACCCACACATGCCGCAGGCCAGCGAAAAGTCCTGGCCGATCATGGAAATTTCCTTGAGTACTTTGGGTCCGGTACTAATCAAGGTTGCCGCTTTAACCGGATATTGAATTTTGCCGTCTTCGATGTAGTAACCTTCGGTGACGGCAAAGTTGAACTCGCCGGTACCCGGTTGGACCGAACCACCGCCCATGTGCGAGGCGTAGATCCCCTTGTCGATGGACGCGATCATGTCGTCCATCCTGGCATCGCCGGGTTCGATGAAGGTATTGCGCATCCGCGATGCCGGCGCATATCTGTACGACTCACGGCGGCCTGACCCGGAGCGCGCAAAACCCGTTTGCTGCGCACCGATACGGTCGACCAGGAAATTGGTTAACTGACCATCTTTGATGAGTTGGGTGCGTTGTGTGGGCATGCCTTCGTCATCGATGTTGATCGAGCCCCATTCATTGGCCATGGTGCCATCGTCGACTGCACTCACGATTGAACTGGCGATCATTTCACCCATCTGGTCGTGGAATACCGATGCCTTTTTGGCGACTGACGTGGTTTCCAGCAAATGTCCGCAGGCTTCGTGGAAGATGACGCCGCCAAAGCCGTTGCCAATAATGACCGGCATGCGACCGGAAGGGCAGGGCTTGGCGGTTAGATTCACCAGCGCCTGTCGGGCGGCTTCTTCTCCGGTACGCTGTGGATCGAGATCCGCAGCGATTTCCCAGCCCAGCAAGCCGCCATCATTCCAGCTGCCGGTCGCCTGTTCGTTACCATCGGCTGCGATGGCGGTTAAGCTCGATCGTATGTAATTGCGCCTGTCATTCGTGTGTAAGCCTTCGCTATTGAATATTTCGACGTGCTGCTCGCGTTGCATACAGGAACCGCGTGTCTGTGATATTTGCTCGCCCGCTGCCCTGGCAGCGCGGTCTGACGCCACCAGGTAGGCCACCTTGCTTTCAATTTCGGCATCAACCGAGAGAATTTTGCTGGCCGGGTGAATGTCGGAGATATGACTGAAATTAAACGATTTCAGGGTACTGACAGGGTCTCTTAAATCTTTGGCGGCCAGCACCGACGCGATGCGCAATAACTCGTCCCGGTCCGTCTTGTTGGTATAGCCATATAAAACCTTGGTGCCGTAAACCAGCCTGAGGCCGATGCCGAAATTGATACCGGATTCTACCGACTGCACTTCATCACTGAGCGTGCTGACAACATTGGTTTCATTCTTTTCAACGAAAAGTTCGGCGAAGTCAGCACCCAGTGACAGGGCGTGATCGATCACCGATTCTGCGGTTTGATTATTAAGCATTGAAATCTATTCCTTAGGGGTTTAGAGCAAGGTTAGCCAGATTGGACAACATTGTAAGCGCACGGTTTCATACATGGGGCTACAGGATATTAATGCAACGAAAAAACCGGGCGAAACCGCAGAAACCGGGGGTCAGGCCTTACATTTCACAAAAGAGACGAACGGCAACGTCAAATGTAAGGCCTGACCCCAAAGCGTTTGCGCTCGTCATGTCGTAACAAGGAGCATTTGATGTAGATCCGCGAGGACGAGATGAGAAGCCAAAGGCTTGACCCCGTAAGTCTGCGAAACCGTAAAAGGAGCGAGGAACAGGTCACGTTTTACCGACAGACCAATGATTTACTGCGAATTTTGAACTATATAACTACTTACGCCCGCTAGCTGGGCAGCGGCGGGAATCGCCACGCTTAGGGGCGGGTTTTCCGCCAGGGTTCGACGTGATTCTGAGCGTTGTACGGGGTTCGCCGTCGCGCTCGAGTGCATCGTGAAAATTGAAAAGCGACAAAGGATTTAAATATGGCCCTGACATCATCCGAACGACGCAGTAATCCCCGCGTCTACGTCGATGGCCCGATGCACTATCGCCAGGTCGAGTCGCATGACTTCCTGCCGGGTCGGATCGAGAACATCAGCGCTGACGGCGCGCTCGTCTGGATCGACGAGAAACTGCCGCTCGATATCAAGCTTGTCGTTCGCCTCGCGCCGGACAGCCCTGACGAGGACTGGGCGGATCTTGTCGCCACCTTGCTATACAAGCTGCCCGAGGAAGAAAACTCGCAGCACGGCTACGGCTGCAGCATCAAGCTCGGCTGACATTTTTCCGTCACGACAAAAACCGAGGGTCAAAACCGGGCAAAACCGGGGGTCAGGCCTTACATTTTACAAAAGCGGGCAAAACCGGGGGTCAGGCCTTACATTTTACAAAAGTGACGAACGGCAACGTCAAATGTAAGGCCTGACCCCAAAGCGCCATGACCCCAAAGCCTAGGCCTGCAAAGCGTTTGCGCTCGTCATGACAGCTTTGCAGGCCTCCTGGCGCGGGTTTCGCGATACCAGACGTAAAGCCCGCTAGCGACAACAACGCCAGCCCCGCTGATGGTCCACAGACTCGGGACATCCCCAAACACCAGGAAGCCCCAGGCGATGGCGGCCACGACCTGCGCATAGGTGAACGGTGCCAGCATTGAGGCCTCCGCCGCGTGGAAGGCCTTCACCAGCATGAAATGCCCCCCTGCGCCTGCGGCGCCCATCGCGATCATCAGGCCCCACTGCAAGTCGGTGAGTGCCTGCCAGTTGAAGATCACCATGACGCTCAGGATCAGCGCACCAAGCGCGGTCGAGTAAAAGGTCGTCGCTGCGGGATTGTCCTGGTTGCGGATGATGCGGGTCATCATCATGTAGACGGCCAGTAGCACCGCCGTCGCTAACGGCAGTAATGCATTCCAGCCGAGCACGCCTGAACCCGGCCGGGCCACCAGCAACACGCCGACAAAACCGAATGCGACACCCATCCAGCGGCGCGGCCCGACATGCTCGCCGAGCAGTAACCCGGACAGGGCCGTGACCAGCACCGGCGCCAGGAACTGAATGGCTGCCGCATCGCCCAACGGCATGCGGGTAATGGCGACATACATAAAGAAGGTGGCGCCGAACAGGGCAAAAGCGCGAATGAACTGCAGCCCGGGCCGGCGTGCGCGTAGAAACTGCAACGATCGGGTTTTCAGGCTATAGGCGCTGAAGGTAATGACGGTGTGAAAGAAGTATCGCCCCCACAGCACCATGATGATGGGCACCTCCAGCGCGAGGAATTTTGCGAACGCATCCATGCCAGCGAGGACAGCGCCGGTGGCGATGATCAGCGCGACGGCAACTGCCGGAAAGCTGTGATGGTCGTTGGAATCC
>JAJDOF010000023.1 GCA_022340305.1 Gammaproteobacteria bacterium
GCTCGATGAACCGATCGAGCAACGCCTGGTCAGCCAGCCGGACAACCCTTACCAGTACAGCCTGAAGTGGGACGGGGAATGGCAGATCACCTACGAAACCTTTCGCGACATGGGGCTGGCCTACTCGGTCGGATTGCTGCTGATTTACCTGTTGGTGGTCGCCCAGTTCAAATCATACTCGGTACCGCTGGTAATCATGGCGCCGATACCCCTGACCCTGATCGGTGTGCTTCCCGGCCATGCGCTGCTCGGCGCTCAGTTCACCGCGACCTCGATGATCGGCATGATCGCGCTGGCCGGAATCATCGTGCGTAATTCGATATTGCTGGTAGATTTTATCGACGACCAGGTTGCGCAGGGAACAGCGTTGAAGCAGGCGGTGGTGCAGGCGGCGGCGGTGCGTGCGCGCCCGATCGTGCTGACTGCACTGGCCGCAATTCTCGGCGCATTTTTTATTCTCGACGATCCGATATTCAACGGACTCGCGATTGCGTTGATCTTCGGCATTCTGATCTCGACGATGCTGACACTGGTGGTGATACCGGTCGTATATTACGCGCTCAGATCGGGCCGGGTAGCAAATGCAGAATGACGCTTCGGCATGGAGGAGTTCAGGCGTTATTTCAGGATGTGCGCCAGCCTATGTTAACGGGGTGTCGTCCCTGCTCGAGGGTTCCCGCCTTCAGGCCTGCGGCAGATAACGTCTGCCGTTGTGCGCGATAAAATCCCATAGCGCCTGGGCCGAGGGTAGAAAGCGTTTGTGGCCATGCTTGACCAGGTACCACTTGCGATTGATCGGCAGGCCCTTGATATCGAGTGACACCAGCCGTTTTTCGCGAAGTTCGGCGGCCACCGTGTGCGCCGAGATCACGGCGATGCCCATACCTGCCATCACCGCCTGCTTGATGGTCTCGTTGCTGCCGAATTCGAGGCCATGTTTGGGCAGGTTTTTGCAGCGCGCCAGCAACTTGTCGGTGACGCCGCGCGTACCTGACCCGGGCTCCCGCAGCAGAAAGGTGTCTTCTTTCAATGCCGACAGCGACAGGTTTACCTGGTCGGCAAGCGGGTGCTCTGGAGCGGCGATGATGATTTGCGGGTGCTTGCTGATAAACTCCTTTTTGACCTTGAAATGATCGGGGGGGATTCCGGTAATAGCGAAATCCAGTTCCATATCTTCCAGTTTCTGCAGCGTGACTTCGCGGTTACCGACCTGCAACTGTATCTTGATGTCCGGGTGAAGCTTCATAAATTCGGCAAGTACCATGGGCGCAAAATAACGTGCGGTGCTGACCACGCCCACCGATACCACGCCGTGATCCACGCCCTTTAATTCGGTGATGACTTCGCCAAAACGGGCGAGGCAGTCCCTGATTTCCACGCTAGCCGCGAGCAGTTCCTGTCCTGCCAGGGTTGGGATCATACCGCTATCGCTACGTTCCAGCAGCGGGATGCCAATGGCCGCTTCGAGATCTCGTAATTGCAGCGATACTGCCGGAGGTGTCAGGTGCAACTCCCGCGCAGCGCCGGAAACGGTGCCGCAGTTAACCACGGATTCGAAGCCGCGCAGATGCTTAAGGGTTATCTGGCGTAACCAGGTGTTAAGTAATTCTTTCATAAACGTAAAGTTTATTAAACTTTACTAAATATGCAAGTCTGCGCAGAATGATTCGCATGACTTTTTCTACGGCAAGCATTTAACCGATGTCTGCAGCCATCACCCTGCAGCAATTCCTGGCGACCTGGGCACAGGGGAATCCTGCTGATGCAACCATCGAGTCGATTGTCAGTGTGATTGCCGACGCGGGAATCCGTCTTGGCAAATTAATCGTTACCCACGATCTTTCCCGCCAGGAGGCAATGGAGTCCGCGACGATTGCCAATGGCGATATCAGCCAGCCGCTGGAACTGCTCGCGCATAACCTGTTTGTAAGCGCGTTGGCCGGGTTGCCGATTTCTATGCTGGTCTCCGCTGAGCACAACGACCCGCTGCCAATCGATCCGCCGGGCCGTTTTGCGGTTGCGATCGACCCGTTGGACGGTGCCACAAACATTGCCACCAACCTGTCGCTGGGCACCATTTTTTCAATCTTTGCAAGCAACGGCGATGATCTTCTGGGCATGCAGCTCGGGTCGCGCCAGCTAGCCTCCGGGTTTCTGTATTACGGTCCACAAACACGCCTGATTCTGAGTTGCGGTGAAGGTACCCACCAGTTTCTGCTGGATCCCGCCAGGGAACAGTTTTACCAGTTGGCCGGGCCCCTGTGGATACCCGCAGGTAAGCACGAATTTGCGATCAATACCGCCAACTACCGTTTCTGGGACAGTAACCTGCGCCATTTTATCGATGACTGCATTGCGGGTGAGGACGGGGCGCTGGGCGAGAATTTCAACATGCGCTGGAATGGCTCGCTGGTCGCGGAGGCGTTTCGCATCCTGGTGCGCGGTGGCGTCTTCCTGTATCCGGGTGATTCTCGCGCGAACTATCACAACGGGCGCCTGCGTCTGCTTTACCACGCGGCGCCGCTGGCGATGCTCATCGAGCAGGCTGGCGGTGCCGCCAGCGATGGCAACGAACGTATTCTGGACATGTCAGTCCCCTCGCTGCATGCGCGTGTTCCGTTGATTTTCGGCTGTAAAGACCGGGTTCACGAAGTCATCGAATATATTTCCGGTGTCGCCTTCGACAGCGGTCATTTCCCCCTGTTTTTGAATCGTGGATTATTGAGAAACTAATGCTCCTTCAACACGATAATTACGGGTTCAGCGCTCCTGTGGTGTCCCGCCACCGCGTTGCAGTGCTTGACAAGGGTGTGACCGGAGCCGGCCCCATGAGTGAAGCGAGTGCTTTGGGTTTTGCCTGCGAGGCACGCCTTGCCGTGAACCCAGGCAAGCTAACTGAACTCGTAAATATCCTATTGAAGGAGCACTAACCCATGTCGAAAAAACACCCGATACTTTCGATTACCGGCTCTTCAGGGGCAGGTACCTCGACCGTGAAGAGTACTTTCGAGCAGATTTTCTTTCGCGAAAAGATCGACGCCTGCTTCATCGAGGGAGATGCGTTCCATCGCTTCGACCGCAAGCAGATGATTACCGCGATGACCGCAGCGGACGCTGCCGGTAACAAGCACTTCAGTCATTTCGGACCCGAAGCAAACCTGTTTAGCGAACTCGAACAGGTGTTTCGCGAGTACGGTGAAAACGGGAGCGGCAAGACCCGCCATTACGTGCACGATGACCTGGAAAGTGCGCGCTACGGCGTTGCTCCCGGCGAGTTTACCGAGTGGGAAACCTTTGCCGAGGGGAGCGATCTGCTGTTCTACGAGGGATTGCACGGCGCGGTCAATACCGAGCAGGCGAATGTCGCCCAGTATGCCGATCTCAAGGTAGGCGTGGTGCCGGTCATCAATCTCGAATGGATTCAGAAGATGCATCGCGACAAGGTTGCACGCGGTTACTCGCGGGAGGCGATTACCAATACAATACTGCGGCGCATGCCGGATTATCTCGAATACATCTGCCCGCAATTCAGCAATACCGATATCAACTTTCAGCGTGTGCCCATCGTCGACACCTCGAATCCGTCGATTGCACGCTGGATTCCGACTGCCGACGAATCGATGGTGGTAATCCGTTTCGCCAACCCGCGCGGCATCGATTTCCCCTACCTGCTGAGCATGATTCACAACAGTTTTATGTCGCGTCCCAACGTCATCGTGATTCCGGGTGGCAAGATCGATCTGGCGATGCAACTCATCCTGACCCCCCTGGTGTTACAGATGGTGGAACGCAAGCGACGTGCCGCCTGATGCCCCCGGACATTCACGTTGCGGCCAGTATGCGAATTAATGAAGGAGGATTTTGATCATGGCACGAATTTCCCTGAGACAGTTACTCGATGATGCCGCCGAATACGGCTACGGCGTTCCGGCCTTCAATATCAACAACATGGAGCAGGTGCTGGCGATTATGAATGCCGCGAGCGAGGTCGATGCGCCGGTCATTCTGCAGGCCAGTCGCGGTGCGCGCTGCTACGCAGGGGATATCATGCTGCGCAAGATGGTCGAGGCGGCCGAGGAGATGTTTCCGCATATTCCCATCTGCCTGCACCAGGATCACGGGAACAATCGTGCTACCTGCGTATCGGCCATGCAGGCGGGTTTCACCTCGGTAATGATGGACGGTTCGCTCGAGGCCGATGCCGCGACCCCAGCGAGTTACCAGTACAATCTCGACATTACCAGCGAGGTCACGCGTATCGCCCACGACGTAGGCGTCTCGGTCGAGGGTGAGCTGGGCTGCCTGGGTTCGCTGGAAACCGGTGAGGGTGAAAAAGAAGACGGCCATGGCTTCGAGGGAAGTCTGAGCCGGGAACAGCTGCTGACCAACCCCGATCAGGCACTCGATTTCGTCACTCGTACCCGTGTGGACGCGCTCGCCATCGCCATGGGCACCTCGCACGGAGCCTACAAATTCAGCCGCAAGCCCGATGGCGATATCCTGGCGATGAATGTCGTCCAGGATATCAATCAGCGTTTACCGGAACTGCACCTGGTGATGCATGGATCTTCATCGGTACCACAGGCGCTGCAGGATATCTTCAACGAATTCGGCGGTGAAATGCCACAGACCTACGGGGTTCCCATCGAGGAAATAGTGCGCGGCATTCGCTACGGGGTGCGCAAGGTCAACATCGATACCGATTGTCGGCTGGCGATGACAGGGGCAATGCGGCGCATCGGCGAACAGGAGAAAGCCCAGTTCGATCCACGTAAGTTCCTGACCGCGGCCCTCGCGGACATGCAGGAGCTGTGCCGTGATCGCTTTGAACAGTTCGGCACCGCTGGCAAGGCCAGCCGCATCAAAACGATCAGCCTCGCGCAGATGGCGACGCGTTATGCCAGCGGCGCTCTCGATCCGAAACTGAGTAACAGCCAGTCGGCTGCCTGATTTTTACCTGGAGACTAAATAATGAGCGCCAGAAAGACCTACGACGCGGGCGTTAAAGATTACCGCGAAACCTACTGGATGCCGGACTATGAACCGAGCGCTACCGATCTGCTCGCCTGTTTCAAGATTACGCCGCAACCCGGGGTGCCGCGCGAGGAAGCCGCCGCCGCGGTCGCCGCCGAGTCCTCGACCGGTACCTGGACCACGGTGTGGACCGACCTGTTGACTGACATGGATCATTACAAGGGGCGTGCCTACTCTATCGAGGATGTACCCGGTGACGATACCTGCTTTTACGCGTTCATCGCCTACCCGATCGATCTGTTCGAAGAAGGGTCGGTGGTCAACGTATTTACCTCGCTGGTCGGCAACGTCTTCGGTTTCAAGGCGCTGCGCGCGCTGCGCCTCGAAGATGTGCGCTTTCCAATCGCCTACGTGATGACCTGCAATGGACCGCCCAACGGCATCCAGGTCGAACGTGACAAGATGAACAAGTATGGACGGCCGTTACTCGGTTGCACCATTAAGCCCAAGCTGGGCCTGTCGGCGAAGAACTACGGGCGCGCGGTTTACGAGTGCCTGCGCGGTGGCCTGGATTTCACCAAGGACGATGAAAACGTCAACTCGCAACCCTTCATGCGCTGGAATCACCGCTTCGACTTCGTCATGGAGGCAGTCCACAAGGCCGAGCAGGAGACCGGTGAACGCAAGGGACACTACCTCAACGTAACCGCGCCAACGCCACAGGAAATGTTCAAACGCGCCGAGTATGCCAAACAGCTGGATGCGCCGATTATAATGCACGACTACATCACCGGTGGTTTCTGCGCCAATACCGGCCTGGCCCAGTGGTGCCAGGAAAACGGCATGTTGCTGCACATTCACCGCGCCATGCACGCGGTGCTCGATCGCAATCCGCATCACGGCATCCATTTTCGCGTGCTGGTGAAGATCCTGCGCCTGTCGGGCGGCGATCACCTGCACACCGGTACGGTAGTCGGCAAGCTCGAAGGCGATCGCGAGGCGACGCTCGGCTGGATCGATTTGTTGCGTGAATCCTACATCAAGGAAGACCGCAGCCGCGGTATCTTCTTCGACCAGGACTGGGGCCACATGCCGGGTGTATTCGCGGTCGCCTCGGGAGGCATTCACGTCTGGCATATGCCGGCACTGGTCAGTATTTTTGGTGACGACGCCGTATTGCAGTTTGGCGGCGGTACCCTGGGCCACCCCTGGGGCAATGCCGCCGGCGCCGCCGCTAATCGCGTCGCGCTGGAAGCCTGTGTTGCCGCGCGCAACAGCGGACGCGAACTCGAACGCGAGGGCAAGGATGTGCTCACCGAAGCCGCCAGGTCCAGCCCCGAACTGCGCACGGCAATGGAAACCTGGAAGGAAATCAAATTTGAATTCGACACCGTCGACAAGCTCGACGTCGCCCACCGTTAACAGAACAGGATACCGATATGAGTGACATTCAGGATTACCCCTCCAGCCTGCGAGATCCGGCGAGCCGCAAATTTGAAACCTTTTCCTACCTGCCGGCGATGACCAGCGAACAGATCCGCAACCAGGTCGAATACATCGTCGCGCAAGGCTGGAACCCTGGCATCGAGCATACCGAGCCGGAAAACGCGATGGACAACTACTGGTACATGTGGAAATTGCCGATGTTCGGCGAGGCCGAAGTGGACGCGATCCTGGCCGAGTGCGAGGCCTGCCACCAGGCGCATCCCGATAATCATGTGCGCCTGCTCGGCTTCGACAATTACGCGCAGTCGGTCGGGGCTTCGATGGTGATTTTCCGCGCGCCGGCAGTCTAGGACTGCGTCGTGAATCAAGTCGCCAGTCAGCTGCAGACTGAAGCTCCCGAGCAGCAACAATACCGGGTTGCGCAGCAACCTTATTACCAGGCGATGCGCGACGAGGTCGAGATGTATCTGGCTGCTTACCAGGTGCGCATGCCGGTGATGCTGAAAGGGCCGACCGGTTGTGGCAAGTCGCGATTCGTCGAACACATGGCGTGGACGTTGAAAAAGCCGTTGATTACCGTGGCATGTACCGAGGACATGACCGCGTCGGACCTGGTTGGACGTTACCTGCTCGATATCAACGGAACCCGCTGGCAGGACGGACCACTGACCGTGGCGGCGCGTATCGGCGCGATCTGTTATCTCGACGAGATCGTCGAAGCGCGTTCCGACACCATCGTAGTGATTCATCCATTGACCGATCATCGGCGCCAGTTACCGCTGGAAAAGAAGGGCGAATTACTCGATGCGCATCAGGATTTCCAGCTGGTTATCTCTTACAACCCCGGCTACCAGTCGCTGATGAAGGATTTGAAACAGTCCACCCGACAGCGCTTCGGCGGTATCGATTTTGACTACCCGCAAGCGGAGGTTGAAACGGAAATAATCGCCCACGAAGGAGGGGTTGAGCGCGAAGTCGCGGCGCGGCTGGTGCAGGTGGGCGAGAGTTCGCGCAACCTCAAGGGACATGGGCTCGATGAGGGCATGTCGACACGGCTGCTTATCTACGCTGCCCAGTTGATTGCGCAGGGGGTCGATAGTGGCGCAGCCTGTCGCATGGCATTAATCGCACCGCTTACCGACGACCCTGATTTACGCGATACGCTCTGCGCTGCCGTGGATACCTACTTCTAGCGAATGATCCGCTACTGTGCAGATTGAGCTTGCTCCCTATACCGAGTGCTTCGAAAGCGCTTGCGGCGTAGCGGCCGACGCCGACCTGCGCGCGCTGCTGCAGGCTTCGCATCTGGAGGCGCGGCGCGTCATGTCGCCCCGGGGACTGGAAAATTATCTGCAGGGACTGCGCGCGTTGTCGAGGCTGGGTAAAGGGCAGGATCTGTTGCTGGCCTATTTGCAGCAAATACCGACGGTGGTAAAGGCAGTCGGTGAAGATGTGCTGCCCGACATTGTCGAGTCGCTGATGCAGATGGCCTCACTGACCTCGGGTGCCGTGTTGACCCGGTTACTTGCGAGCCTGCCGTTTGTGGCGACTCGTCTCGGCGATGCCGACCTGCTGCGTGGTTATTTAAGGCTGCTACACCAGTTAGCCGCGAAGGCGCCGCGCGGCTTGCGGCCGATGCTTGCATCCCTGGATAAATTGTTGTCTCGATTGACCCTGGGCGGCTTGCGGCGCTGGGCGATGTGGGGCGCAGAGGCGTACCAGCGTGATTTCGCGGGCCAGGCCGACTATTTCGCGATTGCCAGCGAGACTTCGAAATCGGTATTGCAGCGTGAACGCCGTGGCCGCCTGTTTGTCGATCAGCAGCGCAAGCTCAACTTTTACCTGCGGGCGCTGTGGGGCAGGGCGCTGCCGATGCGTCCGACCTCGGGCGATGTTGAAACACGGGCAGGTAACCGCCCATTCATCGAAGATTATCAACTGCACCTGCCGGATGCCTATGATGCCTGCTATGGCATTGACGGCCTCGACGTCTACCGCGCAGCGGTGGCGCATGCAGCGGCGCATCTGGAGTACAGCGACGAACGCTTCCCCATCGATACGCTGGATGCCCTGCAGCTTTGCTGTATTGAATTGATCGAAGATGGACGTGTGGAATACCTGGCCTGTCAGCGCTTTCCCGGGTTGCGGCGTCTGTGGCTAGGCTTTTTTGTCGCGGCGTTGCATGATTCTGCTACCGCGCTCGATGCGACCGTCGCGCAGTTTTTGCGTATCGCTCGAGCGCTGCTGGACCCTGAATATCACGATGAGGCTGGATGGATACGCGATCTGGCCACCGCCTTCTGGTCGGCAGTCGATCAGCAGCAGCCACCTCGTTTACTGGCCCTCGAACTGGGGCTCGAGTGCCACCGGCAACTGCTGTTGCGCGGAACGCCGGCGCCCGTGCATGTGCTGCAATCCTGGCCGATACCCTATCGTGACGACAATCGCTATTTTCGCCAATTCGCTGCCGATGGCATGACGGACGAAGGCTCTGGACTATTGCCCTGGCGGCAGGCGACCTTGCGCAAAACGGTTGGACTGATGCAAATGGTCAACGAAATCGATTCGGAGCTGGAAGACGGCAAGCCCCAGGAAATCTGGGTGCTGGCGAGTGAATTGTTTCCTTACGAAGACCGGGGCGTCAGTTACAACCAGTCGGAGGGTGGGCCCTCCCTGGCGCCACCTTGCCACTACGACGAGTGGGACTACCGCGTGCAACTGCAGCGTCCGGGCTGGACCACGCTGATCGAACATCGCGCAGCGCGCGGCGATGCCAGGCGCATGGAACAGATTCTGGAGAAATACAAACCGGTGGCAAACCGCTTGCGTCATCTGATTGAGCGGCTGCAACCGCGCGGCCTGGTGCGTCGGCGTGGCTACGAAGACGGCGATGAACTCGATATCGACGCTGCGGTTGTCGCGCTGACCGACATTCGCCGCGGCGTAATGCCAGACCCTCGTGTCAACATTCGGATTACGCGTCACTGGCGCGACCTGTCATTGCTGGTGTTGCTCGACCTGTCGGCGTCGACTAACCAGCCGGTGGTCCGGGCAGACGAATTCGAGGGCCAGCAGCCCACGGTGCTCGACCTGACACGCGAAGCCTGCGGACTACTCGCCTGGGCGGTCGATTCGATTGGCGATCGATTTGCGCTGCACGGCTTCGCTTCGGACGGCCGTCACGACGTGCGCTATTATCGATTCAAGGATTTTGATGAAGCCTATGACGAGACCGCACGCGCGCGGCTGGCGGGTATGCGGGGGGGGTTGTCGACGCGTATGGGAACGGCCTTGCGCCATGCTGGCCGACAACTGTTGCAACAACCCAGCCAGAAACGCCTGGTGTTGGTGATTACCGACGGTGAACCGGCCGATATCGATGAGCGTGATCCGCGATATCTGCGCGAGGATTGTCGGCATGCGGTTGATGAATTGAGCGCACAGGGGGTGCACAGTTTTTGTCTTACCCTGGACCCACAGGCCGATGCCTATGTTGCGCGTATTTTCGGGCCCAATAATTACGCCATCGTCGATAACGTCATGGCGCTGCCGGAACGCTTGCCACGAATGTTTTCAGCGCTGACCAGCTGATGACAGATGGTAATACCGGGTATTGCTATCGGGTTATTACATAAATCGCCCAAATTTGGTAGGTTGCGGGGTTTGGGTCGCGAAAATACCAGTTTATCGCGCCAACAATGGGCAGAAGATGATAGAAAAACAGCTTGATTTGGCCCCGGATCCGGGTAACGGGGCAGGCTCTCCTTTGCCGGTCAGCAATCTCTTCGATCCGCAGCGGGTTCGCTTGATCCTGTTTGATCTCGACGGCACCCTGGTCGACAGCGTTGGCGACCTGGCCTGGTGCGGTAATACCATGCTGGAGCGACTTGGCATGGCGGTGCACGATGAGCAGGCGGCCAGGAGCTGGGTTGGCAACGGCCTGGAACGCTTCGTCAAGCGCGTGCTGACGGGCGCAATGGATGCGGAACCGGCGGCGGATTTGTACCAGCGGGGTGTGGAAATTTTTCGCGAGCTTTATGCCGCGCACGCCAGCGACCGCAGTGTTGTGTATCCGGGTGTGGTCGAAACCCTGCAAAGGCTGTCGACAAGGGAGTTGAAACTCGCCTGTGTAACCAACAAGCCGGAACCGTTTACCTCGCGGCTGATCACGGAGATGGGTCTTGATGTCTATTTCGAACTGGTGGTTGCCGGTAATACCACCGCGCGCAAGAAACCCGATCCCATGCCGCTGCACTTTGCCGCCGACCATTTCGGACTCGAATATGATCGCTGCCTGATGGTGGGTGATTCGAGTAACGACGTGGTGGCCGCGCGCTCCGCCGGTTTTGCCATCGCCTGTGTACCTTACGGGTATAATCATGGCCAGGATATTCGCCTTTCGAATCCTGACCTGGTAGTGGAAAATCTGACCCTGCTGGCAGATTTATTTAGATGAGAGATAGAGTATGAACCTGAATCGTAGAGAATTTATTCGACTGATGGGGCTGGCGGGCGCCGCGGGGCTGTTGCCCGGGTCTAGCCTGAGAGCGGGCGGGGACGGCTCGGCCCTTTACGATATGCCAGCCTTTGGCAATGCGCGTATTTTGCACATGTCCGATTGCCATGCGCAGTTGAACCCGGTGTATTTCCGTGAACCCAGCATCAACATCGGAGTCGGCGACTCACGCGGCAAGGCGCCTCACCTGGTGGGCAGGCATCTACTCGATCATTTCGGGCTGCCCCGGGGCGGTATCGAAGCACATGCCTATACCTATCTGAATTTCACCGAAGCGGCGCAGATGTATGGCAAGGTGGGTGGATTTTCTCACCTGGCGACACTGGTCAAAAAGATGCGCGCAGAGGCGCCCGCGGGGCGGTCGCTGTTCATCGACAGTGGCGATACCTGGCAGGGATCGGGAACAGCCTACTGGACGCGCGGGCGGGACATGGTCGAGGCCTGTAACCTGCTCGGCGTCGATCTGATGACCGGGCACTGGGAATTTACCTACCAGGATTCGGAGGTCCTCGACAACACGGCGTTGTTCAATGGCGAATTTGTGGCGCAGAATTGCAAGGTCAAGGAAGCTGCCCTGTTTGACTATCAGCTCGCTGAGCGCGGCGATTTCAACGAAGACAGCGGGCATGTGTTCAAGCCTTACGCGATCCGTAAACTGGGAGACTTGCGTATCGCCGTGATCGGGCAGGCTTTCCCTTACGTGCCCATCTCCAATCCGCAGCGTTTCATTCCCGACTGGACCTTTGGTATACAAGAGTCCGAGATGCAGCAAATGGTCAACCGGGTGCGCGACGAGGAGGCACCCGATGCCGTCCTGTTGCTGTCCCACAATGGTATGGATTCGGATCTGAAGATGGCCTCGCAAGTCAGAGGTATCGACGCCATATTTGGCGGGCATACGCACGACGGTATGCCGGGCGCTACCCCGGTTGCCAACCCGGGTGGCAAGACCCTGGTTACCAATGCCGGCTCCAATGGCAAATTTCTCGGTGTAATGGACATGGATATCAAGGGCGGCAAGCTGCGCGACTTTCGCTATCGGCTGCTGCCGGTATTTTCCAATTTGTTGCCGGCCGATGCCGAAATGGCGGCTTACATCGAGGCCACGCGCGCTCCATACCTGGATAAATTACAGGAGGAACTATCGATTGCTGAGGGTTTACTGTATCGACGCGGTAACTTCAATGGCAGTTTCGATCAGATTATCTGCGATGCCTTGCGCGTCGAGGGCGATGCACAGATATCGCTGTCACCTGGATTCCGTTGGGGCACCACGGTGCTGCCGGGCCAGGCGATTACCATGGAACACGTTATGGACCAGACCTGCATTACTTACCCGGAGACCTATGTGCGTGAGATGAGCGGCGCTGACCTCAAGCTGATACTCGAAGACGTCGCCGATAATCTGTTCAACAAGGATCCCTACTACCAGCAGGGCGGCGACATGGTGCGCCTCGGTGGGCTCGATTACAGCATCGATCCGGAAGCGGGCGCGGGCGTGCGTATCGCCGACATGCAGCTCGATGACGGCAGCCGCATCGAGGCCTCGAAGAACTACAAGGTGGCCGGCTGGGCAACCGTGGGCTCCGTGTCTTCCGGCCCACCGGTGTGGGATGTGGTCGCCAGTTACCTGCGGCGCACTGATAGCGCGCGCATCACCAAACTCAATACGCCGAAACTCAAGAATGTTGCGGGAAATCCGGGAATCGGCTGACGCGCGGCATCGATCGAACCATCCCTCCTGTCGTGGAAATCGGTCCGCGACTTAAGACTGCCTTAAGGTTTTCGCTTTAGGCTCAAAACTCTTTGTGATCAAAGAATTTTTAATATGGCCTTCGATATCTGTGAATTTCGAGTGGGTTTGATTCGCTCGATGCTGACCCTGCGGCGCAACACGACGCAAAAAGTGAATCGAAAATCTGGCGTTTGGCGCAGCGCGCGGACTCTCAGGTGAGCGGTGTCGGTGGTTTTCCCTGGCGCTGAATTTGTTGACTGAAGTCAGCTCGATATCACGAAGAATGAAATATATTGCCTCAGTTTTTATCCGAATCGGCAGCTTTTATGCAATGGCCTGCCCCGACAGGGCCGCCTCGACAACCTGCAGCTGGCGCATATCATGTTGAGGTGACCACAGGTGAATACACCCCCCAGGAAATCAGGCTGTTGCAGATATACTCTTATGAATCCAGCGAAAAAAAATATTACGGCCGCGCTTTCCGCTGCGGTCTGTAGCCTGCTGGCGACGCCGGGACAGGCCGAGACCGGCGACTGGGATATCGATAGCGCAATTTTATACTACAGCGAAACCGACCGGGTAACGGCTGTCGAGCCGGTGATCAGTGCGACGCGCGATCTCGGTGACGACGAATCCCTGTCGCTAAAAATGGTATTTGACAGCCTGTCCGGGGCGTCGGCGAATGGCGCCGTACCCTCTACCATGCCACAAACCTTTACCAGCCCCTCGGGTGGAGGGGGTCACGGTGGCGACGATGATGAAGGCGAGGACGACGAAGGTGGAGGTGGCGCCTACACCGTGGCGCCGAACGAAACACCGCTTGACGATACCTTCAAGGACGAACGCATTGCTTTCAGTCTGAACTGGCAAAAGCCGGTCGATCGCAATAACCGCAGCAACCTGGGGCTCAGTTTATCGTCCGAGAACGACTTTTTCTCGCTCGGTGCTAATGCGCTCTGGCAGCATGACCTGAACCAGAAAAACACCACGCTGAGTTACGGTGTCAATTTCGAGTTTGACACGATCGAACCCATTGGTGGAGCACCGGTACCACTGAGCAGTATGATCGATCAACTCCGTCAGCCTGGTAGCGAAACGCGAGAGATTGTCGACCTGATAGTTGGCGTTACCCAGGTGATCAATCGTACCAGCCTGTTCCAGGTCAACCTGTCGTTGAGCCAGGCCGATGGCTATATGACCGATCCCTATAAATTCGTCAGTGTGGTCGGTCCGGATGGCGAGCCGATCGATCAGCTTTTCGAAAATCGCCCCGACACGCGGATGCGCCAGAGTGTTTTTGGCAAATACAAGAAGCGGCTGGATGGTGGCGATATTTTGACGGCATCCTATCGCTACATGACGGATGACTGGCAAATCGATTCGCATACTTACGATCTGACCTGGCGCTTCGCCTTCAGCCGGGGCTTTTTCGTCGAGCCCCACCTGCGCTACTACCAGCAGTCTGCGGCTGAATTCTACCGTTACTTTCTACTCGACACCGAAACCCCGCCGGAATTCGTCAGCGCCGATTATCGACTCGGTGATCTCGACACCACCACGGTCGGATTCAAGCTGGGCCGGGACCTCGGTGATGGCCAGGCCTGGTCGGTTCGACTCGAACAGTACCTGCAGAGTGGGGAATCCTCGCCGGATGAAGCGATCGGGCAACTGCAGCAACAGGATCTGTTTCCAGACGTCGAAGCGCTTATCGTGCAGTTCAATTATTCGGTTCGCTGGTAGGGCCCGTGCGACCATCCAGCATGCGCAGGAAAACGTTATTCTACGACCGCCAGCGGTCTGCCTCGCGGGAATCATGGCTCCCATAACAGATTTCGGCTCGTGCCGTGGTCTCACCTATCGGGATAAAATCTTCCAGTCATTCCCGCGTAAGAGGGAATCTTGAAGATATTGCCAGAACTCTGTTCCGTGGGCCGCCGGTGCGGGGAGTGATGATAAGCGTGCACTTATTTCTCGACCTGGTTGGCGACGCGGTGGTTGTGCTCAATGTATATCAAGTAGGTTGTATAACTAGTTGAATTAAAGGTACTTATAGGCATATCTGAAGCGCTGAGTAAGGACCGAGTAAGCAAGATGTATTCTAGCTGCCTACTATTTGCTCCCGAATTAAGGTTTTAAGTTGCTTACTCGAATTAAAATAGTAAAAACAACGTAATTTAATACATCCATCTGCTTCCGATTTCACAAATTCCCTACTGATGAATCCGGTTTATTTCTGGGCGGATTACACTGACTGCTGTTGGTGGCGATAACTTTTCATACAGATCCGCGGTTGAAGCGAGGATGCCATCGCCATCCTGATCAGTCCCGCGACAGACGTCGTCGCAGAGGATATAGGCATCTGACTGTTGAGCGATTTCAACAATCTGTTTCAATACGGCTTCGGCTATATTCGCTAGAAAAGTTTGCGAGAAATGTCCGACAAGGCCCAGGCGTCAGACCGCTTTGGACTCCAGCCACCGTTGCATACCCGGGGCGTAAGCCTCCAGTTCGTTTGCTACCGCTGTATGCGCTTCGATACTGCGGCGGTATTCACGCAGATTGTCGGGCCAGTCGAGCTCGAACCCGAAAACTTGCGTAAATGCATCAATCCAGGCGAAACAAACAGGAAGCCCGCAATCACCAAGACTCAGGATTTGCAGGTCGAGTTGCTCATCTGCTGCAAGTAATCGCGACAGTTCCTGTAAACGCATACCAATGGTTTCCGCCTGGATGCTGACGATACCGCTATCCCGGGTTGCGGGGGCGACATGTGGAAACAATTTGCGAACCTCGGGTTCCAGCCGAGTGTCATGAAAGCGAGAACGTTCGCGGCATTTAGCGCGCGCGCCGGGGTCGACCGGCAGCATGGCCGGTTCGGCGATCGTTTCATTCAGGTACTCGGAGATTGCCTCGGAGTCGGCGATGACCAGCCCGCCATCCATCAGGGCGGGCATGGTGCCGCTGGGGATCAACTGTCGATAGTCCGGCGAACCGCAGCCCCCCTCCGGTTCTATTTCGCGCCACTGTGCCTGCTTGTGTCTCAACAGTATTCTAAGCTTCGCGCAATAGAGGCTTTCGGGCGTGCTGTATATGGTCAACATTTGCCTGGGGGCGTTGCCACCTCCTTTATTAACAGTGACATCATCAGTGTCCAACTAGTTATTCAAATTCCATTTTTTACCCAGCTCATTAAAAAAGCCGCGTTCCTGTTTCAGTCCGATCCAGGTGTTGACGTAGTTGATCCAGACCTGGTCCGCCTGGGGTAACAGCATCGCAATCGGTGTGGGTGATTTAGGTGCTGATACCGGTACGATCATCATTTGTGGATACTTGATCACGAGCTTGTTGGCTTCGACGTTAGATGTGATATGAGCGTCAGCGCGCCCAGCGAGGACTTCCTGAAAATCACGTGCCGGGGCTTCTACTATCTTGTGCTCGGCATTTGGAAAATAGGTCTTGACCTGTTTTTCTTGCGTGGTTCCGAGGGTTGCGGCAACGGTTACGCCGGCCTTGTCCAAATCTCCCCAGTCTTTAAATTTAGCAGAGTTTTTAGCCAGGATTAGCGGCACCGTAGCGAGCGAGAAATAACTATTGGAATAGCCCGCTGCTTTTGCCCGCGCGGGTGACACCGAGGCTGAGCCGGTCATGTGATACTTGCCGGAAGTGACGCCGCTAACCAGCGTTTTCCAGTCAGCTGGTACCAACTCGAGCTCGACCCCCAGATCGCTTGCCAGCTCGGTCATGACGTCGATATCGTATCCAGTGTAGCCGTTGGTGGCCGGATCTTTCATCGTCATCGGATTCCAGTCGCCGGTCGTTCCAACCTTCAATACCCCGTTGCTGAGAATATCCTGCAGTGCTGAGGGACTCTGCGCCTGTGCAGTGCTGCCAACCAGTAACAGCAGGACTCCTGCTAATTTTATCATTTTCATTGTTACGCTCTCGACTCTGGGAAGGATCCGGTATCATTTCACGGACATTTTGTTTTTGCAATGGCAGCTTTTCTTTGCATAAGAACCGGTGGCATGCTTCAATCGCGGGCGTTTATTGAGTTATGGGAAACAGGTAAGTCTTGAGCACAGCATCCCTGATTTCAGTACAGGAGGTATCCAAAACCTTTGGTAATTTCCAGGCGCTGAATACTGTGTCGCTTGAAATTTGCCAGGGTGAACGCGTGGTTGTCTGTGGACCTTCGGGTTCAGGAAAGTCGACCTTGATCCGCTGCATCAATCAACTCGAGCACCACGAGACCGGCAAGATTTTAATCGATGGCGTCGAAGTAAAGGACGGGCTCAAAAACCAGCGCCAGACCTTGTCCCGGCTCGGCATGGTTTTTCAGCAGTTCAATCTGTTTCCTCACTTGAGCGTATTGGATAACCTCACACTCGGCCCCCAACGGGCCAGGAAGATGGAAAAGGCTGAAGCCGAAGCTCTGGCCATGTCATACCTGGAACGGGTTGATATTCCAGAACAGGCCGGTAAATTTCCACGCCAGTTATCCGGTGGTCAACAACAGCGTGTCGCCATAGCGCGATCCTTGTGCATGGAGCCCGACATCATGCTATTCGACGAGCCGACCTCTGCGCTCGATCCGGAAATGATCAACGAGGTACTCGATGTCATGGTGGAACTGGCCGGTAGCGGCATGACGATGATTTGTGTGACCCACGAAATGGGTTTCGCGCGTAAAGTAGCCGACAAGATGGTATTCATGGACCACGGTGAAATTGTTGAATCCGCGCGGCCGGAGAAATTTTTCAGCAACCCTGATAGCAGTCGCTGCCAGGACTTTCTGCAAAAGATCTTGCGTCACTGATGCTATGACAAGACTACTGGCAATCACGGGTTTTATATTATTTCTCAGTGGATGCTCGGGCAACTGGGGTTGGTACGTCGTCAACCCGACCACTAAAAACGGGCTATCCAATCTCGGGTTTTTACTCGACGGCCTGTATTACACAGTGTTGATATCGTTGTGTGCGATCTTGATTTCGGTAGTGATCGGATTGCTGATCGCGCTGCCCGGCCTGTCGTCGAAACGCCGTTTCAGAGGTATCAACCGTACCTATGTTGAGCTGGTACGCGCGGTGCCGATCCTGGTTTTGATTTTATGGGTTTACTACGGCCTGCCTCAACTCGCTGGCATTTCGATCAGTGTTTTCTGGGCCGGGGTGCTGGCGCTGGCACTGTCGGACAGTGCCTTCGAAGCCGAAATCTTCCGCGCCGGCATCCAGTCCATCGACAAGGGTCAGTACGAGGCAGCACATTCGATTTCGCTGAATTATACAGATACCATGCGTTACGTGATCCTGCCCCAGGCGATTCGCCGGATTCTACCCGCGCTTGGAAATCAACTGGTTTACATGCTGAAGATGTCGTCGCTGGTTTCGATCATCGGCTTGCAGGAATTGACACGCCGCGCCAACGAGCTGGTAGTGACGGAGTATAGACCGCTCGAAATTTACACCATCCTGGTGCTGGAATACCTGTTCTTGATCCTGATTGTATCGGCCGGCGTACGCTGGCTTGAAAAACGCATGCAAACCGACGTTCGTCACTAACGAGGAAAACCATGAGCGCCTGGATAGAAATGATTGGGGACGAGGAAGCCGACGAGGATTTGCTCGATGCATTGCAACTCGCGCGCACGCCGCATGGAACGGTTGATAACGTCATGCGCGTACATTCGTTACGGCCCAATACGATGCGTGGACATGTCGTTTTATATCGTGCGGCTTTGCATGATGATGCCAACACGCTACCGATGTGGTTACAGGAGACAATCAGTTCATACGTCTCCATTCTGAATAACTGTCCGTATTCGTTGGCAAATCATTGGGCCAACGCCCGACATTTGATGGACGATAACGAAAAAGCCGATGCTGTCGAGAAAGCACTGCAGTCGCGCAAACCGCAGGATGTTTTCGATGGCCGCGAATTGGCATTGTTGAAATACGCCGAGAAACTCACGCTCAAACCCGGCCAAATGGAAGCAGCCGATATCAGCGAAATGCGCGCAAATGGCTGCGACGATGGCCAGATACTCGAGGCTAACCAGATCATCTGTTACTTTAACTATGTCAACCGCAGTTTGAACGGACTCGGGGTAACTACCGAGAATGACACCGTCGGTTACTATTCGGGTTCGGCAGACCAGGCCCAGGCATGACCCAGGTATGACTAAGGTAAGATCGACTGCCGCACAATCCATTCCGGTCATTGATATTTCACCGCTGCGCGATGGCAGCAATCCGGCAGCCGTGGCACATGCGTTACTGGCAGCAAGCCGGGATCTCGGATTTATTTACATCAATGGGCATGGCATTCCCGATGAGGTTATCACCACGGCCCGAGGCTGTGCCCTCGATTTCTTCCTCAGCCCGGAGCAGGAAAAGCAGCGTTACACGATTTCCGACAAACATCGCGGCTGGTTATCACAAGGTGGCGCGAAAATGCGGGATGATCTGGCCGCTGATTTAAAAGAAAGTTTTATCTGGGGCTATCAGGACGATGCTGCAGGCACTCTTTGCGACCATGAATTGCGCGGGCCGAACCAGTGGCCCGATTTTGTGCCCGCGATGGAATCTGCTGCAATGGATTATTTTGACCACGCCGACCGGGTTGCACGCCATCTGTTACGTGGCTTTGCGCTGGGACTGAACCTGGATACGGATTTTTTTCTGCGCAACGCGGAAGTTCCCCTGAGCCGTGCCTCGTTTGTCTATTATCCGGGTCAGGCAGAATCATCGGATAAACCTGCTTTTGGCGTTGGCCCGCATACCGATTTCGGCCTGCTCACCGTGTTATGCCAGGACCATGTCGGCGGTCTTCAGGTTGAAAACTCAAGCGGTCAGTGGATCGAGGCGCCGCCCATCCCGGGTTCCCTGGTCGTCAACGTCGGTGATTTACTCGAACGCTGGACCGATGGTGCGTTTCGCTCGACTCCGCACCGCGTCATTAATTCATCAGCACAGGAGCGCCTGTCACTGGTACTGGCTTTCGATCCGAACCCGGAAACGATGATAGATGCCGCTGATATCTATGGCGACAGGCATCAGGCGAAACAGGACGCCATCAGTTGTGGTGACTATCTGGTCTGGCGTTTCGCAAAGGCCTTCTCCTATCGCAGTAAAGATGCGGATGCCTTATGACTGATTTGCAATCAACTGACAGGGCTACCGATAACCTGTTGATTAATTGTTCCGGTTTGCACGCCGAAGACTCGCTACTGATTGTCTACGAGGATCATGAGCTTGGCTGGTACGACGAAGCACTTGTTAAGCTTATCCTGGCTGCTGCTCGCAAAATCGGCATCAATACCTCGACTCTGGAGGTCGGCGCACCCGGGAACCATCGCAACGAAGACCTGCTCGCAGCGATGCAGTTGTCCGATTGCACGCTGTTTCTATCCCGGATTGGTGACCAGGATCGGTTCGCAACACCTGAACCGGGTAAAAAAATTGTCATGTGTTATGTCCGTAGCGTGGATATGCTGGTTTCCAGTTTTGCAGCGACTTCTTACCAGGCCATGGTCGAGATGAAAACGGCACTGGACCAGTTGTTTGGCCAGGCAAAACACATCGAGATACGTTGTCCGCTGGGAACTCACTGTGATTTCTGGTCTGAAGCGGGGGAAATACCTGCGCAGCATGATGTCAGTTTGCAGCGTTTTCCGATGGGGGTAATCACGCCGATCGACGCCGACAGGCTTGGCGGTCGAGTGGCATTGAGCAATTTTCTTACGCCGACCGGCTCGCGCGTCTACGAACCGGCGAACCTGGCATTAGCGGAGACCGTGTTTGCGGTCGTAGAATCGGGGCGCATCGTGAAATTCGAAGGAGCCTCGCAAGTTGTCGCCCAGGTCGTGCAACACTATCAGTCGGTGGCGCAATTGTTTGATATCGATGCGAACTATATTCACTCCTGGCATGTCGGAATGCACCCTGGCCTGTCCTATCGTCAGTCGGCCGCAGATGATCCGGACCGTTGGTCCAACACGATTTTCAACCATCCACGAATTTTACATTTTCATACCTGTGGTGCGTATCCGCCCGGTGAAATCTGCTGGATTGTAAAAGATCCGACTATCGTGCTCGATGGTAAAACCGTCTGGAACAATGGAGTTCCGCAGTTGGAGCAGTTTGCAAGCACTCGTAACTGCCTGGAAAAATGGCCCGAACTCAAAATGCTATATACGCAGGAACCAGGGGCGATCGGAATCTGAAGCCGTTACCCGGGAAATGCCTGTATCAAGCAGCAAGGGTAATACATGCTGTTGAGTGGTAACCTGAGACGCTACAGCTGGCACAGGCGAGCGTCACTATCAGTAAAACCGGATTTTTCCTGTCGCTGTTCACTGTTCCGTATACTAGTGCCAGTATTTCCAATCAGCAAACTCGACACGACACTCGCTCGTGAAACAGTTCCTCGCCTGCCTTTCTATTGCCTGACTTCGCGCTGGCCGAGGGAAGCCGAAAAATCCTGTTCTGTTTCAATGCAAGCCTCGTCAATGGATTGTTTTTCAGGGTTAATTCCTGGGTAGTAAACAACAGAAACGTCTCTGCAGTTTCAGCAGCCAGGGTATTTGTTTCTTCTTTAAACACGGGTTTTACGGGTTATCTCGACACCTTCTTCAATACTTTTTGCCACCACGTAATAGCCACTGGCCTCGTTCACGCAGGAAATTACGATTTCGTCGTTTTTACTTTGACCCACCATGTGGAAATAACCGGCCTTAATAGGCCTGACAAATAGCTGGGCGGTTTCGCCCTTTTCAAACAGCCATTGGCCTCTACAGTGATAGTCGCCAATGGCCTGATCGCCCGCTGATGCCAGATCCTGTTTTAACGCCTGCCACAGGGCTGCCGAAAAGCTGTGATTTCACGCGAATCCCGCTCAGCGCTTTGGCAGCGCACCACAGGGTTTTTTCGAATCTTTCGTTAACTTATTCGGTGAGATATGCGGGTTAGCGGATGACGGCAACTGCCCGTTATTCCTCCACCTGGTCGGCAACCCGATGATTGTGCTCGATGTACATCACTGCGGCTTCGACGCGCGAGTGCACGCCAAGCTTGCGCAATACCGCTTTGACGTGCAGCTTTACCGTGCCATCGGAGATGCCGAGGTTGCGCGCGATCAGCTTGTTACCCTGGCCCTCGGCCATCAGCTCGAGAATTTCGCCTTCACGCGGAGTGAGCTCGCTAAACGGGCCTTTACTTTGTGAAACGGTCATGTCGCCCTTGACGAAACGCACCAATACCGATGTTAGTGGAGGCGCAACTACGGTCTTGCCGGCGTGGATATCGCGTAGCGCCGATACCAGGCCATCGGGTTCCATATCCTTGAGCAGGTAACCGCTGGCGCCCGCCTTCAGCGCATCGAGTAGATCCTGCTCGTTGGAGCTCGTGGTCAACATCACGATCGGCATTTCCATACCGATTTTCTTCAAATGTTTGAGTACGCTGATGCCGTCGATAATCGGCATGCGCTTGTCCAGCAGGACGATGTCGGGATGCATTTCCTGTGCCAGCCGAATGCCCTCGTTGCCGTCGCCGACTGCGGCCAGTACCTCGATATTGCGCCGTTGCAACAGGCTGATCAGACCCTCGCGAAACAGCATATGATCATCGATCAACAGGATTTTCAGGCTCATAGCGCTTATCCGTTCAGCTAGATGGTTTCGAACAGGAGCTGCCGTGCCGGAATGGCCTGGCGCTCGGCGTATTGTTCGCATTGCTCGCGCAGCGATTCACGCGCGCAGATATAGAAATCAAGTCCCGACGCTGCCGCTGGTTGCAACTGTGTGTCGAGGTGGTCGGCCAGGTTCTGCAAGGCACTGGCCGGCAGGGGCCGATAGGCGAAATTATCGAGGGCATCGTTCCATGATCTGCACAGGTTGTTGAGATAAGGTGGCGCATCGTCGTCGGTGATCCAGAACAGGTAAATCTGCTCCGCGGTATCCAGCGCCATCGCGTGTTCGATCAAGCCCTTGATCGATGCGAAACCGATGCCTTCGGCGATAAAAACCAGCGCCCGGGGCGAATTCTCGTCGAGCACGAATGATCCGTTCGGGCCTTCAAGCATCAGGGTGTCGTTGCTGGAGGCCGCTTCGGCCAGGTACTTTGCGACTGCATCACCGGGGTTGAGCGCGATGTGAAATTGCAGGTTCATATCGTCGCAGGGACAGCTTGCGATCGGGTAAAGCGCAGAGCCGACCTGATCGACGCTGAGCGTGGCACGCTGGCCGGCGAGGAAGCGTAATCGGTTGGTGCGCGGGGTCCGCGTGCTGACGATCAAGACGTCCGCGCTGGGACGCTCAATGCGCTTCAACCGCAGCGGAATAGTCTGCTTCGGTATATCGGCGCTGCCCTGGGCTTCATCGGCTTCGAGCACAACGTCGGAAACGGCCGTATGGCTGCATCCGAGAATGTAGCCAAGGCCTTTTTCAGCCTCGGTGAGCGCGTAATCGTGATGTCGGATCTTGCGCGTGTCACCGGATACCACGCGCATCTTACACAGGCCACAGTTGCCGTTGCTGCAGCCGTAATTGAGCGCGAGTCCACCGCGCAGGCCCGCTTCCAGAATCGAATCGGCGCCCTCGACGAAAAATTCGTGACCGCTTGGAATCACCGTAGCCTGTGCCGTCATGACGCGTAAAAAGGTCTCGTTGATAAGGGGTTGATCTATTATATCACCGTCGGCGGCAAGCGTGGCCTCGGCTTCGTCCAGCCATTGACCTAGTGGGTGCGGTGCAGCGGAGTTGTCAGCGAGCCGGTCGATCTCCATACGCAGTTCACGCAGTAGTTTTCGGTAACCTGCAACCAGGCGCTGCTGCTGCGACAGTTCCTTGCCGAGCGCCATGACGCGTGTGCCGAGCGCGAGGTTGTCCGGTTTACGCGTGGCGGTATCCGTGTTGATGAAGCTTGCTTGCTCGATTATTTGCGCCACTCGATCGAGCATGCTCGAATCTTCGATCTGCGCATTGGGGTAAGCGTGTAACAAATCCGCCAGGAGAATTTCACCCTCAAAGGTCTGCAATAGTCCGGCTCGAATCTGCTGCTGCAAAACGCCTCGCTTGACGCCGACCAGGCGTGCTGCGCGGGACAGTGAAATTCGCCTCGCCAATGCCTTAACCCGTGGACTCGCGCAGTCTGTGCAGTGGCTCCACACTGAACTGCAAATGGATACGGGTGCCGTCTTCGACTTCGCTTTCGATGTCGAGCCTGGCGTCAATCTCGCGGGCACGATCATGCAGGATTTTGAGCCCCAGTTGCCGCCCGTGCTGCGATACTACCGCGTTTTCTTCAAAGCCGATTCCGTCGTCTTCGATCAGCACGATAAATTCGCCGTCGCGGTAACTGAGCAGTATGCGCACGCCCTCGGCACGACTGTGCTTGCGGATATTGGTCAGGCACTCCTGCACGATCCGCAACACGTTGAGTTCGACGTTTTCGGAAAATTCCTGCTGTGGCCACTCGTTCTGAAAATAGATGGGGATACCCATTTCTTCCTGGGTCTGGCGGATACTTGCCTCGATCGATGGTATCAGTCCCTGTTCATCGATCGGTATGCGAAAATGTGCGATCAGTTCGCGTAACTGATCGTTGGCCTGATCGATGGTGTACTCGATACGTTCCATCTGGTGCCAGATACTCCTTTCGTCGTCCGCATGAAAAGATTCGTCGATGACGCGAATCTGGATGCGCAGGCTGGCGATAGTCTGGGCCAGTGAGTCGTGCAACTCGTGGGACAGGCGGGTGCGCTCCTGCATGACCAGTAGTTCACTTTCTTCTTCCAGCAGGCGAAACTTCTCCACCGCGCTGCCGAGATGCTGACCGATACTGATCAATAACTCGCTGTAGCTGTCGAGATCGAAGCTGGCGTCATCGTGAAAAAACAGATGAATGGCGCCGAGGATATCGGCGCGATACTGCAGCAGTATCGACAGCACCAGCAGCTCACCGGCGTCGTCGCTGCCGGGGCCAAATACCGTCTCGCTGGCCAGTCGATCGACGCGGTAGATACGCTCGAGGTCGACCTTGTCATCGGGCAAATGGATCCCCAGGAAGCGGTCGGCGCTGGCCAGAAAGGTATGGTTGATGTCGCCGAAGGCAGCGACGATGTCCTTTTTCTTCTTGCCCTTGATCTGGCGAATGATGCCGGCGCGTGCGTTCAGATTCTGGCACAGCGATTGTAATGACTTGTCGAACAGTTCGTTCAGATCGTGGGACAGATTAATGCTGGACGCGACGTCGTAGAGTATCGCCAGCGCGCGCGATTCACGGGTAATGTGGTCGGTGTGTTTCTGCAACTGGATTTCGGTATCGCGGGACAGGTTGCCGATCATGGTGCCGAGCATATTGATATCGCGCGCCAGTTCGGCAAAGTCGCTGCCGGGCCCGAAGTCGACCCGGGCATCGAGAGTCACTCCACGCATCAATTCGGCCCAGTTGCACAGTTGTAGCAGCGGTTGCAGCAGTGCGCTCCAGATTTGCCGGAACAACAGCAGCAGCAGGGCGAATTCCAGGGCGTAGAACCACGCTGCATACTCGCGCAAACGCTGAGCAAATGGCTGATCGGGAAATACGGCGCCAACCAGGTTTAACAGCAGCAGCAACAGCAGCGCGGCGAACAGCATCAGCAACTGGAAGCGACTACTCTTCAGTAAATTGCGCTTTTCCTCGTCGACAGGCACGAACCAGGCCGTAAACAGGCTGGTTTTGCGTTGCGGTTGTGGCTTGTCGACTGGCATTGTAAGAAATCGAGGCAGCAGCCCATGGATCCGAAAACCGGCAGTATAGCGCGATTAGCGGGTCAGTGAACTGCCGTGGCCAACGATCAGGTGAGCGGTGGCACGTAGGCGGGGTCGTTCGGATTGAGAAAAATGAATTCCAGCTTGCCGGGTTCGAGTTCGACATAGTCGATCGTCATGCCGTCCGCAAGGTCTTTACTGCCGGAGGATACCACCAGGTCGACACCGTCGAAGTTGAAAAAGGTATCGCCGGGAAGTTTGTGCTCGTCAAAACCCATGGCGTAGTGCAGGCTGCCATCTTCCAGTTTTTTTACGGCGATGCGTAACGGCACTGACTGCATGGCACCCGTAGCGGCCGAGTGGCGAATCTGTTCGAGGGCAGCGGTCGACAGGCTAATCATTTCTGTACCTACAGCGCATTGGCAATAGTCTCCGCGTTGTTGATCTTGTGTGATTGGACGAACTGCAGAAAACGTTTAACCCAGGGAGTAGCCGAGGTATTACGCAAGTGGGTATAAGACGCGAGCAGGTTGCGATGGATATATCCGTCTTGCTGCTGTTGAATCCCGGTACCCCGCAGCACGCGATGCGCGAACCTGGCATCCCCGGGTAAACCCTGCAGGGACGAATAATGAAATTCGTGTGCCTGCAGTGAGGTTGACGCGCCCGGTAGCGATGGCCAGGGATGCGCCTGCGGGTTTTCGTCGAGCACCACGTAACCTCGACCCTGGGGGCGTTCATGCATGACGGCCTGTGCCGGCAAGACGCCCACCATGTCATGGCTTGCACCATTCCAGTTTAACGATTGCGCCAGGTACATCAGGCCGCCACATTCCGCGTAGGTGGGTAGCCCGGCCTCTATGGCGCTACGGATCGCTTCGCGCAGGCTGCGATTGGCCGATAATGCAGCCGCGTGGCGCTCGGGAAAACCACCCCCGATGAACAGCCCGTGGATGTCAGGCAGCGATTGCCGATGCAAGGTGTCGATCTCGACCAGCTCGGCACCGGCCAGGCGCATCGCTTCCAGGTCGCCGGGATAGTAAAAGCCGAAGGCGCGATCGCGCGCGATGCCGATGCGCAGTCCGTTGAACTCGGGCTTGTGCTGCAATGGTAAAGTTGCCGGGGTTACGCGTGATTCCTGTTGAGCGATCTGCAGCAGGCGATCCACATCGACGTTATCGGCAAACGCTGCTGCAAGCGACGCGATCTTGCGTTTTGCTGCCAGGTCTTCGTATCCGGGAATCAGGCCCAGGTGGCGCTCGCTGAGTTCCATGGCGGGATCGTTTTCGAGTGCTCCAAGGAAAGGAATATCGGTGTAGGCTTCGACCGCGGCGCGCAGTTTGGCTTCGTGACGCTTGCCGCCGGTGCGGTTGGCGATGACGCCCGCGATATTGACGTCCTGATCGAACACCTGGTAGCCGATCAACAGCGGAGCGATGCCGCGCATGGTACCGCGCGCATCGACTACCATGATCACCGGGTTACCGAGCGCTTTAGCGAGCGCGGCGTTGCTATTGCTACCGTCCAGGTCGAGTCCGTCGTGCAACCCCTTGTTACCCTCGATCACGCAGATGTCGGCGCCCTGGCGACGATGACAGTAATCGTCGATGGTTTCCTGGCGACCGGCAACGTAAAAGTCGAGGTTGTAGCATGGTTTACCGGCGGCGAGCCCGAGCCAGACAGGATCGATGTAATCGGGGCCCTTTTTGAATGGCTGTACCTCCAGCCCGCGCGCCCTGAGCGCGGCGCAGACGCCGATGCTCAGAGTGGTCTTGCCCGAAGACTTGTGCGCGGCAGAAAAGAATAGCGATGCCATCTCAGTTTTGCGCCCCCGGCAAATTCTGCGGGAGTATCGGCAATACGCGCACGACGAGCAAGGCGATGAGCAGGGCACTGGTCAGGCCACCGCAACCGAGCAGCAATTCCCACAGGCTCGGCGAGTAGGTGTTGATGACGCCATCGAAGAAGCTGCTGTCGACACGATATCCCGGGAACAGGTTTAGCGGGAATGCCTGCCCGCCGATGATGATGACGTAGAGTTGGGCGAAGGCGCCCTGGATGATCAGCAGGCAGGCCAGTACCAGGCTGCGCGGCGAATGCTGCCAGCGCGCTGAATACAGCAGTAACAGGGGCAGTAAGCTGCCGAGACCGATCTGGAACAACCAGAACAACCAGGTGTAAACACCACCATCAAGCAGGATGAAGCGCTCGTAAGCATGATTCTGGCTCCCGTATAGCTTGGTCAGGTGGAACAGTAAAACGAAATACAGGATACCGATGCAAAACAGGCCGAGCAGTTTGCGCAAGCGTTGCAGATGTGACGCGTCGAGTTCACGCCGATCGAGCCTGAAGCTGAGCAGCAACAGCAGGATAAACATCGCCAGGCCGAAGGCGAAAGACATGACGATGAACATTGGCGCCAGTAGCGCCGAGTCGTAGGCCTCGCGCGCGACCAGGAAGCCGAAGATCGAACCGGTGCCGCTGGTCAGTATCAGTCGCCAGGCGAAGGCAAACATGCCCACCGGGCGGCTCCAGTGCTCGAGGCGGCGCTCCATCATCAACCACAGGTAAGCCAGCACGATGACGATGAAGCCGCTATAAAGCAGGATGTTCCAGGCGAAAATCGACTTGAAGTTGTAATGCGTGATGGCCACGATCAAGCGATCCGGTCGCCCCAGGTCGAGCAGTAAAATGGCAAGCCCGCCGATCAACAGGGCGATCGACAGTATCGCCGAGAAGCGCGCCAGGGGTTTATATTCGGCCTTGTTGAATACCGACGCGAGCGAGGCCAGGTTGAGTGCACCCGACGCTGCAACAATTAAAAAGATCGCAAAAACATGGGGCAGGCCCCACACCACCTGGTTGCTCATGCCGGAAATGTGATGCCCCTCGACCTCCATGCGGTGGGCGGCGGCAATCCCGAGAGCGGTGATGACCGCAAACACCGCCAGCAGACCCCAGTATTGCGGGCTGCTGGTCCTGATCTCTGAGTATATCGTGCGCATGGTTACAGGCCCTGGTAACGCACGCCGGGATCGACGCCGAGGTCCGCGCGTATTCGCGTTGCACCATGGCTTTTCAGGCGTTGCGAAATCTCGCTCTGCGGATCGTTCAGGTCACCGAACAGGATTGCCTTGTGCTCGCCACGATTGACCGCCTCGGCACAGGCCGGCACCGCATTCGCACCGTCACGGTCGATGCGATGTACGCACAGGGTGCAGGACTCGACGGTACCCTTGCCACGTGGCGCGACCGGTAACTGGTCGTACAGGGTTTCATGGATAAATGAGCGCGCCTTGTAAGGACAGGCCATCATGCAGTAGCGACAGCCGATACAGGTATGCTTGTTGACCAGCACGATGCCGTCGTCGCGTTTGAACGAGGCACCGGTAGGGCAGACATCCACGCAGGGCGGGTCTGCACAATGCTGGCACATCATCGGCAGGAACTGTTGTTGTCCACTGCGCTCATCGCTGAGGCGTAACTTGCGTATCCACTGGGCGTCAGTGGCCGAACCCGCCTCGCTATGCCAGCCGTGCTCGCGCTGGCAGGCGCTTACGCAGGCATCGACATCGGCTTCGCTGAGCGCGTTGGTGTCGATCAGCAATCCCCAACGCGGTGTTTTTGCCGCCCCATTACTACTCGCCTGACCCGTTTTATACAGCAGGATGCCGGGCGCGATCAGCGTCGTGGCGAGCGCTGCCGCTCCCTGCACAAAGCGGCGCCGGGCCGGGCGTATTTCGATGTTGTCGAGCTCAGTCGCCACCGGTATCTCCCAGTTGCATCTGAAAGGTCTGCAGTGACAGTAAACCTGAGCCTGGTTGCGCTACGTTCGAATCTGCGAGCCGACCCTGCTCGATTTTTGCCAGGCCGCGGTCGGCATGGCATTCGAAACAATCGATTTTGACGCTGGCGTAGAGGTGGCAGCCGGCACAAAAGTGCTGCGGGTCGGGATAGCGGATCACGGTTTCGGCGCTCGCCGCGGGATTGTGGCAATCCATACAGCCGACCAGGCTGTAGTTTCCGTCGCGTTCGCCGTCCAGCACCGTGGCATCACGCTGATGCAACAGTAAATTCATATGCTCACGGCGCATGATATCGAGCGGCTCGACGCAGGCGCTGGCGTTGTCTGGTTTATGCGGTTGCGGGATGGCGACTGCACCGAAGCCCGAACTTTCAACCTCGCCGGCAACGGCCTGGGTAAATGCCAGCCAGCCGAGCAGGGTGCTGATCAGCAGGCTGACCAACAGGAACGGCAAGGCTTTGCTGCAATCGATCACTGGCTTCAGTGATCCCCGAGCGCCATATCGATGTAGCCCGTCGGACAGACATCGGCGCAGATGTGACAACCGATGCAACGGGTGTAGTCGGTGGCGACGTAGCGGCCCATCGTTTTACTCTCTTTCGGGACCCGGTAGACCGCATCCTGCGGGCAGTAGATGACGCAGTTATCGCATTCGAAACACATGCCGCAGGACATACAGCGACCGGCTTCCTCGACCGCTTCGGTTTCACTCAGGCTGCGAGTACGTTCGGCGAAGTCACCGAGTACCTTTTCCGAATCGGGGCCATGCATTTCGCGCAGATGCCGCGCCTCGTAATTGAAATGCGACAGGTACAGGCGCTCGGAGGAAATGATTTCGTTGGCCGCACGATCCTCGTAATTATGCACGGCGAAGTCTGCCTCGTTGGTGCCCCAGGTGCCCTGGTGCTGAAATTCGCTTGGTGCAAGATCCATTTCCTTGAGTTTACTGAGCAGGTCGAAGTGGTGTACGTCGACCTTGGGACGCTTACTGAACTCGCCACCACCGAGGTAGCGTTCGATGCTGTCTGCAGCAATCGCTGCGTGCCCGATAGCGGTCGTCAGCAAGTGCGGGTGAATGATGTCGCCGGCGACGAAATGACCGGGTTTTTGGGCGTGCTGGAAAAACTTGTCGGCATCCATCAGGCTACGATCATTACCCAGTTCTTCGATGCCTTGCAGGTCACCACCCTGGCCGATCGCGGAGACAATCAGATCGCATTCGATCTCGAATTCGCTGCCGTCGAGCGCGGTTGGCTTACCATCGATAAATTCGCACTTGGCGAGTTTCAGCGCGGTCGCGCGGCCTTCATCATTGACCACGATCTCGATCGGCATAACGCCGTCGAGAATGCGTACGCCCTCGCGCAATGCGTCATCGACCTCGTGTTCGGTGGCGGTCATTTCGGCACGCTCGAACAGGGAGGTCAGCGTGACTTCCGCACCCTGGCGCGAAGCGGCGTAGGCTGAATCATGCGCGGTGAAGCCACCGACCACAAATTCGGTGAGTTGATCTTTCGGCAATTTATCGATTTTACCCAGGCGTCGTGCGACCGATACCACGTCGATCGAGGTGTCGCCACCGCCTACGCAGACCACCCTGTCGGCGGTTACCTGCAGTGCGCCACGATTGAAAGCTTCGAGGAAAGCCACTCCGGAAATACAGTTGGGGGCATCGCCATGTTCGAGCGGCAGGCCGCGCCCCGACTGGCAGCCGATAGCCCACAACAACGCATCGTATTCCTGTTCCAGGTCAGCGAGGCTGACATCGCGACCGACGCGTGTCGCCATGCGCGTATCGATATCGCCGAGTTCGAGAATGCGGTTGATTTCGTGATCGAGGAATTCACGCGGTGTGCGATAACCCGGAATGCCGTAGCGGAACATGCCGCCGAGTTCGTCGTGTTCGTCGAAAATAGTGCTGGCGATACCCTTGCGGCGCAGCTGGTAGGCCGCCGCGAGGCCGGCGGGGCCGCCACCGATGATCGCCACGCGCTGTTTGCCGATGGGCGGTGCCGCTGCGAACTTGAAACCTTCGCTTTTCGCGGTATCACCGATGTATTGCTCAACCGCGTTGATACCGACGAAATCGTCGACGTTGTTGCGATTGCAACCCTGTTCGCAGGGCGCAGGGCAGACGCGCCCCATCATCGATGGAAACGGATTGGCGTCGGTGGAGCGACGGAACGCATATTCCTGCATGCTAACTTCGCTGGGGGGTAGCTCGATACCGCGCACGATATTGAGCCAGCCACGGACGTCCTCGCCGGAAGGGCAACTGCCCTGGCAGGGTGGTGTGCGATGCACGTAGGTAGGACACTTGTTGCTGGTGTCCTCGTTAAAAATGTTCTCGCCCTGCGAGCGCCAACGATGCACGCCGTCTTCGTACTTTCTGAAGGTGAGCTTGCGATTTACTTCGTCTTTGGAGGCTGCCATTGGATTCTCCCAATAATTCTCATGCTAATGTTCGCCACCCAACTGGATTGCGTTACTGACTAACTGGTGCACACTGACGACCTGATCCATCTCGAAGCCGTAATAGGGCAGTATTTTGCTGAACTGACTCTTGCAGATTGCGCAGATCGCGGCCATGTGGGTTACGCCGTAATCATCGACCGCCTGTTTTAGCGCTTCCATGCGCGGCAGCGAACCCTTGACGCGCAGTTCGACCAGGTCGTCGGTCAGCAGGCCACCGCCACCACCACAGCAAAATGTGGCTTCCTTCGTGGCATGTGCCGGCATGTCGTAGAAATGATTACAGCTCGCCTGGATAACCGCGCGCGGTATTACGAATTGGCCACCTTCGAAATCTCCCATACGCGAGGCGCGCGCCACGTTGCAGGAATCGTGGAAGGTCAGCACCTTGTCGTCGTTGGCGGATTTGTCCATTCTCAGCGCGTTGCGTTGCAGTAGATCGTAGGTAACTTCACAGATGTGCTGCGGCAGCGGATAGTTGGGGTCGAGAAAATCGAAGGGGCCGGCCAGCGTGTTTAAGAAATTGTAGGCGACGCGCCAGGCGTGCCCGCATTCGCCAAAGACGATGCGCTTCACGCCAAGCTCGAGCGCGGCTTCGCGAATGCGCTGCGCCAGTATCTGCATGTTGTCGTAGGAACCGATGAACATGCCAAAATTGGCCGCTTCGCTGGCGTGACTGGAAATGGTCCAGGATAAACCTGCCTGGTGGAACACCTTGGCATAACCGATCAGCCCGTCAACGTGAGGCTCGGCGAAAAAATCGGCGGACGGGGTGACCAGCAGGATATCGGCGCCGTGCTGATCGAGTGGCAGGCGCACGGTGACACCGGTTTCCTCTTCGATATCCTCTTCGAGTCCTTCCAGCGTGTCGAGCAGCGCAGGTTGAGGCAGGCCGAGATTATTGCCGATGGTCTGCGCTTTGCCGATGATTTCGTTGCAGTATTTCTGACCGATGCCGATGGTATCCATGATTTCACGCGCCGCCATCGAAATCTCGGCGGTATCGATACCATAGGGGCAGTAGACCGAGCAACGGCGACACTGTGAACACTGGTGGAAATAGCTATACCAGTCGTCGAGCATTTCCTGATCCAGTTCGCGCGCGCCGACCAGCCCGGGGAAATATTTGCCCGCCAGCGTGTAGTGGCGCCGGTAGACGGAGCGAAACAGATCCTGGCGTGCCACCGGCATGTTGTTGGGGTCGGAGGTGCCGAGGTAGTAGTGGCATTTGTCGGTGCAGGCGCCGCACTTGACGCAGCTGTCGAGAAAAACGCGCAGCGCCCTGGAGTTATCGACCAGTTCGCCCATTTTGTCGATGGCGACCTGTTGCCAGTTATCAACCAGTTCACCGGGGAAGCCGATTTTCTGCTGTATCTCCGGTTTGGCGACATAGGGTTTGCTGTGCGCCATGACCCCGATCTCGATCGGTGGGATCACGGGATAGGGTTTCAGTGCGGGAGTGTCGAAGTCAGCCATTACGTCTGCTTCGCCTGACTGATCGAGTGGGCATTACGTGTCGGTAGATGTCGTTTCTCGCGCGGGTTGTCGATCTGGTTGCGCGTTGGACTAAAGAAAACTCCGGGCGCGTGCAGCAACTTGCTGAACGGGAAGATGATCATTAAAACGGCCACCAGCGAGAGATGCAGCAACAGCATTACATCGGTCGGTATTGGCTGCCAGTCAAAATACATCAGCCCGAGGAAAAACGCCTTGAGAGCAACGATATCGGTGGCGGCGACATATTTCATGCCGAGGCCGGTAGCGCCGATGGCGATGAGTAAGGCCAGCATCAGGTGATCCGAGGGTGCGGATATGTAGCGTACCCGGTCAACCAGGAAACGCCTTGCCCATAATCCGCCGAGGCCGGCCAGCATCACGAAAGCGCCATAGGCGCCGAGCGGCTGAACTAAAACCACCCAGGACCAGACCGGGTCGGTGAAGTAGCGCAGGTGGCGCAGCAACACCAGCAGCAGGGCGGCATGGAACAACCAGCCGAAAATCCAGGTCCACTTGCTTGCCTTGAACAGGCTTCTGAACAAGGTCACTTCAAAAAACATACGGCCGACCACACCGGCGCCAGTGAGTGGCGCGGGCGTGGTTGGAATTCGCAATGGAACCGGCGTTTTTGCATACAGCCGAATGCGCACCGCCAGGCCGATGATCAGCAACGCTGTGGCGCAATAGAACAACAGGGTAAATGCGATCGTCAGTAATGACATATGAACATCATCTCCCGGCGCCAGACGTCCGGGAAGCGCAGCAGCGCCTCCCGCAAGACGAATTGCCTAGACGCAGCCCGTGGGCTTGGGCAGCCCTGCATACTTACAGGCCTGCTTGGCAGGACCGTAAGGAAACAGTTCATAAAGATACTTGCTGGTACCCTTGTCCTTGCCGAGTTTCTTGCCGACGGCCTTGGTGAGCACGCGCACGGCGGGTGCAATCTGGTACTCCTCGTAATAATCGCGCAGGAAATTGATGACTTCCCAGTGATTTTCATCGAGGGTGGCACCATCGGCCTTGGCCATTGCGGTAGCGAGCTGATCATTCCAGTCGCTTAGATTGACGAGATAGCCTTCTTCGTCGGTCTCGTATGATTTTCCGTCCAGTTCAATACTCATTTCTACCTCTGATTCAATCAATAACAGGTTGAGCGGTCATAACCATGACTGCGTTTTATCGTACTCGGTTGTCAGTTTGACAAAGCCATCGTAATCGACAAGTTGAATTCCGTCGATAAGCGAGTCAGTGGCAAGTCCCCTGGCCTGCAGATCTGCTTGCAGCGCATAAAGCGGATGATTATCCAGCGCCTGCTGTAACGTGTCGGCAGCGGAGGAGGGTTTGCGTGCTGCGTAGACGCCATCTTCGATCAGCAATATCGCACTGCCGGCAGCCGCCAGGCGCAGGCAGGTTTCCAACGAGTTGCGATCGTAGGGTGATTTGTTGACTATGTGCAGGACAGACATCTCTTATTTACTCAAAAAGTCCATTGGCGAAATACGCCTAAAAATTCAGGATTACATCCTGCTGTTCGATAATTTCGGCGAGCTCGGCACTACCGACAACATGGATTGAATCCTTTTCGGCCCAGTCATCGTCCTCGTCTTCCCAGGTCAGCGGCATCAGATCTTCCTTGACGAGTCCACGTAACTCCAGCGATTCGCGTTCGACGTAAATGCGATTGACGTCGTAATCGCCGAGCGCGCGATAAGTCGGCGCAAAATTTTTCGTACCGATGGCGCTGCTGTCCTGGTTTTGCAGCAACTGGTAAACCCCGTCGTCGATAAACGCGAGCGTCACCGCCTGTTCGAAGGCGGCTCCGATCAGAACCACTTCGAGTGACTCGAGCGCATAGATGCTGCCGTGCGGGGGTTTCCGATTAATGTATAGAAATTTTTTCGTCGCCATGTCGTGCCCCCTAGTCGCCAAACACGATCGTGCGATCCGCCTGAATCCCGGCGTCGATCAATTGTCCGAGGCCCGAGATTTCAAAACCCGGCGCGATATTATTGCTGTCCTTGCCGGCGCGTTTGGCCTCATCCGCGTCGAGCATACCTCGCCGCTGGGCGGCGGCAACGCATAGAATCAGTTCCAGTTGATGTTGCTGGGCGAGTTGTGACCAGCGATCGCAGACATTACGGTCGTCCTGCGGCGGCACGCTGAGTCGGGTGCCGTTATTGACCCCGTCGTGATAGAAAAACACGCGTACGATTTGATGGCCGGCGCGCAGCGCGGCCTCGGTAAAGTGGTATGCGCTGTCCGAAGCCTGGTGTGTGTAAGGACCTTCATTGACCATAATGCTGAATTTCATACGGCTGCCTAGAAACGGATATGCGTGGAGGCGTTGAGGGAATGCCGCGCACCGCGCCAGTTATCGACGTGGAACTTGGTAAACGGCAACTCGGTCAACTCGAAAAACTGTGGCCAGCCGATGCGTTCGATCCAGTCGCTGAGGCGTTCCCAGTCGCGGGCGTTGTCCTTGTAGGTCTGCAGGATCTTCTTGACGATTGCGGTTGCCTCGGGCCAGCGCGGCGCATTATTGGGAATGCCGGCGGCGACCAGCTTCTGGAAGGTTGGCTTGCCGCGCGCATTGGAGTGGTTACCACCGACCCAGATCGCAAGCTTGGTGTGCTCGGGGTCATTGATCTGCATCGGCGTGCAGGGTGGATAACAGGCACCGCAGCAAATGCACTTCTTTTCATCGACTTCCAGTGATGGCTTGCCGTTGACCAGTGCCGGACGAATCGCAGCGACCGGGCAGCGCGCTACTACTGACGGCCGTTCGCAGATGTTGGCGACCAGGTCGTGGTTGATTTTGGGTGGTTTGGTGTGTTGCACATTGATGGCGATATCGCCCTGGCCACCACAGTTGATCTGGCAACAGGAAGTCGTGATATGGACGCGGTTGGGCATGTTCCAGTTTTTAAACTCCTCGATCAGCTCGTCCATCATCGACTTGACTACCCCGGAGGCGTCTGTGCCGGGTATGTCGCAATGCAGCCAGCCCTGGGTGTGTGAAATCATCGCCACCGAATTCTTGGTGCCGCCGACCACGAAGCCTTCTTTTTCCAATGCCGCGATCAGCGGTTCGACCTTGCTGCCGTCGGCCACCATGTACTCGATATTGCTGCGGATGGTGAAGCGCACATAGCCCTCGGCGTACTGGTCGCCGATATCGCAGAGTTTGCGCAGCGTGAACACGTCGAGGATACGCTGGGTGCCGGCGCGCACGGTATATATGGCTTCGCCGCCATGCGCGGTGTGTTTTAATACGCCCGGGCGCGGGTCTTCGTGGTAAGCCCAGTTGCCGTAGTTCTTGCGCATCGTGGGGTGCATGTACTGAAAACCATCAGGGCATCCGGATTCGATCGGGGTGCGTTGGCCTTGTATCATTATCGCGCTCCTGCATTCATGTCTTGATTACTCCTGGCGTTGCGAACGAGCGCCATTTACGAGGCCTGCTTTTGCTCGGCCTTGCGGTCGAACCATTTCTTGGCTTCGATATCCCAGTCATCCATGCGTACATAGGAACTGGTGCGGGTCTCGGCAATCATGTTGGGGTCAACTTCGACGCCGATGCCTTCGAGAAAATTAACCAGTCCGATGCGCTCGACCATTTCACCGCAGCGCTCGTGTTCGAGACCGTTCTCGGCCCAGTAGTCGATGACTTCCTCGGCGAGTTCAGTCAGGGTTTCGTAATCAGCCTCGTCTTCCAGTTTCATGAAGGGGACGATCACGGTGCCCATCAGGTCGCCGATTTTGAGCGTGCGCTTGCCACCCATCAGGATGGTTACGCCTTTGTCATCGCCAGGCGATAGCGCCTTCGGTACCACGTTGAGGCAGTGCATGCAGCGCACGCAGTTACGGTTGTCGACACTGAGCGAATCGTCATCGTTCAATGACAGGGCATTGGTCGGGCAGCGCGTGATGATGTTATCGATGGTGTGCTGACGGCCTTTCTTGCCGACATATTCCTTGAAGGCCTGCTGGTCGACCTTCATGTCATCGCGCCAGGTGCCGATGATGGCAAAGTCGGAGCGCTCGATCGAATTCATGCAGTCATTGCCACAACCGGAGACCTTGAACTTGAACTTGTAGGGCAGGGCGGGCCGGTGTACGTCATCGGTGAAATTGTTGAGCAGGGTACGATGCACTTTCATCTCATCGACACAGGACTGCTCGCAACGCGCCGCGCCGACGCAGGACATTCCGGTGCGCACGCAGGGGCCGGCGCCGCCGAGGTCGAAACCGTATTCGTTAATCTCGTTGAAAAAATGCTGGGTGTTTTCAGTCGAGGTGCCGATGAACATGATATTGCCGGTCTGGCCGTGAAAGGTGACCAGGCCTGAGCCGTATTTCTCCCAGCTATCGCCCAGCTGGCGCAACATGTCGGTGGTGTAATAATTGCCGGCGGGGGGCTGCACCCGCAGCGTGTGAAACTCTTTCGATTCCTCGAAGGCATGCGCTACTTCGGAAAAACGCGGGATAATACCGCTGCCGTAGCCGTAGACACTGACCGTGCCGCCCTTCCAGTAACCCTTGCGGGTTTCGTAGGAATGCTCCAGCTGGCCGAGCAGGGAGTTGGCCATGCCGTTGATGCGATCGTCCTGGTGTTCGTCGCGCAGGCGCTTGATGCCGGAAATGAAACTGGGCCAGGGGCCGTTCTCGAGTTCATCGAGCATCGGCGTGACATGTGCTTTTTTAGCCATAGTGTTATTCCCTAAATCTGCGTAAGCGATCAATCCTGGGTGATTATCGGAATCGAAGTCCAGAAAACCACCGAGTTGTCTGTTGAATTTTATAGACCCGGTTAAACGTCATGATCGAACGGTAGTTTGTTGCAATCACGCCTGATCGACCATCCCCCGCATGGGGTGCACGAAATATGCCGCTTATCCCCATTGAGATAGGTGTTTGCCACAGGATTCGAAAGCATAACTGTCTCACTGGCCTAACTCGGGATATTAGTGATAAAAATCAATGCGTTGTCAGTCCAGACTGAATGCGCTCAAATCCCCTCCCGATGGGATGCTCCATTTGCGCCGCGGCTGTAATAGAATCGACGCCTATTGAATCCTGAATCTATCTGCAAGCAACTGGATTTGAACCCAACAGTAGACCATATGAACGCTGTACTCAACCATTGCGAAGAAAACTCGCCTTACCTGCTGGCAAACGAAGAGGCCTACCAGGACTGGCGCAGTAGCAAACTCGAAAATCGTGGTCAAGTCACACCGTTGCGTGTTTTTACGCTCAACGCGCAGGGGTTGTTGGCGGAATCCCAGCTGGCAGCAGCGCAACAGCAGGTTGAGGCCTATAATTTCGTTATTTTCGAGGTGCCGTCAAGAGATTTTAGCAAGCACGATTTTGTTACGCTAAACCGTCAATTCGGCCTGCACGACCTCGATGATAATCTTGGCGCCGATGCTGATAAGGTGACCGCGCTGCGCGTGGTCGATGAAGCCGATCAGCGTGCGCAATACATTCCCTATACCAACCGCGCGATGAACTGGCATACCGACGGCTATTACAATCCGCATGCGCGGCGCATCAACGCGTTTAGCCTGTATTGTGTCAACCAGTCCGCACGCGGTGGCGGTAATTTCCTGTTTGATCATGAAATGATGTACTTGCTGATCCGCGACCAGTCACCCGAGTTGCTGGAAGCCCTGATGCGCAACGACCTGATGCGAATTCCTGCCAATGTCCAGAATAACCGGGTGATTCGCGCCGAGGAGACGGGGCCGGTATTTGCGCTACAACCCATTACCTGTGCGCTCAATATGCGCTTCACCTCGCGCCCGCACAATATCGTGTGGAAAAGCGATAAATGCAGCCAGCAAGCGCTTAATCTGGTGCGTGAAATCCTGATGCAAGGGGAGGCGATGATCGAGATACGTCTGTGCGCGGGCCAGGGCATTATCTGCAATAATATACTGCACGGCCGCGAGGCCTTTCAGGATGACCCGCAACATCCCGCGCGCCTGGTTTACCGCGCGCGATATTACCAGGCGATCGACTTCGCGCGGGGCCTGGGCGCTCAATCGACGGTATGAATCGTTCCACATGACTACAGAAAATTTATTCTGGCGTGAAGCTGACGAGCCCGAAACCAGCTTTCAAGTTTCCGACGAGGTCTATGACCTGGTGTTCAGTCTGCGCGGCAGCAAGCTCGAGATCGATCATGCCTTTGTGCTCGCCGAAGCCCTGAAGTCCCGTCTGGCGGCCGAGACCTGTGCTCGCATCGGCGTCCACGGGGTGCACATGGCGGCCTCTGGCAATGGCTGGACCCGGCCGCAGCAAAGCGATACGGAAATGCCGCTGTCGCGACGCGCCCGGCTTGCCATCAGGCTGCAGCGTAAGGACCATGAGGAGGTTGCAGGCATCAGTGATCAAACCCTGCAACTTGGCGGGCAACAACTGCAAGTCGGTGCCAGCTCGATGCGCAAGTTATCGAGCATGGCCAGCCTCCATGCACGGGCTATTTGCTGCGACCCGGATCAGTCCGAGCCGGAATTCCTGGCGCAGGTCGCAGTTGATTTACAGCGGCTCAACATCAAAGTGACGCGCATGATTTGCGGGCGCAGTGGAGAAATACGCAGTAAGCGCGGGACCCTGTTTACGCGTGCACTGCTGATCGCCGACCTGAAGCCCGAAGCGTCAGTTCGACTGCAACAACAGGGGCTGGGTGAGGCGCGTCTGCTGGGTTGTGGGTTGTTTGTGCCACACCGCGGGATCGATCCCGTTTACACGGCCCAGGAATAAGCTGGACTGTGACAGTCTTTTAGGAGAAAACATTATGGGTTTTACGATTGATGGCCGAGAAATTGCGACTACTGACAGTGGATACCTGGAAAATCTGGAGGACTGGTCGAGCGAACTTGCCGGCCTGATCGCCGTCGAGGAGGGTATCGAGCTCACACAGCGTCATTGGGACGTGATTCATTACCTGCGGGATGAATATATCAATAACGGCGCCAACCAGCCGAATACGCGAACCCTGGTCAAGGCCATGAGCCGCTGCTGGAGCGACAATAGTATCAGCGCAAAGACACTGTACGACCTGTTTCCGGGTGATCCGAGCAAACAGGGTGGTAGAATTGGCGGATTACCGGAGAGCCGTCGCAAGGGTGGTTACTAGTGCGGGTCCGTGCCCCCGTCAAATTATTGTGAGGAATATCAATGACTGAAAAACAGGAAATCATCAAACAGATGCTGGATTTACAGCATAAGTTTATCGAACTCGAGCAGCGTGGCGAGTTTTCTACCGCGGAATATTACGATTCCGAGGGTGATACCGAGCTGGCGCGGCACAAGCGTAGCTTCGAGGAATTGTCGACCAAACTGGTGGACCTGGCGCACGCGGATAAGGGATCAAAGCGCTGAGCCGGATAAGTGCCCGCCACGGTGCGCTTTACGGTGTCCGCAGCAGGAGTTCGGCGAGATTGCGGGTTTAGGAGTCGGCCCACATGCGGAACAGGTTGGCGTAGCAAAGGTTGACCTTGCGATAGCTTTCGGCATTGCTATCTCCGGCCAGCAAGCTGCGTGCCTGATCGAGCTGTAACAGGATTTCACGCTGATCGGCTCGTCGAATGTGGCTTTGTACCCAGGTTACCGCGACCAGTCGTTCCCCGCTATTCACCGCGGTAACAGCGTGATAGCAGGTCGACGGGTACAGCAGGGCGCTACCGGCCGCTAGCTTGTAAGTCTGACTGCCGTTGGCCGTTTCGATGCACAGTTCGCCGCCGTCGTATTCCTCGGGTGCGTTGAGGAAAATACTGATCGATATATCGGAGCGATAGCGTGCTCCGGGTGCACCCATGATCGGGTCGTCGATGTGACCAGCGTATTCCATACCGGCGAGGTAGCGTGCATAAATGGGGGCGCTGATTTTTGCCGGCAGCGCAGTTTGCAGATAGACAGGGTGTTGAACCAGCGCGGTCATGACGACGTTATTGAGGGCCTCGAAGCGCTCGGCGTTGGCACGGAGTTCGAGATTGTTCTTGCCCTGGCGGGCATCATTGCCGGCGCTCAGTCTACCGTCGACGAATTCGCCCTGGCGCAGGACGGAGCACAGGGCCTCGAGTTGCGCCGGGGTCAGCAGGTCAGGAATTGTTACTACCATGATTTTGGGAAGCCATATGAACGTTACTGTTGAGATCCATGATAAGAGTTACGTACTCAATGTGCCAGAAGCGCTGATGCTCGAAGCGATCGAGTTTTTTGAGAAGATGGACAAGGACATGAATTGCGGCTGGCAGATGAGCCGCTGGTGGGTGCCGGACCCAGATCAAAACCAGCGTTGCCAGATCGTCGCTGACAAACTGCTCACCGCGATGCAGCAGGACAATAGCGAGTTTGCCTTGCTTATGGCGGCTTATATCCTGACTAACAAACCCAACACCCGCCGTATCCGTATCAATACCGACGGCGAAATCCAGGGCAACGAATTCCTCGACGAGTAATCGTTTCAAGGCTGAACCGACGCCCGGTCGGGCTTGTACATGTCCGCTATCCTGACGTCATCCCCGCGCAAGCGGCGGTCCGACGTATCGGGATCTTACCGCGCGCTAAAGCCATCATTGATTAGTCACTGATACAGAACCTGTCCTTCTGCAACCTGCCTCTGAAGCGGAAATGCCGAATACCATGTCATTCGCGCCAGGATCCCCGCTTGCGCGGGGATGACGCCGGGGGCGGCGCTTGCGCGGGGATGACGCCGGGGGCGGCGCTTGCGCGGGGATGACGCCGGGGGTGGCGCTTGCGCGGGGATGACGCCGGGGGCGGCGCTTGCGCGGGGATGACGCCGGGGGTGGCGCTCGCGGGGTTGACGATTGAACGGCGAGTTGTTTGAGCGGGCTCAGGCGAAGACTACCCAGGTGGTGGCGATGTACTTGTGGCCGGATAGCAGGGTGTTGCCGCGATGCAGATGTGTCCAGAAGGGGGGGAATAGCAACAGCTTGCCGGCTTTCGGGGTAATGCTTACCTGCTGATATTTAAATTCGGTTTCGCCACCCTGGCCGTCGAGATCGTTCAGATACCAGATGGCGACCAGCTGCCGTGCGGCAAATTCGTGGCTGCCGCCATCGATATGCCAATGATAGAACTCACCGGGGTCGGTACGCTGAAGCGCGTAACCCATGTCCTTGAAGGGCCCGGCGAAAAAGGGATAGTGTTCCCTGAATTCCGCCAACGCCCGGTTCAGCGAGCGAAACAGTTCGCGATCGAGGTCCTGCCAGTGAGGCTTGCCACTCATCACCAGGTCGGTCGAGCGTTTGATCGAGTCGTCGTGCTGTGCGTTCTGACCGATTCGTCCCGGGTATTGATCGTCGCTGCAGCGTTCGAAACGGTCGATCATTTCCCGGCAGATATCAAGCGCGAGCGCGGCGGGTTGTTCGAAGACGAAGCTGCCGGGGGTGACTTCGCTGATGATCGGGTTCATGGGCTGATTTACCTTATCTGGGCAGTGAATTCTAACCCAATAAGAGCGTATATTTCCGTCTCTCCGACGGGTGTGCTAGCAGGCCTGGAAAATATCCAAATTGGGTAGAGTGTTGATCAATAAAGAAGCGTATCATGCCAACCTGAAGGAGAATTAAACGTTTAATTATCAATGTATTGAGTAATATCCATGACAACTAAATCATCTTTTTCAATATTGCTGCTATGCCTTACGGCGACGTTTATCACGCCGCTGGCCGCGAGCGAATCCGATACCGCGAAAGAGCTGCGCTGGGCAGAGCAGGTCGTCGATGGTCTGCTCGATGGTGATGATCTCTGGCTGGAAGACGGCTCCGGGCATGAATTCCTGGGTATCCTGACCGAAGGTAATTCCACGAGTGGGCGCGCGGTATTGCTGATGCACGGCATCGGCGTGCACCCGAACTGGCCCGACGTTATCTATCCGTTGCGCAGCGGCCTGCTCAATCACGGCATTACCACTTTGTCGATACAGATGCCGATCCTTGCCAATGGCGCCGACGAGCGCGAATACCTGCGCCTGTTACCCGAAGTGGCCGGCCGTATCGATGCGGCCCTGGACAGTCTTGCTGCCGGCGGATACTCCAACGTGGTGCTGGTGGGACACAGCATGGGTGGCTCGATGATGATGCATTACCTGTCGGGTAATCCCTCCAGCGCGGTCACCTCTGTGGTGGCGATCGGTATCGGCGCAGGCGTTGGCGCGAGGACCGTTGGCGTCGAAAATATCGATGCGCTGAAGAAGGTCAGGGTGCCGGTGCTCGATCTGTACGGTAGCGAGGATCTCGATACCGTGTTGAGTTCGGTCGCTGAGCGCGCCGCGGCGGCGACCGGGGTGCCTGAATATCGGCAGATTCGCGTTATCGGGGCGAATCATTCTTTCCAGGGCCAGGAGGCCGCGTTGGTACAAAACGTGTTCGAGTGGCTCAACGCGCAGTCCAGGCCTTAGGACGCAACATGGTACGGGTCAAGAAACGCTGGAATCAACACGCGGCACCGCGTTCGTTGGCGCAGATGGCGAATGCGATCAGTTCGACCGTCTGGAAGCTTGCCGCCGATGTCGTGTTGAATCTCGAAAATGAAAACTTCGAAACCTCGACGCAAGGCCAGCGGGTAGACCTGCTGGAGGAACTGGCTTGCTACCTGGTGCACTATTGCGATCGTTGGGTTTACAGCCGAACCAGCCAGGAGCAGCGCAGCGAGTTTATCGACTGCCTGGTGCGCGACATGGCGCGCCTGCTCGAGGATAGCCGAGTGGATGTTCAGGGTAGCGGACACTACCAGGCGGCTTTTATCGACAAGCTCAATCAACGTTCTGCAGACTATGCAGCCTTTAGCTACAGCGAAGAGGATGGTTGCAGTTTTGCGATGCGTTGCCGGCTTGGAGAAAAGGTGCGGGCCACCATGGGGCTTCGAGATGAACGCTGGATCCCCGACTATATCGTTGGCCGCGAGGCTCCAGCGGTCGAGACGGCGTTGCAGCGCTCACTGACCGGCCTGGTCAGGATCGACAGTTAGCCGGTATATTGCAGCAGTCGCCTAGGACTCGGCCCAGTTGGCAAAGTTTTCCGTGGATTTGGCACTGCCATCATCATAGCCTGCCTGGTAGGCTTCCGTGACACGCTGCTCTTCACGCAGGGGATGACCCAGAAATCCACCTTGCCAGCCCAGGATGTACTCCTGCTGGACCTTCATCTCTTCCATTTGAGTTATTGCGTCTCGATAGGCCTGGTTCATGCGATTCTCCGTGAATGTTCGATATCTACAGTCAAAATTAAAGTCAATATATGGGGCGATTGCCGCGACCCCGGCGCAATCTGTAATGGTCGGCAATTCCCCCGGTAAAACTCTACCGGGTTAATCATCTTCGCGCATCATCAGGTAATACTGGTATTTCATCGTCGCCGCGCTGCCGGCGATAATGGCGATAAGGGTCACAATCGATCCAAGCGCCAGTGTCGATACCCCGGTTATCCCCTGGCCGATGGTGCAACCCATCGCCAGCACACCGCCGACACCCATCAGCACCGCACCGGCGACGTGCATGCCGAAGTCCCGCCAGGTGATGAACCACTCGATGCGCAGCTTGCGAAAAATCAGCGTGTACAAAAACGAGCCGACAATCACGCCGCCAACCGTGGCGACGCCAAAAGTCAGATAGATGGAGTCAAATCCCTGCTTGACGTATTGCACCACGTGTCCGGTCGGGCCGATAAAGGTCAGTGACTGGGCGCCGGTAAAAAACGGGCGCTGATCCCTGAAAGCGAGCTCATCCAGCAGTTCCTGCCCGCTGCTGCCAGCGGTTACGTACCAGCCGATCACGATGAGCAGACCGATGATCAGCCCTGCGCTCAGCAACTCGAAATTGTTACGGAAATCACGCGCACGCAGAACCCACAGCAGTAACATTAACGCCAGTGTCAGGGCAACAATTAGCCCAAACGCCGGACCGGATTCATTGCCACTGAGGCCGGCGAGCACCGTGGCAATGTCCTGTCCCGCGATGTCATGCTGCGAAAAATCGATTCCCAGCGGCAACATCCATTGCAGAAATACGTAATAGCCGAAATTGCTGAACAGCATCCACCAGGCCGCAACGCCCATAACAGCGAGCACTACCAGCGACTTCATATTGCCTTCGCCAAGCCGCACCAGGGTCTTGTTGCCGCAACCACTGGCGAGCGTCATGCCCACACCGAACATCAGGCCGCCGACCAGGTGCCGCAGCCAGATGAAATTGGCGCTGCGATAGGGTGGATTCGAGGTGTCGTTGCTGGTGGTCAGCGACATGTCGATGCTGCCGCTGTACTCGAGAATACCGACGCCGATGATTGCGGTGGCGATCGCCAGGAACCACGCCCGCAGGCGGCTCTGGTCGCCGATGTTTACCCAGTCGGAAACCGCACCCATGGTGCAGAAGTTGGCCTTGTTGGCGATCGCCCCGAACACCAGCGAAAGGCCGAATGCCCACAGCAGCGACTGGGTGTATAAATTCAGCTCCATATCTGGGTTCCTGCTAGTTGATCAAATCCTGCGATTATACGAAATAGCGAGCTCGTATTGATCCATTTCCAGCTCGATTTCCTGCGATGGATCGAATGTATTGGTACCCTTGACCGAATTGCTGGGCGCGTACATCGCGGCGAAATTGATCGCACTCTTCGCGTCCAGTTCGCGCGTGAAACCAAAGGTGAAATGCTCTTCGACAACACCCGGCGCCAGTATGTTGAACACTACCTCTTCTTGCGGAATCGGCTGATCGCCTTTGCTGTAACCGACGCGCCAGGTCATCTTGCCGTCCTGCCACTGGTAGCCGAGCTTTAGTATCTGCATGTCTTCCCAACCGAAGCCTGCGCCGTCAGTGCCACCAAGACAACCGTCGCCACTACCACCGGCCGGCCCTCCAGGTATGCAACTGCCATCGGTTAGCGGGGTAATGGAATTGGAAACTGCTGCAACATCTTCGTAGTTGATCTGCTGTATATCGACCACAAACACGCCGGTTTTACCAACGTCTACAGCCAGCCCAACGGTGAAATTGGAGGGGATATCAAAGTCGCCATCCTCCGCAAAAAGGCCGGAGTAATCGTCGAATTCGGACATGTTGATTTTCGGCTGGTAGGCCGCTCCAATACGGATTCCAGGTGAAACCTCGCTCTGAAAACCGACGCGCAGGCCGAGGCCGGTGGAGGTGTCATAACCGTTGTTGGAGAGATTGCCGGGATCGCTGGAAAAGGGAGAAAAATTTGCCAGACCCGTCGCCTCGAAGCGTTGGTAGACGACGATTGCACTGAGGCCCCAGGAACTGGAATCCGATATCCTGGCGGCGTAGGTTGTCGATACGAATAGCTGAGACAGGTCGACGCCCGCGGTTCCGGCGCCGAAGGTTCCTGGCAGCTCGGCATTAGACCCTGTCGGTGTACCCAGTATCGCGGTACCGCCCCGGTACTCGGTGTTCATGCCGCCGTTACCATATACCGAGAGGCCGATAGTCCGATTGGGGTCTATCACCCAGTTGTAACCCAACTGCGGGATCAGGAAAGCTTCGTTTTCGCTGTCGATACTTTGATCACCGTCGCCGATACTAAAGGGGCAGTTGGCACCACAGAGCGCGCCTGGTGGCAGAAAGGGTCCACCAGTCGACGAATACGAGCGCATCGGGCCGAACAGCGCGGCTCCCACGTCGTAGCGCGCACCCTGCCAGACCATGCCGGCGGGGTTGTTGGAGGCTGACAGCGTGTCCTGTGAGTAGGCAACACCGGCGCCGGCGAGACCTTTTTCAGCGACACTGCTGCCGTGACTGAAGTAGCCGTTGGTGGCCCAGGCAGTCGCTGGCGAGCACAGCAGCATAACTGCCAGAAGTAAATATCTTGAACGAATGGTCATGGTGAAGTCCTCTAACCCATAAAAGGGGTACCGCATTAAGGCCTGATTTTTATCGCCTTTGAAAATTCAGGGGGCAGTATTACCCGCTTCCCCTGGCTAGTGACTCCCTGGTTGCGTTTAACCAGCTTGTTTTGCACTTACTCGTTAAACCGGTTCATATCCCTAGATAAACAGGTTGACGTCCGACTCGCCGGCAAATTCGAAGAAGGTGGCGGCGCCGGCGTAATCGATGCCGTCGATAAATTCGCTCGGCTGCATGTCGAACAGGTCGACCGTCATCTGGCAGGCGATCATTTTGACTTCGGCTTCGAGGCAGAGGTCGCGCAGTTCCGCTACGCTGGCCACGCCCTTGGATTTCATTTTCGATTTCATCATGGAGCTCATCATCGCTTCCATACCGGGCAGGGCGGTGACGATGTTCGGCATCCACGAATCCATGCCCATCGGCATCGGCATACCGGGATTACCCAGCGGCGAGACCTTGAGGTTCAAATCCTTCTTGAGCAACTGCAGCCCGTAAAAGGTGAAGAAAATCTGCACCTCGTAACCGATCGCTGCCGCGGTAGACGCGAGGATAAAAGGCGGATAGGCCCAGTCCAGCGTTCCCTTGGTGGCGATCAACGCCAGTTTCTTTTCGGGCATGTAAAGCTCCTCGTGATGGATTCGGGCTGCAGGTGCGCTCAGGTCTTCTTTATGTAGTAGTGATACTTGCCATCGGCTTCGCTACTTTCCAGCAATTCGTTACCGGTTTGCTTGCAGAAGGCGTCGAAGTCCTTCACCGAACCCGAATCGGTAGAGATCACGTAAAGTACCTCACCGCTATTCATCGAGGTCAGGACTTTTTTAGAGCGCAAAATGGGTAACGGACAGTTGAGACCGGTGGCGTCGAATTTTTCAGTGTATTCAGACATCTTGGATAATTTTCCTACAGGTTGATGATTTGCATTCCGGTTAATAACCGTTCTAACGGTTTCTTGCAAGCGTTCCTTGATTTAGATCAATCACTGCTAACCGCACCAGCTAAAAATCTGCTGCCAACATTAGTGTAATTAATAGTTCGGTACTACTGCCCAGTTTGATAGTGGACTACCCCATTCGAGATAAAAAAATGCCGGGACATTGCCCGGCATTACGCTGTTGCAGGAGTCACTGGTCGGCTTTACTTTCTGGCGCCCGGTCCGTTAACGGCAAGTCCGTTGCTCATGTAGGTGTGGAAGTACTCCAGTGCGCGGTACTCTTCGCCCTGTGCCGGGAAAGGCTTGGCCCGAACCTGTTTGTTACAACCGTCATAGCGCCGATGAGTCGTGCCGAGACCACCCCACTTGGAACGGTACACCGGAAAGTGAGTCAGGTGGCCGAGCGCCGGGCTCAGCAGGTCGGCGCGCACCATGTTACCGGAATAAAACTTGTGGCAATCGGCACAGGCCATATTGAGTTGCCCACGCTTCTGGTAGAAGTGTTTCTTACCGCGTTCATAGGCGGCCAGGGCACGTGGATCGTCGGGTATCTTGACATCGAATACCTTGCCGCGCGAGGTATAAGCCATGTAGGCCGATATATCCGCGATCGGACCTTTCTTCCATTTCAGCGGTTTTTCACCATTGGCTTCACGGCATTCGTTGATGGCGAGTTCCAGGGTAATGACCTCGCCACGATCGGTATCGAAAAAGGGATAGTTTTGACGAATGCCGATGCCGCCATTTTTGAAACAACTGGCGTAGGTTTTGCCATTCGCGAAGGGGGTGTTGAACATCGTTTCACCCACACTGATGTTCAGTTCGTAGGGTGCGAATTCCTCGATATCTTCCCATTGTCCGCGTGAAGCCGGGTCGATCGAGTAGACGCCGTTGGCGAAGTCCTCGAACGGCGTGTTCGGGAAGCGTTTCATGTAAAAACTCTGAAATTCCTTCAAGTCCTGTTGCGGCGTAGCGTTCACTACGCAGGTGACTGCAAGCAGTGTGGCCAGGCTTAGGGTCGATAATAATTTTTTCATGCCAGTTCCTCCTCCTATGTTTTATCGGGGCCTATTTTATCTGGGCTTCAGCACTGTCGCCCTTGCCCATGTTATCGACCCAGCTAATCTTGACGGTATCACCCGCGGCTGCGCCCTTGAATTTAAACGACAAATAGGGATTCTGCGAAATCGCGCCCCCCCAGTTGGCGCTCATTACCTGCTTGCCATTATGTTCGGCCATTACTTCGGTAATGTGGTGCGCCGGTATTTTCTCACCGGTCTTGGAATCTTTACGCTGGCCGGACTCCATCTTGTGACTGATCAGGGTTTTGACCGTAGTGACGCCGTCCTGTGCCTTCGCGCGAATTTTGATAGAAGCCATGTCTAATTCTCCAATGCTTTAAAATCTTAAGTTAACCGCCGCAGCCACCGATGGTGACCTTGACTTCCTTGGTTGCCGAGTAGAGCTTGCCGTCAGCCTTGACGACCGCGATGACATCGGATGTCTTGGCCATCCTGACTCGAGTGGAAATGAAAGGCTCACAGGCGGAGGACAGGGTATAAGTTGATGTCAGTGGCCCGGGATTGCCCGCGACGATAATAGAGATGGCAACGACATTGCTCATGCTGGCGGAAACCGTAACTGGAACCACGGCACCGTTTTCAGCGATGTCGGGCGCTTTCAGCTTGACGGAGTCCGAAGGGCTGTGCTCGGCACTGCCGAGTGAACCACTGATGGCGCCATTTACGTCCCTGGCTGCAAATGCGTCAGTGGCATAAGCTCCGAGGACACGCTGGGGCAGTAGCACTCCCGTGCCGACTAATGACGCAGCGCTACCGACAAAGGCGGCCGTTTTAACGAGCTTGCGGCGTAACAGATTCATCTTGAACTTCTCCTGCAAATTGGATTTGCTGAACTAAAGGCCTGAACGACAGGCGCTAAACTTATAGGCTATGAATAAATTCGGTAACCAGATCGATTTCCTTTTCACTCAGAATACGATGCTTGCCAAAGGGCGGCATGATGGTGTTTGGATTGGCGACGGTCGGATCCCAGATCTGGGCACGCAGATCGGCCTTGTCGGGAAAGCGGGCCTTCATCGCCACCAGGGGTGGTCCGATATTTCCCGGCAACGAGCCACCGGCAATCATATGGCAGGCCAGGCAATTACCTTTCTTGCGATCGAATGCCGCCTTCTTGCCATCGGCGATGTCGTCGGCAGTGGCGATCGAGATGCCTGCGACGAGCGTTATCAACAAGAGCGAAGTGGCTCTGGCAATATTGCGGCGTAACTGTTTTCTTATCATGTTGTTCCTCCTCGATATGCCCTCAGCTTTGCCTTCCGGGACAGGTAACAATTTTAATTATTCTGACCTTTTCTGATGAAAGAGATCAGCTGCAATTCGAAGTCCCGAAGGTATCTTATCCACAGCTACGAATACCATACCCCAATTTGGATAAGCTGAGTGCATCGGTGTTGGACTGCTACCTGCGGGGCACTGTTTACAGGTAGCAGACCGCGCCACATTCAGATATGAAGCTTGTTGCTGGATTGTGAAGTTGCCTGCATATATCCGAGCATGGCCTGGATTTCAGCTTCCTCTGCCATCTTCGCAGCTTCCTTGGTCTTGCCTTCTTTTAGCAACGCCTCGGCCTTTTGGATCATTTTACCGGTGTCACGCCATTCTCCATCGACCGAGCTAGCCTGCTTACGCGCCTCCTTGGCGGCGGCGATCGCCTGCTCTGCACTCATGCCGGCGGCACTTGCCTGGGTAATGCAGGCGCCACTAAATAGCGCCAGGCTAGCGGCCAGTAACAAAGGTCTAGTCAGATTTTTCATGCTCTCTCTCCTCTTATGGGTTTGCTGTATTTAATCATGAAATGAATCATAACCCCAGATGTCGGTATCAAAACCGGCCTCGCGGATATGATCGGCACGCGCCGAAATGTAGCGTTGAAACTCGGCTTCTTCGAGATACGCCTTATCCAGCACATAGGCGTAAACCGATTGAAAATGAAAAGTTTTCAGGAATGCATCGATGCGCATGACTTCCTTGCCGTCGGTGTCGAAAAACACCAGCGAAGGCGTGTAAGCGATGCCCAGTTCCCGGGCCCACTGTTGAGCGGTCGTCTGCCGTCCATCGGGCGTTAGCAAGGGTTGCGAAGAAGCGACGTTGAACTGAACATTACTGGCCTGCTGTACCAGTTTGCGCGTGGCTTCATCAGTCAGGATACGTCGATGCATGGTTTCACACTCGCGACAATTGGCCGCTTCGAAGTAAACCACCAGTGGTGCCGCGGTCTCGCGCAACAGACCTTGCAGATCCGTACTGGCGATGAAGAAATCCTCACCCAGCAGCTTGCCGTCGCTGTCACTTCGATTGTCCAGGCGATACTGGGCGAAACTCATATCAGCTTCGAGTTTCTGCGCGACGTAGCGCAGCGCCGCGCGAAAGTCCTCGGGTGGGTAGTAACCGTTCAGTCGCAATGCAACCTTGCCGGATTCATCGAGAAAAATCAGGGTCGGCGTGTACTGCACCTTGAGGGCTGCAGCAAACGTTTTTTCGGTGAAATCGCGCCCGCCGACACTGACCACTGCGCGATCACCCCACATGTTGAGCGAAATACCGTCAAAGTGCTCGACAATATAGGCTTTAAGTTCGGGATCGGTAAAATTCTCTTCGACCAGCCGCGCGCAGTAAGGACAGCCATCCTGGTGGAAGTAGAGCATAACGCGACGGCCGGTCGCCGCCGCTTCGCTCACATCCTCTTCAAACTCGAGAAAGCTGTCTTTGAACCACGCTGGTTTTTCTGCCGTGCGCGCGCCGTGAAATGCGCCTTTCTGAATGTCGTTTGCGTGGCTGGCCTGAAATGGCTGCAGCAGCAACAGCAGGCATATAATGCCGCCGAGGTTGCGGCAAAAAAGAGTCGTTTGCCGGATCTCTGTCATGGCGCCTGTGTCATTCCTGTCTGCAAAATGCCTCGAGATCGAGAAACATTCTGTCCACGCTGCGCCTGTTGCCTGGGACCGGGGCGGGATTCTTCATAAATCCCTGGTTTTGCGGATTTTGGGAGCGCGGGCCGAAGATTTTGGCGGCAACGGCCCGGAACTTGAAAGCGTCGCCTGCCAGGGTCCGTGCCTGTAGCGTGGACGGCAGGCTCATAGCGCTCATAAGTCCGGCAATCCTGATCATGACCGAGAATACAGATTGATTGATGCAGGGCATTGATAATTGGTTCTGTATGTTGTAATAGCCACTATATGGATAGCGGTTTTGGCTACCATATCCAATGATAGATATAGGCCGTAGGCATGAAATTTGATTCTCTGACCGATGTCGACCAGCGAGTGGAGTGATTCATGAAGCATCTGTTGCCTGCCTTGTATATCAGCCTGGCAGTCTGTATTGCTGGCGATGCGCTGGCCTGGACAGCTCCACAAGGTTACCTCTCAAAGGCCGAGTCGCCGTGGCGATGTCAGTGGTTGAGCGCTGGCAGTGACGACAACCAGCGAGGTCAGGAGAAAGATGAAATGGAAGAAGAAAAGGAGCCGGATTGTGATTGAGAGTCAACCCAGATGACGCTTCGAGCCTGGCAAAAAACAGCAAGCAGGTTTTGTGCGGGATATATCGGCTATCCCCTGATCCTGGTGACAGCAATGCTGACCTGTGGAGCGGCAAGTAGTGCCGAGAGTCCCGATATTATCGACATGCAACAGATCTCGGACCTGCGCCAGGAAGCACAGATAATACGTGCGCGCAACCTGGTGCTGGTGCTGGAGTTTTCCCGGGAAGATTGTCCTTATTGCCGTAAACTCGAGAAATTGTTCCTGTTACCGATGCAGCGCAATGCCTACTACGATGATAAAATTCTAGTTCGATCGATATCCCTGGACGCCAATGAGACCGTGATCGATCTCACCGGACGATCCGTGGCAACCGATCAGTTCGCGACGCGTTACGGAGTGTCGATGACCCCGACCCTGTTATTTTTGAATCCCGATGGCGTCGAAATCGGCGAGCGCCTGGTCGGCATCTGGTCCGAGGATTTTTATGGATATTTTATTGACAACCGCATCGATGCAGCAAGAGAGAGTCTGTAGCGATGTGGCAGGGTGGCGACGACGCGTTGCTGTCGTGGCGTTACTGTTGTGGACTGCTCTGGCGAGTGTTGCGCCCGCTCAGGGCCGCGATGACGTCGATGCCTTGCTGCAACGCAACGAGGCTCCCTACGGGGTCGTCTTCGAGATTGCCGAGAGTGACGAGTCGGCTCTGGAGGAATTGCTGCCCAGAGTGCATACTGCTATCGAACGCATTCGAGCGCGATTCCCGGACACTGAATTTGCCGTAGTGTCACATGGGCGCGAGGAATTCGCGTTGCAGAGTCAGTACCAGGGTGAATTAGCGCAGATTCATCAGCAGGTGCGATCACTGGTCGCCGAAGATGTGCCGGTTTACGTCTGTGCTACCCACGCTAGCTGGCGAGGGGTCAGCGCCGAAGATTTCCCGGATTATGTCAGCGTGGCGCCTACCGGCCCCGGCCAGATCCAGCTCTATCTTGAAATGGATTATGAGCTGATCTTCATTCAATTATCTAACTGAAAGCCAGATATGCCTTACTACTTATTTAAAATCAGTGAGCTCGACAATCACGATCTGATCAAACATCTCGAGCTGTTGCAGGTCTGCGATGCGTTCAAGTCAGCGCAGCGTGAAGCCCGGGAACTGCGTGCGGAAAAACCGCTCGATGGCATTACCTACAAGGTAATGTTTGCCGAGAACCAGTTGGCGGCAGAGGAGATCCTGCTGAAAAAGCGCGACAAACCGGTGCTTATGGAATATGAACGTTAGCCCACAGCTGCGGTGTACGCAGGGCAATGGACTGGATTCGAAAACCCGGTGACGACAGTATCGATGCCTGAGTCGGACTCGGAACGGGGCTGATCGATTATGGCCAAACCATGCGGCAACCATTGCTGTTGGCACGGATGCAGGTCGTAGCCCTCGATCTGTACGGTGGCGAAGACTATCCCGCGCTCGGACGCGGCGCGCCGGCGCTTCAGGCGGTGCTGCACAGCACCGGGCAGTCGCAATCGCAGCAGCGGTTAATGCCGCAGCCGAATCATTATTGCGCCGACCAGGGCGACGCGCGGGTGAAAGCCGTCGCGGGCCGGCTCGATTTCTTGCAGTGACGGTTGATGTCGGCTCCAGGTCTCACTTGCAACCCGGCTTGAACATCGCTCCCAAGGTGAAGGTCGCTCTATTGGCCCTGGTTTATTGCCTGGCCAGTGCGCCGGTATCCGCAAGTGAAGATCTTTTGCTGCTCGAGTTGGTGAATGGGCAGGATATTGAAGTAGAGCGTTTTCGCGGAAACGGCGCGGTGACGATGCTGTGGTTACCGTCGGAGCGCGGATTCGGTGCAGCGCACCAACTGCACGCCCGCGCGCTCGCCGCGCTCGGGCACGAGGTCTGGCTGGCAGATTTGCACCCAAGCTATTTCGTGGAACCGGGAAACAACAGCATCGCCCGTTTTCCGCTCGACGATATCGTCGCGCTCATCGAAGCCGCGGTAGCGTCGTCGGCTCAGAAAGTGGTGCTGGTCAGCAGTTCGCGCGGCGCACAATCGTTATTGATCGCCGCCCGCGAGTGGCAATTGCGCAATCCCGGCAGTGGCGCGATCGCCGGTGTGATCCTGGCGCATGCCCATCTATATGAAGCTCGGCCGGCAGTGGGTGAAAACGCCCAATATCTGCCCATTGTGCGAGCGACTAATCTACCGGTTTTCCTGCTGGCGGCACAGTACTCGACCCAGTCGTCGCGCCTCGTGGAATTGGCTGAAGCGCTGGGTAGCGGCGGCAGCCAGGTATATACGCAGACCCTGGTCGGTGTGCAGGGAGGCTTTTTTACGCGCCAGTCAGCAGACAACAGCGCACTAGACGAGGCGGCAAAACAGGCGTATGCCGTCACCTTGAGTCGCGCAGCGGCATTACTCCAGGGAATTGAGCCACCATCTGCAGCCGTGGCGACCACGCAGAATACGCGTCGCTTTGGCGACAGCACGCGGAGTAACCCGGTGCTGGCGGCCCTGGCCACGCCACTGGCTGCGCCGCCGCTTGGTTTGACCGATATCAATGGTCGCCCGTCTGCACTCGATGAGCATGCCGGATACGTGGTGCTGGTCAATTTCTGGACGAGCTGGTGTCGGCCCTGTGTTACTGAAATACCATCGCTGCGGCGGCTGGACGCGATGCTGGCCAATACCGATTTTCGCATCGTTACCGTCAATGTTGGCGAGGATCGTGAGCGTGTCAAGCGCTTCCTGCAGCAGGTTTCGGTCGAATTACCGGTGCTGATGGACTATGATGCTGCGATGTCTAAACGCTGGATGATTTACGTTTACCCATCGAGTTTTCTGGTCGATCGCCAGGGGAATATAAGTTACGCTTACCTGGGAGCACTGGAATGGGATTCAACAGAAAACCTGAAGATAATAAGGAGCCTGCTAAGCAAGCGCTGAGCCATCCTTACACGCGCTTGACACCTGACTGCGTGATCGCTGCGGTCGAATCCACCGGACGTTTCAGTGATGCGCGCATTCTTGCGCTCAACAGCTACGAGAACCGGGTTTACCAGGTCGGCATCGAGGACGAAAGTCCGGTCATCGTCAAATTTTACCGGCCGAACCGCTGGACGCCCGAACAGATCGACGAGGAGCACCGTTTCACGCGCCTGTTACTGGAACACGAGCTTCCCGTGGTACCTCCGCTCGAGATTGAGGCCAGCGCCGCGTTTCCGACGATCGGTATCCACGATGGTTTCATGTTTTCCATCTACCCACGCCAGGGCGGCAGGGCGCCGGAGCTCGATGATCTCGATCATTTACATCAGCTCGGCCTTTTTATCGGTCGTATTCACGCGGTGGGCGCGGGCTTCCCATTTCGCTACCGGCAGCGGCTATCGGTCGAACAGGCTGCCACCAATGTGTCTTATCTGCAGGAAGCCGGGTTTATCCCTCACGATCTGCAGGCCGCCTATCAGGCGATCAGTAGCGAGATACTCGAAGCCATCGAGGAGAGGCGTCCGGATGCGCCGCAATTCAAGCAGATCAGCCTGCACGGCGATTGCCACAAGGGTAATGTGCTGTGGCGAGACGATAAGCCGCATTTCGTCGATTTCGACGATGCCATTAGCGGGCCGGCAATTCAGGATTTGTGGATGTTGTTATCGGGCGATATGCCCGCCCAGCAGCGCCAGTTGCTGGAAATAATCGAAGGCTACGAGACCTTTCAGGAGTTCAATCAGCGCGAACTTGACCTGATCGAACCCCTGCGTGCGATGCGCGTTCTTTATTTCAATGCCTGGCTCGCGCGGCGCTGGGATGACCCTGCATTCCCAATGGCTTTCCCGTGGTTTAACACCGAGCGATACTGGTCCGATTACATACTTGAATTAAAGGAGTTGCTGTCGCAATTACAGCTGCCGCCGATTGCGATGCCAAAAATATGAGCCTTGCTGTTTCGCTTGTCGACATCAAGCTGCGCGAAGTGGGATGGTGGCCAAAAAAAAGCCCCCGAAGGGGCTCGCAAAATATGCGATTAAATCATATATCAACCGAGAGCGATCGTCCCTGGGTGCATCTCGGGCCGGGCGGGAAACGCATCGGAATGTGCATCCACAAACCCGGCTCATTAACCAAATGTATCGAACCTGTCTTCATTTCTGATCAAAAATGTGACTTTTTTCTCATTAATAAAGCGATTTTTTTACACTGGCACACCAAGTATCCTACTCTTGGCAGGCACAATACATCACCCAAACAGGTTAAATTAAGGCTTGTTAATACATTCCCTATCCAGTCAGGCCGAGGCCTACATCAATGACTTCGAGTCTTCGTTTTGATCGGCAGTTGTATGACCTGATCAAAGGCAATTTGAGAAAACACAGGGTAGCAAGCCTGCAGCGCGAGGGTCGCAAGCGTGCTGCCGTGGCATTCACGCTGATCAATGCCAACGCCCCGTCCAGGATTGGCAACATTCCCTATGATAGTGCGAAAAATGACGATGCGGCCTATATTCTGACGACACGCTCTGCCAGCCTCTCCAGTCATTCCGGGCAGCGTGCCTATCCTGGTGGACGTGTGGATCCGGGCGAGACTGCGGAACAGGCGGCCCTGCGTGAACTTGCTGAGGAAGTGGGCCTCGAACTCGATAGTGGTAGCGTGCTCGGACGTCTTGATGACTACGCCACGCGTTCAGGCTTTGTGATTACCCCGATCGTGATCTGGGGCGGTACAGACGTGGAACTGGTGGCAAACCCGGCCGAGGTCGAACTGATACACCGGATTCCCCTGCGCGAATTACTGCGTGTGGACGCGCCTTTGCTCGATAGCATCGAAGAAAGCCCGCATCCGGTCCTGCGTATGCCGTTGGGTGACGACTGGTTTGCGGCGCCGAGCGCGGCAATCGCCTACCAGTTCCGCGAGGTCGCACTGCTCGGCAAAGCGACACGCGTGGTACATTTCGAGCAACCTTATTTTGCCTGGCAATGAATGATGACTCGAATTTTCTGCCTACCGCTGCTAATTCATCACGAACTGGTGATATCAGCCTGTCACCGATGACAGTTGGCGCGAGTGCAGGCAAACTGGTGGCTTGCCCAAATCGATTATTACTGCGATGAACCTTGAAGCTTTGCTGAATCAGAACCTGGCCGTTTGCGCTCCCATCTTTGCGCCGCCATTGACCCTTTCCAATTGCGTCGGCATGGACCTTTCCAGTTCGAGCAAAGAGTTTGCCGGTCTGGCGGAAGACGAACTGGATCGGGCAATTTCGCATAAGCTGACAGCCGCAGGCGCGATTGCCGGGATAGGTGGATACCTTGAAAATCGATCCCTGTATCAGCATACCGAGTTGTTTCAGGGTGATGCCGAGCGTTGCATACACATCGGTGTCGACGTTTTCATGCCGGCAGGTACGGTGATACACGCACCGTTCGACGCACGCGTACAGAGTTTTGCCAATCGCCAGGTTTGCGGCGACTACGGCCCGGTTATCATTCTGCGTCACGAGCTCGATGGTTTCGAATTTCACAGTCTTTATGGACATTTGACCGAGGCCTCGCTGGATGGGCTAAGCCGCGGCAAAGCGTTTAACGCAGGTGAACCGCTGGCGGAGATCGGAGCGCGCCCGGCCAACGGCAACTGGCCGCCGCATTTGCACTTTCAATTGATTCAGGACCTGCAGGGTTATCACGGCGATTATCCGGGTGTGGTGCGCCCCGCCGATGTCGAATTCTTCAAGACAAATTGCCCGGATCCAACCGCTGTGCTGATGAGCGCAGGCTAGGGAAATATTCGCGCCACCGCTTGCAACCAGAGCGCCCCGACCAGCAACATGGCGATTGCATAAGGCCAGTTCCAGAAGGCCAGCTTCCAGCCGGGTATTGAGTAACGCCCCTGGAATACCAGGTTAGTGCCCGACAGCGGGTTGGAACAGGTGCCGAGATGCCAGGCGAACAGGAAAGTCGCTGCGAGTAGATTCGGATCCGGGTCGAGAGTCATGATCATGGGTGCAAAACCTGAAATCATGATGATCGGATGAATCCCACAAAACGCGCAAAACACCATGATGGCCAGTACCTCGGCCGCGCTGATAGCATCGAAATGAGAAAAGGGATTGTCAAATACACCGTTGGTGATCAGCGCGGAGATACCGGCTGCGAGCACGCCGGCAGCAAGGAACAGGCATAATTCGTTGACGATTCTGGGCAAACCCTCGGTGCTGTACTCCCTGAGCCGGGTGAAGCTTGCTGTCAAACCGTTGCGCGCCAATAGCGTCGCGGAGGTTACCAGTAATGCACTCAAGGCGATCAACACCAGAATCGGGATGTCGGCAAACAGTTGCGACATGGCTACCACGGTGACGATGAGTAGAGCTGGTATCTTGAGCGCGCCAAGATGGGTAGGATAACCGACAAAATTTTCCACTTCGTCGGGGTACCGCAGCCGCGCCTCGTAGTAGACACCAATGGCTCCCACCAGCATGAAGGGGAATCCAGCAACGATGATCCAGCCCAGGCTGGCGCCCTTGACATAAGTCAGCACCACGGCCATGGCGCCGAAAAAGGGCGACCAGCTGGAGACGCCGCAAAATATGCGGGTGAAGGTCTGCGCGCTAAAACGTTGCAGCGGGCGTTTACGGTGAATGCGGTCGGCAATCAGAATCGGTGCTGATATGTTGATAATCGAACTCGAGATGTTTAATCCGATAATGGTTTGCAGGAAGGCCTTTGGACCGACCGGGAGCGACTCTTCCTGCAAGCTGTCCGGAATCACCACCAGGCGCAGAAATCCGACCGCCGCGATCATGGTCATCAGCCCCGTGTTGGAGCTGATGACCCTGCCCGGGTCGACGAGTGCCGCCTGACTCTGCGCGTAAAGCATCATCGCGATGCCGATGAATAAAATCACCGATACCTGGATCTTGAGAATGCGTGAAGTGTCGATGAATAGCAGCAGGGCGGCAAGCCAGGAGGCGATACCGGCAACCCGCAATGGCAGGTAGCCGCCGCCGATCAGATTGAAGCCGTTGAGGATGGTGACCAGGATCATCAGCAGGATTAGCAATCCGGATATATTGCGGCGCACAGAGTGGTTCGGATCGTTGCTCAGGGTTCGGGCCTGGTTATCAGAAAGTTGCCAATCTTACTCTAAACCAGCCCCACGCATTAGCCCCTTTTGCTGGACTGAAGCAGACAGTTCCCTATACTGTTTTGTCTGCTTTCGAGACTGTTAACCTGGATTTATGTCAGCTGATTCGCTCAAACGAAAATTGACCGCTGTCCTGTATTGTGATGTGGCCGGTTACTCGCGCCTGAGCGGCAGCGATGAGGAGGGCACACATCGGCGTGTCATGCAGGTACTCGATTTCGGCAGCGAGCAGATTAGCCGCGAAGGTGGCAAGGTTTTGCGTTTTGCCGGGGACGCAATTCTGGCCGAATTCAGTAGTGCGATTGCAGCGGTGAAAGCCGCAGTTTTCATCCAGACAGAATTACAGCAACGAAATCGAAGCCTCGACGCAGATGAACATGTGCAGCTGCGAATCGGTATCAACATCGGCGATGTAATCGAAGATCGAGGAGAGGTCTACGGTGATGGTGTGAATCTCGCCGCACGACTGGAAGCGGCGGCAGCCGCAGGCGGTATCTGCATATCTGCCTCGGTACACGAACAACTATCGGGCAAACTCGATCTGGAATTCAGTGATGATGGCGAGGAAAGCTTCAAGAATATCAATAGGCCTGTTCACGTGTATCGTTGGATGCCACCACGGCAGGCGAGTGTGGAAGCCGTGAATGTCGATCCGCGAGTTAGTGACAAGCCCTCTATCGCGGTTCTGGCACTGACCAACATGAGCAACGATCCAGATCAGGATTACATCGGTGATGGCATCACTGAAGATCTGATTACCGCACTCTCCAAAATCCGCTCGTTCAAGGTCATCTCGCGCGAGAGTACCTTTTCCTATAAAGGCAACGCAATCGATGTGCGCAAGGTCGCAAGCGAGCTCGATGTGCGATTTGTACTCGAAGGCAGTGTACGCAAGGCAGGCAATCGAGTACGCGCCACCGTCCAGCTGATCGACGCGCTCACCGGTCATCACGTCTGGGCAGAACGTTACGATCGCGAAATGGAAGATATTTTTGATCTGCAGGATGAAATGGTCACCATTATTGCGGCCGCACTCGAGCCCGAATTGAATGCCTTTGAGCGTGACAGGGCGATCAATAAGCCACCGGGCAACCTGGATGCCTGGGAACTCTACCAGCGTGGGCTTTGGCACATGTGGACTTACGAAGAAGAGAACGCGCAAATCGCCATGCAGATGTTTCAACAGGCTACGGCCGCTGATGCAAATTTCGCCCCGGCCTACGCTTATTATGCTTACAGTTGCTACATCACCGTCATCATGGGCTATGCGGAAGATCCGGATCAGCGCTTACAGGAAGGGCTGGTGGCGGCAAAAACCGCGCTTAAGTGTGACGATAAGGATGCCATTTCCTATTTTGCCATTGGCCGTATTTACATGATGCTGGGTGAACACGATGCATCGATTGCCGCATTGCGCAAATCAATCGAGCTGAACCCCTGTTTTGCGCAGGCCTATCATGGCCTCGGTTTCGCATTGTCGCTGGCCGGGGAACTGGATGAAGCAGGACAGACTACCAGCAAGGCGATTACCATGAGTCCGCGCGATCCAATGCTTTGGGCTTTTACCGTGGTTCATGCGCTCAGCTGCCTTCTCAATGAGGAGTACTTGCAGGCGCTGGACTGGGCCGATCGCACCCTACAGATACCCAGCAGCACCGGCTATTGGGCGCACGCTGTCAGGGCAGCTGCACTGGCGAATCTGGATCGGCTCGACGAAGCGCGCTTGTCGTTATCGAACGCCTTGCGGGAAAAACCGGATTTGTCGATTCGCTATCTCGAAACCAACCTGCCCACAAAACATAAAGGAGGTCTTGACCTTTATCTCAATGCCTTGCGAGCATGCGGGCTCGAGTAAGCAGAATCAAAGGGGGGATGGCAGCTATGCATAAGAGTCGACTGGGTACCGTCATCATCGATTGTGAAACCGATGACCTGGATTCGGAGGCGCGTTTCTGGAGCGCCGCACTCGGTGGCGAGGTTGTCAGTTCGCGAACCGGGGGACGCTACATTGACCTTCGCAGTGACCCCGCAGACCCGCATGTGATATTGCAGCGAGTCGAACACCCGAGCCGTATTCACATCGATATCGAGACCGACGATATCGAGGCCGAGGTCAAACGCCTGCAAGGCCTGGGGGCCACTGTGGTCGAGATAATGGAGCGTTGGACCGTGATGGAAGCGCCCAGCAAACATCGTTTCTGCATAATCGGCGCGCGCCGCGACGGTTTCGATGAGAAAGCCAACGTCTGGGATTAGCCGTTTTTCAGCGCCACCACTGCGAGATTCGGGCGATTCGGAATCTTCTAGTGTTGCGGCGTTATCAGGGGCTCACCCGTGTCGCGGCTCGTCCTATCGAGATAGTGAACTAAGCGTTTTCTCCACGGTGCATTTCAAATTCGTGGTTAATGTTTTCATCGCGCAGTAATTTCTGCATCGCAGTGATGAACTTCACCGATTGCTGATTGTGGGTGTCGCGAAATCGTATCACCACCGCCAACTCACCCGGGTCGAGCATCAAATTCAAGCGGTTGGGCGTTTTCAGGATTTCGCGAATTTTCACCCAGTCCGAGATTCGCTGTCCGGGTTCCTTGCGCAGCGCGCTATCGATAAACCCGGCAAACTCGTTGTCGATGGCCGGGCAGGCGGTACGGATATTCGGTGGTTTCTGTTCAACCTGCTTGCGCAGCATTTCGGTAAGTGTCACCGCGTTGAAGGGAGGGCTACCGGCGAGCATGTGAAATGCCATGACGCCCATCGCATAGATGTCGGCGCGGCCATCGAAGACGTCGCCGCGAATGATTTCCGGCGCCAGGTATGACGGAGTACCCAGGACGTTGGTCTCCCTGTCTTTTGGGGGGCTGGCGATACCGAAGTCGGTGAGCTTGATATTGCCGTAATCATCGATAGCGATATTCGATGGTTTGATGTCTCGGTGGACGATACCCTTTTTACCGTGATTGTGGGCGTAGTGCAGGGCGCCTGCGACCTGGTACAGGATATCTCTCGTTTTGGCCAGATCGAATGCACCATCTTCGTGGAGACAGGCAGCCAGGTCTCTACCGTGCAACTTTTCCATGACGATGAAGCGCGTCGAATAGGCATCGATGATCTCGAACACGTTGATGATATTGGGATGATTCAGGCTGGCGATGGTCCTGGCCTCGCGTTCGAAGCGGTCGAGAAAGTCCTCGTTGTAGGCGAGCCTGTACTTGAGCATCTTGATGGCGACCTCGCGTTCCAGCTCCGGGTCCCAGGCATTGAATACCGTCGCCATGTTGCCTTCGCCGAGCTTGCCGCGCAGCTCGTATTTACCTACCTGGTTGATACCACCGCTTTGCGCCATGCGGCTGGTCATTAAATGTGACATCACCTCGGCAAACTCGGAATGTTTCTCGATCAAGGCCCGGAACCGTGGGCGATCAAGGTAAAACGCGGAGGTATCGGTCAGCGCAACGATATCGGCGGAGTAGGTCGACTTGACCAACAGTGAGATTTCACCCACCACGTCCCCTTTGTCAATCTGGATGCGACGCTTGATCGCACCTGTAGTGTCAGGTATCTGCACTTCGGCTTTGCCATCACATATGAAATAGATCCGTTCACCCAGGGTGCCGGACCTGATCACCGTCTCACCTTGCTTGAATTCGGTGACACGGCACTGGCGGGCAATATCGTCGATGACGTCGACGTCCAGATCCTGCAGGATCTCGACGCCCGATAATAGCAGCGTGATTTCGTCGATTTCGATAGACATTGGATTAGCCTGTTTGTGATGCTGTGAACGGCGCCAGATAGCGCCGCTGGATCAATAAAATATAGACTAACGGCGGGCGAAAGTGAGAATTCTAGAACAACCCGGGATTGAGGGGGGACCCAGCAGTCATTCCGCCGTCCAGCGTATAGCACTGGCCGCTGGCGAAACCGGCCTCATCGGAGGCGAGCCAGGCCGCGAGGCTGGCGATATCGTCCGGGCGACCGAAACGTCCGGCGGGGTGGCGTGCGAGGGCATCACTTTTGGCTGCGACCGGGTCACCGGCAAGCGCAAAGGCTGCATCCGCCATGCCGGTCATGATCCAGCCGGGGCTGATGGCGTTACAGCGAATCGCGGGACCATGGTCGACCGCAATCGAGCGGGTTAAACCCTGGACGAAAGCCTTGGAGGCATTGTATAGCGCCAGGCCTGGATCGGCGGTCGTTGCCGAAATCGAGCCGATATTGATAATCGACGCGCCTGCGACCATACGGGGAATACAGGCGCGGCAGGCGAGGAATACGCCTTTGGCGTTGACCCCCATTAATTGATCCCAGTCATCGTCACTGGTGTCGACGATGGTTTTTTCAATTTGCACGCCTGCGTTGTTTACCAGCGTAGACAGTTCACCAAAGGCAGACAGGGTGGCGTTGACGAGTTGGTCCACCTGTGCGCGATCAGCCACGTCTGTGGTTTGCCAAAGTATTTGGGCGTCGAGACCAGCGGGTCTTGGGCCCCGCCCACAGGTCATCACGCGGGCTCCTTCCGCCGTGAAACGTTCGACGATGGCGCGCCCGATACCCTGTCTTCCACCGGTCACGATTACGGTTTTTCCTGTGAGTCGTTGCACCATTATGAATTTCTCGAAACTGATCGCTCTAATAGGGATTTAATATTGCAGGCAGCGAACAGAATAACCCAGACCCTCTGCCTTGAGAATGCGGGATCCACTATGTTGTCTGCGTCTGACCCGGGCGCTGCGGCCCATAGTCCGGATTACCGATCTCAGTCGACGATTAGAGCCGCATCTGTTGAACTTGCGCACTGAGGCCGCCGTCCAGGATCCATAATTGGCCTGAAGCATAGCGTGCTTCGTCCGAGGCCAGCCAGTTGACGAGGTTGGCGACGTCGGCGGGTTCGCCGTAAGTGCGCATCGGGTGAACATCGCGTACCGCTTGCTTGAGGGTTTCGATATCGCCCGAGTCACCGAAGAAATCCTGCAACATCGGTGTATTCACATAGCCAGGGCAGACGGCATTGACGCGAATGCCCTCGGGGCCGTGATCACAGGCCATCGCCCGGGTGAGCGCATGCACCGCGCCCTTGGTGGCGCAGTAGGCGGCAAGGCCGGGGTCGGCTATGTAGCCGTCGTAGGATCCGAAATTGATCACGCTTGCTCCCGCGGACTTGCGCAACAGGGGTAGTGCCTGCCTGGAGGTCAGGAACATGCCGGTCACATTGATCGCGAAGATGCGATTCCACTCTTCCAGTGTCGTATCCTCGATGGTTTTTTCGATCTCGATGCCGGCGGCGTTGACCAGGATGTCGAGCCGGTCCCATTGCTGCGCGAGGGCGGTGAAGGTCGAGCTGACGACGTCTTCGCTGGTGACGTCATATTTCCGGAATTCGACACCTCGCAGTGTTGTACCGGGCGGATGTAAATCGGCGGCGATTACTTTCGCGCCTTCGGCAGCGAAGCGTTCGCAAATTGCCGCACCAATACCGCCGCTGCCGCCGGTGACAAATGCTGTTTTACCTTTCAGTTGCTTGCTCATGATTACATTTCTTATGGGAATAGATGGACTCGCGTGCTTGTCAGCGCATCGAGCTGGAAGTCGATAGCAATATCAAAAAGGCTCAGGCCTCGATAAGGCAGGCGCGCTGGTAAGCGTCCAGCAGCAAGCCGTGAAAATGGTGCACGGCATGTTCGCTGGCGCCGCTGCCCTCGATATCGACCATGTAGCGGCCGGAGTTGAAGGCCGGGGTGTTCATGCCACGCTGGACGCTTTCCACCAGGCTGATGTCCTCGGGTTGCAGCACTTCATCGATAAAACGAATCGCTTCCTTTTCGCTATCATTGGGCTCCGCCGACTCGAAGAAGAAATCGAATTCTTCCCAGGTTTCGGTTGCGCTAATTGGGTAGAATCGCCACACCATGAAATTACCGCGCCCCGGATAGCGCATCAGCGTTAGGTTAGGCCACAGGAACCATACCGCGTGATCGGTCACCGTGGCGTCAGCGAGGTCATACGCACTGTTTTTACCCGGTCTCGCCTTCGCCATGTGACTGGAGTAGATACCCTGGGTGGTCACCCTATAGCTGCCCATGTCGATCATCGAGCTGAAACCCTTGTGCGCGACCGGGCAGTGATAGCATTCAAGGAAATTATCGACCACGGACTTCCAGTTGGCCTTGATGCGGTAGGTCAGGCGATGGGCAAAGGTCAGCGCAGCCAGATCGGGTGCATATTGCATGATCTCACTGGCGAGACCTCCTGACTGCAGGGCTAAAGGTGCTGCCGCAGGATCGAGATTGACGAAAACCAGGTGACAGAATATTTCAATTTGAATTTGATCCAGACAAATCGATTTCTGCTCGAAATTCTCCAGGTACTCGGCGCGTGGTGCGGTGACCAATGCGCCGTCAAGATCGTAAGTCCAGGCATGATAAGGGCAGGTGATGCGCTTGATATTGCCCTCGTCCGCCAGCAGTTCGTGACCACGATGCTTGCAGACGTTGTAAAAAGCGGCGAGCTCACCGCTGCGATTGCGGATGCCGACCACGCTCCGGCCATCGACATTGGCGCAGACGTAGTCCCCCGGCTGCCGAAGTTTCTCTTCATGACACAGAAACTGCCAGCTGCGCTGGAAAATCTGCTCACGCTCGATGTCAAGAAATTTTGCCTCGGTGTAACAGCGCGTGTTAATGGAGTGCGAACGCAACGCCACCGGATCGTACTGACCTTTGATTTGGGTAAATTCCGCGTTGCTTAACTGATGCCGGGACAAGCTGTATCTCCTGGTAAGGGCGTGATCGATTATCAGAGAAGGCATATGAGGGGTCAAGTTGAGCCTCCCCCAGATTAACGGATACGCTGATTCAGCGTGTTGGACTTCCCCTGGTTCGATCGGAAACATCCCGCCGGCCGAATGCGAGCTGATGTATTATCAGCAACTAGAGGGTTTATCCGAGGCGGCATGACTCACACAAAACGGTCTCCGGTATTCCCGGGGCGATTCAATGCTAAAGTGAGTGTCCTTTTGTGACCTTTGAGACCTTTTACCCTGGATAACCTATGAACGAGTTGCTGAATAGCCTGGTTTCGCAGGCGCACGAACTATGGTTGACGCTTGTCAGTCAGGTCAGCGTCCCCTGGTTTCGATATCAGTTAGCGATATTAGCCATCACATTTGTCTTCGCGAGATTATTCAAATCACGGATAAAAAAAGCGATCGAGACCCGGGTCCGTCAGATTAAGGGGAGGCCAAAGCTACTCAGAATGTTCGTGGTCATCTTACGCCGTACCCAGGCGATTCTGTTTATGCTGCTAATCGGCGGCATACAGCTGCTGTTGATCAATATAACCCTGCCCAGTCGAAGTATATTGCTATCCAGCATTTTCAATATCACTCTGGCCTGGATTTTGATTTCAATACTCTCGGCGGTGATTCGCAGCCGATCGATTTCTCGAATAGTAGCCTTCGCCGGGTGGGTATACGCCACTATGCTTATTTCCGGATTCACGGACAGGGCAGCACATTTCCTCGATACCCTTGGTTTCGAACTGGGGGACTCGAGAATAACCTTGTTGCTGGTCATCAAATTTATTGTTGTTATGACCGTAACGCTCTGGCTGGCTATTACTACGGGCAATTACCTCGAACGGCGTATCCAGAAGGCCGACGAACTCACGCCATCACTGCGCGTCCTGTTTGGGAAAATGTTGAAGATTACGCTGGTTGTCATCGCGGTCGTGATTGCAACCACCGAACTTGGTATTGATCTAACGGCTTTTACTATTTTTTCCGGTGCTGTTGGTGTTGGCCTGGGCTTTGGCCTGCAGAAGGTGGTTTCTAATTTTGTCTCTGGAATAATTATCCTGCTGGACCGATCCATTAAGCCTGGAGATACGATTTCCCTCGGGGATACATTTGGCTGGATTCGCGAATTGAGTGCTCGCTTCGTTTCGGTGGTGACAAGGGATGGCCGCGAACACTTGATCCCCAATGAAAACTTTGTTACCCAGGAAGTCATTAACTGGTCGTTCTCGAACGAGCTTATCCGCCTGGACGTGCCTTTTGGCGTCTCTTACGAGTCTGATCCCCACGAGGTGAGTGCGATGGCTATTGAAGCTGCGGCGAGCGTGCCGCGCGTGTTGTCCTCGCAAAAGCCCGTATGCTGGATGACCAATTTCGGGGAATCATCGCTGGAGTTCGTACTTCGCTTCTGGATCAATGATCCACAAAACGGTCTGACCAACATCCGCGGCAAAGTTTTGCTGGCGTTATGGGACGTATTCAAGCTGAACAATGTCAATATTCCATTCCCACATCGGGAAATCGTGCTACGAAATCCGTTGCAAGTCAGCAATGTCAGCCCGCTAAAACCTGAAGCTGACTAGATTCCCGTCTTGGCAAAAATTATAAGGCGTTCAAAGGGGTGTTCAAAGGGGTGTTCAATGGGACAGACATATATGTACACCTCTCTTCTTGCAAGCATTGATTGGTGGGTGGCAACAGGTCAATTGCGTACGTATATTCGGCCTTTGAGTTGAGCAGATGTGGTGCTCTGGCCCTAATGGGAACCGCGCCTCTGGAGCTCATCACTT
>JAJDOF010000031.1 GCA_022340305.1 Gammaproteobacteria bacterium
CAGATTGACAACCTGCAACCACTCGGCGCCCTGATCAATCCACTGTTGTGCGCAGGCAATCGGGTCGGTATGGAAAACGATCGGTTGGCTGGTATCGCCGCGAGTAAAGCGAACGACTTCACCATTGCGTAAATGGATCGCCGGAAAAATCGTTAACTTGTTTAAATACATAGATTTATATCATTTACCTAAAGTAAATTCACTTGATTCCGAGGACATCCTGCATGCCGTATACCCCTGGCTTTTGAGTTCCAATCCAGCGGCAGGCACGCATTGCTCCGTGGGCGAAGGTCATGCGATTCGACGCCTTGTGGGTGATCTCGATGCGCTCTCCCTCGGCGGCAAACAACACCGTATGCTCACCGACAATATCGCCTGCACGGATGGTTTCGAAACCGATGGTGCCACGTTCCCTGATTCCGGTCTGGCCTTGGCGACCATAAACAGCGCATTCGGCAAGGTCACGTCCCAGCGCATCGGCGATTACCTGCCCCATCTTAAGCGCGGTGCCCGACGGTGCGTCGACCTTGTTGCGATGATGCGCCTCGATGACTTCGATGTCGACACTGTCACCGAGCACCTCGGCCGTCATCTGCAGTAGTTTGAGACACAGGTTGACGCCGATACTCATGTTCGGCGCATACAGAATGGGAATTTGTTTGCCGGCATCGTTCATCTTTTGCTCGAGTGCGGCATCGCAACCGGTGGTGCCGATGACCATTGCCTTGCCGTGCTCGCGGCAAAAGTCGATATGGTGGGTGGTTGCGCTCGGATGGGTAAAGTCGATCAGCGTATCGAATGCCTGCGCATCCAGTTTATCGCTGAGCAGGATATGGTTTTGTGGGAGCCCGGCGAGCACGCCGCTATCGGTACCGAGTGACGGGCTCTGATCGCGCTCCAGTGCCTGGGTCAACTCGATATCATCTGTTTCGCTGCAGGCCAGGACCAGGTTACGGCCCATGCGCCCAGCCGCGCCAGCGATTGCGATTCGAGTCATTCGGACCTCCGGGGTCAGGATTTCATATCTTCAAAGAATTTCTTAACGCTATCAATCCACGAGTTTTCATTGGGGCTGTGCTTGTTGACCGCCTTGCCCATCGATTCACCGAATTTTTCCAGTAACTCTTTTTGCGCCGAATTCAGTTTCACCGGGGTTTCGACGACGATGCGGCAAATCAGATCACCTAGCGGGCCACCGCGCACCGGCTTGATACCCTTGCCGCGCATGCGGAACAACTTGTGTGTCTGCGTGCCAGGGGGAATCTTGAGATTGAGTCGGCCACCGAGACTCGGCACCTCGATTTCGCCTCCCAGTGCAGCCAGTACGATGCTGATCGGTACCTCGCAATACAAATCGGCATTATCGCGCTCGAATATCGGGTGCTTTTTGACGTGGATCTGCACGAACAGGTCGCCGGTCGGTGCGCCGGCATCACCTGCCTCACCTTCGCCGGTCAGACGAATTCGATCGCCATTATCGACCCCGCCCGGCACTTCCACCGACAGGGATTTGTGCTCCTTGACGCGGCCAGCACCTTGGCAGCTACCACAGGGGTCACTGATAGTGGTGCCCTTGCCACGGCAGGTAGGACAGGTTTGCTGAACCGAGAAGAAGCCCTGTTGCATGCGCACCTGGCCGTGTCCCGCACAGGTGCTGCAGGTTTGTGGCGATGAACCGGGTTTTGCGCCACTACCGGAACAGGTCGTGCAGTGCTTCAGGGTCGGTACACGAATCTTGACCGTGGTGCCGTTTACGGCGTCTTCCAGGCTGAGTTCGAGGTTGTACTGCAGGTCCGCACCCTTGCGCACGCGCGAGCGCCCACCGCCGCCGAAGATATCGCCGAAGATGTCGCTGAAGGCATCGCCGAATCCAGCGCCACCAAAGCCACCCGCGCCCTGATCGACGCCGGCATGGCCGAACTGATCATAGGCAGCGCGTTTATCGGCGCTGGAAAGAACTTCGAAGGCTTCCTTGGCTTCCTTGAACCTGGACTCCGAATCCGCGTCGTCAGGGTTGCGATCGGGATGATATTTCATCGCCAGGCGTCTGAATGCCTTTTTGATGTCGGCATCCGACGCGTTGTTGGGAATTTCGAGAACTTCGTAGTAGTCGCGTTTTGACATTGACTCTTATCTTATTTTAAACGTCTTATAAACAGCTTCTTGCAAACAACAAAAACCTGGCGCGATAAATCGCACCAGGTTCGAGGCGGCCAACATAACAAAGCCGCTATTTTTTATCGTCTTCTTTTACTTCTTCAAACTCGGCGTCGACAACGTCGTCATTGGCATTCGACTGCTCCGCGGCATTGGCATCCACCGGTTCCGGACCGCCTTCTGCGGCGCCAGCCGAATAGGCTTTTTCCGCCAGTTTACTCGACGCCATCGCCAGTGCCTGGGTTTTGGCTTCGATATCGCTCTTGTCGTTGCCTTCCATGGACTTTTTCAGATCTTCGATCGCGGTTTCGATATTTTTCCTGTCGTCATCGTCGACCTGTTCGCTCAAATCCTTCAGTGACTTCTCCGCCGAGTGAATCATCGCATCCGCCTGGTTACGGGCTTCGACCGTTTCACGATGCTTGCGGTCTTCATCAGCATGCGCTTCGGCATCCTTGACCATTGCATCGACTTCTTCGTCGGACAGTCCGCTGGATGCCTTGATGACAATCCTCTGCTCTTTGCCAGTAGCCTTGTCCTTGGCCGATACGTTGAGGATACCGTTGGCGTCGATATCGAAGGTGACTTCAACCTGCGGCACACCGCGCGACGCGGGCGGGATGTCTGACAGGTCGAAGCGACCGAGCGACTTGTTGGCGCTGGCCACTTCGCGTTCACCCTGCAACACGTGCACGGTGACCGCCGTCTGGTTGTCCTCGGCAGTCGAGAAGGTTTGTGATGCCTTGGTCGGAATCGTCGTATTCTTGTCGATCAGCTTGGTCATTACCCCGCCCAGGGTTTCGATACCCAAAGACAACGGAGTCACGTCCAGCAACAACACGTTTTTGACATCGCCACCGAGCACGCCACCTTGAATGGCGGCGCCACAGGCGACTGCTTCGTCCGGGTTGACGTCGCGACGCGGTTCCTTGCCGAAGAAGTTCTTGACCACTTCCTGGACCTTGGGCATACGGGTCTGTCCACCGACCATGATGATATCGTCGATATCCGATACCGATAACCCGGCGTCATCGAGGGCAACCTTGAGTGGATCGATGGTACGCGCAATCAGGTCGTCGACCAGTGATTCCAGCTTGGCGCGCGTAATCTTGAGGTTGAGGTGCTTGGGTCCCGAGGCGTCCGCGGTAATATACGGCAGGTTAACGTCGGTTTGCGGTCCAGCAGACAGCTCGATTTTCGCTTTTTCCGCGGCTTCCTTGAGGCGCTGCATCGCTAACGGATCACCACGCAGGTCCATGCCCTGCTCTTTCTTGAAGGCGTCGGCAAGATAATCGATCAGGCGCATGTCAAAATCTTCACCACCGAGGAAGGTGTCGCCGTTGGTCGAAAGTACCTCGAACTGGTGCTCACCGTCGACTTCGGCCACTTCGATGATCGAGATATCGAAAGTACCACCACCGAGGTCGTAAACCGCGATCTTCTTGTCACCCGAGGATTTATCCATGCCGTAGGCAAGCGCCGCAGCGGTGGGTTCGTTGATGATGCGCTTGACTTCAAGACCGGCGATTCTGCCGGCGTCCTTGGTCGCCTGGCGCTGCGAATCGTTGAAATAAGCAGGTACCGTGATGACCGCCTCGGTGACTTCTTCACCCAGGTAATCTTCAGCAGTTTTCTTCATCTTCTGCAGCACGCGCGCTGATATTTCAGGCGGCGCCATTTTCTGGCCATGAGCCTCGACCCAGGCATCGCCATTATCTGCCTTGATGATCTTGTAGGGCACCAGTTTGATGTCCTTCTGCACGGCGTCCTCGTCGAAGCGGCGTCCGATCAGACGCTTTACCGCGTAGAGTGTGTTGCTGGGATTGGTGACCGCCTGGCGTTTCGCCGGCTGCCCGACCAGCACTTCATCGTCCGCGCCAAAAGCAACGATTGAGGGGGTGGTACGATCACCCTCGGCGTTTTCGATAACCTTGGGCTTGCCGCCCTCCATTACCGCTACGCAGGAATTTGTGGTACCAAGGTCAATGCCTATGATTCTGCCCATTTGTATGCTCCAAATACTGTTCTAAGGAAAACTTACACCCGATGTAGGGGTATATTCAGCGCTTTCAAGTAAATTCCCGAATTATTTAGGGGTTTATTTTGCAACCACGACCATCGCGGGCCGAATTAACCGGTCGTTTAGCAGAAAGCCTTTCTGCATGACTTCGATAACAGTGTTTGATTCGGCATCCGCTGTCTCGATCATGCTGATGGCCTGGTGACGTTCCGGATCGAACTTCTCCCCCAGCGGGTCTATCTGTTGCAGTCCGCTGCGTTCCAGTACCTGGGCAAACATGTTCATGGTCAATTCCGAACCTTCACGAATGCTTTCCAGGGTCGCGTTATCGGCCGCTGCCGCAAGCTGGCCCATTTCCATGCTGTCGATAACCGGCACAAGGTTTTCCATAAAACCCTTGAGCGCGTATTTATGCGCATTCTCGAGGTCACGTTCGGCGCGCTTGCGATTATTTTCGATCTCGGCGCGCATGCGCAAGATTTGATCCCAGTACTCCTTGATCGTCCCCTGGGCCTTGAGTAATTGCTCATCGGGCGAATCATTCGGATCGTCAGGCGTTTCCACAGCCTCGGGCACGACATCTTCGAGATGCGCCTGTTCTTCGGCCTCGGTGGCGAGCCGGTGTTCCTGTTCAGTGTCAAGCTGGTCTTTCTGTTGGGACATTTACTGCTCCGATTGCTGCGATTGGCTAAAAATTGATTTCGATAGTTCCACTCGGGGTATTACGGTATCTCTTTGCGCACCACCCGGAAAGGCTACAATTTAAGGATTATTTCCGCGTATTCAAGGCGGAGGTTAATAATTTTGCAGTGATATCGACCACCGGAATCACCTGTTCGTAGGCAATTCGCGTCGGTCCGATGACGCCAAGCACGCCGACGATCTCTCCCTTGATGTGGTACGGCGCCCCGATAATGCTGCAATCGCTCAGTACCGAATACCCGGACTCGCTGCCGATAAAGATTTCGACACCGTTTGCCGAGGTGCAACCATCGAGCAGTTTGAGCAGATCAGTCTTCTCATTGAATACATTAAATAGACTTCGTAACTTATTGATTTCCGTGAGCTCTGCATACTGTAGAAGATTCGATTCCCCGCTGGTCATCAAATCGCCGTGGATGCTCAAATCGCACACTTCCTGCATCGCGTTGAGCATGGTTTCCATGATCGAATTGACGTCGCTGCGTAATTCGGACAATTCCTGCTGCAGCGTCTTGCGCGCGCTTTCGAAGCTGCGACCGACCAGGTAACGACTCAGGGTTTGCGCGGCCTGGTGCAATTCCAGCTCGCTGTAGTCACGATCTACCGGTATTACCTTGTTGTGCACATCATCCTTGTTGATCACCAGGATGACCAGCACGCGTCGATCGCTCAGCTTGATGAACTCGAGGTGGCGCACTTCGGCAGGCGCCGTGTGGGTCAGGCTGACGATACCCGCCAGGTGAGTAACGCGCGACAGTATATCGCTGGCGCCATGAATCAGGTCGCTGGAGGTTTTGTCGCTGCCGAAACTGTTGGAAATGACCTGTTGTGCCGATACTTCCAGGTTATCGACCTGTAGCAGGCTGTCGATAAAAAAACGGTACCCGGCCTGGGTAGGAATGCGCCCGGCCGAGGTGTGTGGCGAATCCACCAGGCCCATATCCTCGAGCTTCGCCATGATGTTGCGGATGGTGGCCGAACTGACATCGAGACCCGATAGTTCGGCGAGATTCTTGGATCCCACCGGCTGTCCGTCGCGCGTATACGAATTGATCAATTGCCGTAACAAAAGCTGAGCGCGCTCATCAAGTTCGTATTTTTCAGTCATCGGGTCTGATATATTGGCATGTGGGCTTGTCTGGCGGCTTCAATTACAGTGGTATACAAGCTATATACTAAACCTCCTGAAATCAAGCCTGAAACTATGGGATTACCGGCAATTATCTGAAAATGGCAGCGAATTTCAAAACCATCGGCCTGGTCGTACGCAGCGACATGCAGGCACGCCAGCAAAGCATCCAGCAGGTCGTCACCGTGCTCGCGCGTCACGCCAAGGT
>JAJDOF010000160.1 GCA_022340305.1 Gammaproteobacteria bacterium
CCGTATTGCTCGGCGATGGGTTTCGCAAGTGCTTTGTATTTTTCGTACTCCTCGGCATTTTCAATCACCGTGTCGACGATTAGATAGGCGGGCATAATTCGTTCCTGTAACCGGCATATAGGGTTGTGTATTATGCATCAATCGACGCCATCGAAGCGCCACTACACGAAAACCATATGAATCAATTCAAGCACATCATTTTTACCCGGCAGGCCGCTATTGCGCGTATCACCCTGAATCGTCCCGACGCGGCAAACGGGCTCGACAGCCTGATGGCCAGGGAACTGAAACAGGCGGCACGGCTATGTGACGGTGATCCCCAGCTCAAGGTTGTGATTCTGACCGCACACGGGCGTTTTTTCAGCGCCGGTGGCGACCTCAAGGAAATGCTGTCACATGGCGATGAGATCGGTGCCGCGGCGCAGGCCCTGGCCGATGATTTCCATGCCGCCATAGCGACCCTGTCGCGCATGCAGGCCGTGTTGTTGATCGCCGTAAACGGGGTTGCCGCCGGCGGCGGCTTCAGCCTGGCGCTGATCGGCGATCTCGTGCTCGCCGCCGAATCGGCCAGCTTTACCATGGCTTATACCCGCGCTGGCCTGTGCCCGGATGGTGCTTCCAGTTATTTTTTGCCGCGCCTGGTGGGCTTGCGCAAGGCGCAGGAACTCATGCTGACCAACCCACTGCTGGACGCTCGCGAAGCCGCTGAGCTGGGGCTGGTAACGCGCGTGGTCGCGGACCAGGAGCTTGCCGCCGAGACGGAGCGGCTGGCGGGCGAGTTTGTCAGCGGTGCGCGGCTGTCTGCTGCCTATGCACGCAAGCTCTTGCTGGCGAGCCCCGGCAATGATCTCGACGCGCAGATGGCGCTCGAAGGGCAATTGCTGGCGCAATGCGCGGCCTCGCCCGATGGCCGTGAGGGTATTCAGGCCTTCGTCGACAAGCGCAAGCCCGACTTCGAATAGAGGGACAGCTGATGGGCGATTTATCACAGGGCGCAGCGTTTATTGACGATCGGTATATCCCGGTAGCCGAGGCCAGCATATCGTTGCTGGACTGGGGCTTCCTGCACTCCGATGCGACCTACGACGTGGCCCACGTCTGGAAGGGCCGCTTTTTCCGCATCGATGCTTACCTCGATCGCTTTGAGCGCAGCATGCAGCGTCTGCGCATGTCGGTGCCCTATAGTCGGGAGCAGATTCGTGAGGTGATGTTCGAACTGGTGCGCCGCAGTGGCTTGCGTGACGCTTATGTCGAGATTGTCTGCACGCGTGGCATACCGGCGCCGGGATCGCGTGATCCGCGCACCTGTAGCAACCGATTCATGGCCTTTGCCATACCCTTCGTGTGGATTGCCGATGACCGGCTGCGCGCGCAGGGAATGAACCTTCTGATCAGCCGGCATCAGCGTATTCCGCCCGAGTCTGTAGATCCGCGTATCAAGAATTATCACTGGCTCGACATGGTAATGGGGCTGTTCGAAGCCTACGATGCGGGTGCCGACAGTGCGGTGCTGGTTGACGCCGTGGGAAACCTGGTGGAAGGACCGGGCTTCAACATTTTCGTGCGGTGCGGTGATCGGGTCATCACGCCGGCGCGCGGTGTGCTCGAAGGGGTTACCCGCGCTACCGTGCTGGAGCTGTTGGCGGCCGAGAAACTGCAGGTATCGACAGAGCTACTGCCCGCTGCGATGGCGCGGGCGGCGGATGAAGTGTTTATTACCAGTACGGCGGGTGGGGTAATGCCCGTTACGCGAATATCGGGGCAGGCGGTCGGTGGCGGTTTACCCGGTGCGCTGACGGCGCGGCTTAACGATGCCTACTGGGCATTGCACGATGACCCTCACTATACGACTGCGATCAATTATGGAGGAGCACCAAATGAAGAATGAATCACAGGTCGCGCTGGTGACCGGCGCCGGCTCGGGTATTGGCAGGGCGGTGTGCCAGAGCCTGCTCGGCGCGGGTTACTCCGTGGTGCTCGCCGGACGCCGACTCGAACCCTTGCAGGAGACGGTAGCCTTGTCGGGTGCCGACGTCGATCGAACGCTGTGTGTGTCGACCGACGTTGGCAAACCTGAACCGGTCAGGCAGCTGTTTGCCGAGGCCGAGGCTCGCTTCGGGCGTCTCGACCTGTTATTCAACAATGCCGGTAGCTTCACCCCGGGGATCCCGATGGAAGAATTGACCTATGAACAGTGGCAGCAGACGCTCGACGTGAATCTGACCGGTCCGTTCCTGTGTGCACAACAGGCGATTCGCATCATGAAGGCGCAGACGCCAAAAGGCGGGCGTATCATCAATAACGGCTCGATATCGGCGCACGCGCCGCGCCCGTTTTCGGCGCCTTATACCTCGACCAAGCATGCGATTACCGGGTTGACCAAGTCGATCTCGCTGGATTGCCGCAACGATGACATCGCCTGCGGCCAGATCGATATCGGTAACGCTGCGACGCCGATGACCCAGGCGATGCCCAAGGGCGTGCCGCAGGCGAATGGTGAGCGCCTGCCCGAACCGGTGATGGATGTCGAACATGTTGCCCAGGCGGTTCTGCATATGGCCTCGCTGCCACTGGACACCAACGTGCAGTTCATGACCATCATGGCGACGCGGATGCCGTTCATTGGGCGTGGCTAGATTAATGTGATCGCCTGTCAGTCACCACTGATGCCGCCGGCGCTGTGCAACGTTTTCACGGGTTTTTCACGGGGACACACGCTTTCGAATTGACATCGACCGGCACCTGGGCGTAGGCTGCGTAGAACTCAGATAAACGGATTTAGCTGATGACTCGACCCAGGAAGGCGTTGATTTCCCTTGCGGATACCCCGTATTACCATGTCACCTCACGCTGTGTGCGCCGCGCCTTTCTGTGTGGGGTTGATCACTACTCAGGAAAAAATTATGAACATCGGCGCCAGTGGGTCGTCGACCGAATTCGGCTGCTCTCCTCGCTCTTTGCCATCGATGTCTGCGCCTATGCCGTGATGAACAATCACTACCACCTCGTGCTCAAGCTTTGCCCTGGGCAGATCGAGGAGTTGAGCGACGACGACGTCATGGATCGGTGGTGTGCCATGTTTAAAGGCCCTTTGCTCGTTCAGCGCTTGCGTGAAGGGGAAGAACTAAAACCAGTTGAGCGTACCACCGTCTCTGACATCGTCAATGTCTGGCGCAAAAAGCTAGCCAGCATCAGCTGGTTCATGCGCTGCCTGAATCAGCCCATTGCCCGTCAGGCCAATCTTGAGGACGAGTGCACCGGGAAGTTCTGGGAATCGCGATTCACCTCGCAGGCCCTCAAATCTGAAGAAGCGTTGCTTTCGTGTATGGCTTATGTCGACCTCAACCCAGTACGGGCTGGGATCACTGACCGGCCGGAGGCCTCTAGCCATACCAGCATTCGAGAACGGCTGAACGCCGAATTTATTTTGCAGCAGGCGATAGACGACCAGTCGCAATGTGGTGACTTACTCGACTTCAAGACTACGCTAAAGCCACTGTTGCCCTTCGAGAACCGGTCAGTTAACGAAGCCCATACAGGTATTCCGTTCAACTTCGAAGAATACCTGACACTGGTGGACTGGACTGGCCGCATTATTCGCAGCGACAAGCGCGGATACGTCGATATCACTTTGCCACCAATCCTCGCCCGGCTGCAGATAACACCGGAGCAATGGCGTATCAATACCACGCAATTCGAAACCATTCATCCGCGACGCTTCAACCGACAAATCCAGCAGCTTGATACAGGATAGTTTTCACGTGTCGAATCCCTACAACAAGCCAGCTACTCGCTGGCCACGGGCAGATATTGTCTGAACTCGAGGATCCGCGGGTTGGTACAAGCCTCACCCTGGCCCGGTTGAAATCTGACTAAGAATCTCTGTGAAACTTCAGTAAATCCGGATCAAAATTGTTGTTGACCGGTGAGAGAGTGTGTCTCTTAGGGAGTCCTCTCTTAGGGGATCCCTACTCCAAAGTGTCTGTCCTTAAGGGATCACTGCAAAGTGTCTGTCCCTAAGGAATCCCTAAGGAATCATGTCCCTAAGGAATCACCTCAGGGATCATGCCGTGCGCCGCTTTGGTGCAGTGGATAGCTGGGGGCCGTTGTACCGCATGCCCACCAGCCGCGGGGTAGCAAAGCGGGCGATACAGGCGAAAAGGCGTTTCGCGCCGAGCTCGCATCTCGCACCATCACGCCATTGTCGACATCCCATGATGGCGTTGTATACGTTGATACCCGGTATTACGACGGAGCGATCAAACACTTTACCAACCCATAGCGATACTCAAAGGTACTTTTGCACGGGACTGCTCCAGGGGCAGGCTGGCAGCCGGATTGCCAGCTGTTTCGATGATTCGCGACATTTTGTCAGAATTTTGAAACAATCAGATTCCTGTCTAACCGGCCGAGTCACTGGAATATGAGATGTTGTTCGCGTCCCCGCTCAACCTGAAGGTCTGGCTGACCTGTGCATTGCTGTTGCTATCGGCCTGCGAAGCAAAGCTCAACGAGGCGCAGAAAGATACTCGCAGCCTCCGGGAGATCCAGGCTTCCGGCAAGCTGGTGGTGCTGACGCGCAATGCTCCGACCACGCTGTACACCGATCGCGAGGAAAAGCAAAGTGGGCCCGAGTACGACCTGGTCAAAGCCTTCGCGGCATCGCTTGGCCTCGAAGTCGAGTACAAACTCAAGAACTCGGTGCAGGAAATCATCGCCGCGGTAGAAAACGCCGAGGGTGATCTGGCGGCGGCAGGTCTCACCATCACCGAGCAGCGCCGGCAAAAGTTCCTGTTTGGCCCCGCCTACCAGGACGTCACGCAACAGGTCGTGTGTCGCCGCGATAACGTGCAACCGGAAAACATTGAAGACCTGGTTGGATTGAATATCGTGGTTATTGCCGGCAGCAGTTATGTCGAACGCCTGCAAGTTTTGCGCGTGCAGTATCCCGAACTCAAATGGCAGGAAACCACGACCGAGGACACCGAGCAATTGCTGCGCGCGGTGTGGCAACGCGAGATCGACTGTACCGTGGCGGATTCCAATATAGTCGATATCAATCGGCGCTATTTTCCCGAGCTGATCGCTCCGCTCAACCTGCATGAATCCGAATCGCTTGGCTGGATGATGTCGGCTGAGCGGGGCGACCTGCAGGCGGCGATCAAATCCTGGTTGGAATCTTTTCAGAAAAGTGGAGAACTGTCGGTTCTGCAGGAAAGATATTATGGTTTTGTCGAGGTATTCGATTACGTCGATACGCGCAAATTCATTTCCCGTATTCGCACCCGTTACCCGAAATATAAGCATTTATTCCAGCAGGCGGCCGCCAAATACGAGCTGTCTGAAATGTTGCTGGCCGCCCAGGCTTACCAGGAATCGCATTGGCGTGCGAATGCGCGCAGTCCGACCGGAGTTCGCGGCATCATGATGCTGACGCTCGACACCGCCCGGGCCATGGGTGTCAAAAGCCGACTGGATGCAAAGCAAAGTATCTTTGGCGGAGCCAGGTACATGTCGCGCCTGGTGAACAATCGCTTTGCCGAAGGGGTGGAAGAGCCGGACCGTACCTGGATGGCGTTGGCCGCCTATAACGTCGGCCGCGGACATCTGCACGATGCGCAGACCCTGGCGCGCGACCAGGGACTAAATCCTTTCCTGTGGAACGACGTCAAGCAGGTGCTGCCTTTGCTTGCGGACAAGCGCTATTACCGCAACCTCAAGTATGGATATGCGCGCGGTTTTGAACCCGTGCGCTACGTGCAGCGGATTCGCGACTATCAGCTGATTCTGGAAAATGAACTCAGGCACAACGAAAGATAAAGCTGGGGTGTTAGCGGGGAGCTCAGGATTGGACAGGATGCCAGCACAGTTGATCAGGCGCGACAATGGTTTCGAAGTCCTGGGGAATAGTGACTGGCTGCCGGTTGATCCAGGCAGGGTAAGTGGGGCCTGACTCGGTAACGGCCTGGCGATATTTCAATTGTGATTGTTGAGCCAGGATGTCGGTGTCAAACAGGATCTCGAAACAACAATCGACCTGGTCCAGTCGAGCACACCAGTGTGCTCGTGATTGCTGTGCGAAGACGGTGGCGACTTCGGCGATCAATGCGTGCTGCGGCATGCTTTCAAACTGTCGGTCGATCCATGCCGGCTGCTCGAGCGCAAGGCAAAAGTTGCTCCAGAATACGGACTCGATGGCTCCAAGGCTGACGAATTCGCCGTCGGCGCATTGATACAGGTTGTAACAGGCGGCGCCACCGTTCAGCATATTCGTGGCGCGTTCATCTGCATGCGCCAGCATCGGCAGGTACTGCCAGGCGAGGATCGATTCGGTCATGCTGATATCGAGATAAATTCCAGCCTCCTGTCTGCCTCTGGCGTGCAGTGCGGCAAGCATTGCCACGGCGGCCTGCAGCGCCGCTGCGTGATCGGCGATCGGCGGATAGGCGATCACCGGCCGCGCGGTGGTGCCGCTTACGATCGCCTGGGAACTTAACGCGCAATAGTTGATGTCGTGCCCGGGGCGCCCGGCATAGGGACCGGTTTGACCATAGCCCGACAACGCACAGTGAATGAGCCCGGGATTTATCTGTGCGAGCTGCTGGCGATCGAATCCGAGACGCGCGAGCACGCCGGGTCGGTAGGATTCAAGCAATATATCGGCGTCGACGATCAGGGCTGCCAGCGCCTTGCGCCCACCAGCGGATTTGAGGTCCAGCTCGCAGACGCGCTTGCCGCGGTTGAGGTGGCGATAAACCGGTGAGGCTGCCGCGCCGTCGCGGTGCATGAAACGGCGCATCGGATCACCACCGGGCGGTTCGATCTTTATAACCTCGGCGCCGAGATCGGCCAGTTGGCGGGTTGCGAAGGGGCCGGGTATATACTGTGACAGATCGATGATGCGAACATCTTCGAGCAGGGGCTGGATTTTCATCGCCATCGATTCGACAGGCGGTTATTCGTATTGACGGATATCGTCAATGACCTTGCCGTCGTTCGGCAGACTGCCGGGGACGACGATCTCGACCTCGCCGCGCAGCTTGCAGATCGAACGAATACTGGTCGCGATAGCAGCCGCCAAACTGCTGTCCGCTGCAGCGCATTCGCACCTCAGTGTCAGCCGATCGGCCTGATCGACCCAGTCGACGACCAGGCGCGCACGCCCGATTTCGGCGTGCGCTTTAATCACCTTGTCTACCTGCTCGGGATGGATGAACATGCCGCGCACCTTGGCGGTTTGATCGGCGCGTCCCATCCAGCCGCGAATGCGCAGGTTGCTGCGTCCACAGGGACTGATTCCGGGCAGGATGGCGGACAGATCGCCGGTGGCAAATCGAATCAACGGATATTCTGCGCCGAGATTGGTGACGACGACTTCGCCCACTTCGCCTGCGGGGAGTGGATCACCGCTGCCCGGGCGCACGATCTCGACGTAGACCCCTTCATCGATGATCAAACCCTCCAGCGCGCTCGACTCATAGGCGATCAGGCCGAGGTCGGCAGTGCCATAGCATTGTTGTACGCGCAGGCCGCGCTCGGCGAAAGCGCTGCGTAACGGCGCGGGCAGGGCCTCGCCACTGACCAGCGCCTTGTTCACAGAACTCACATCACGGCCGAGTCCATCGGCGTGTTCGAGAATAATCTTCAGGAATGAAGGCGTGCCAACGTAGGCGCTCGGTGCGAGGTCGACGATGGTTTGCACCTGCAGTTCGGTTTGACCGACGCCGGCGGGAATCACCGCGCAGCCGAGCGCCTGCGCCGCGCTATCAAACATCTGACCTGCAGGCGTTAAGTGGTAGCTGAAACAGTTGTGCACGAGGTCACCGCGGCGGAAACCACTGGCATACAGCGAGCGCGCGAAACGCCAGAAGTCGGGCAGCGCAAAACCGGGTTCGTAGATCGGGCCGGGTGACGCGAAAACATGCGATAACGGTACGCCGGTCTGCGCCGTGTAACCACCAAAAGGTCGTTGCTCGCGTTGCAGGGCGATGAGCGCGGATTTACGCGTGAGCGGCACACGGGCGAATGACTCGAAGTCGTTAATCGAAGCGGCATCAATTTCCCTGAAAGCTTCACCATAGGCTGCGGTGTGCTGCTTGACGTGAGCGATCTGGGCGCGTAAAGCCGAGAGTTGCTCAGCACTGCGTTGATCGCTGCTGCGGGTTTCCAGGCTGTCGTAGTAGTCATTCATTCGTGTTCTCGCGCGCGGTCGCCGGGCGACCCATTTGTCGGATCAGGGCTTCGGGTACATCCAGCCCTGGCGTCGCAGCCCGATGTTTTCTGGCAGGCCGGTGGGTTGTTCAGGTTAGCCAGCGCTTGCGCCGCCGGTAATGTTTGACGTCGCGGAAATTGACGCGTTCGCCCTCGCTGATGCCGAGGTAGAATTCCTTGACGTCGGTATTTTCGCGCAATTCGGCGGCGCTGCCGTCGAGCACCACGCGGCCGTTTTCGAGAATATAGCCGTGACTGGCATAGCGCAGTGCAATATTGGTGTTTTGTTCGGCGAGCAGGAAGGTTACACCCTGGTCCTTGTTAAGGCGCGCGACGATCTCGTATATCTCCTCCACTAACTGCGGAGCCAGCCCCATCGATGGTTCATCGAGCAGAATCATTTTCGGTTTAGACATCAGCGCCCGGCCGATCGCGGTCATTTGTTGTTCGCCACCCGAGGTATAACCGGCCTGGGCGCGGCTACGGCTCTTCAATCGTGGAAAGTAGCCGTACACCAGCTCCAGGTCACGCTCGATGGCGGCGCCCCCATCGCGGCGGGTGTAGGCCCCGGTCAACAGGTTTTCCTCGACGGTCAGGTGCTCGAAGCAATGCCTGCCCTCCATGACCTGGATAACGCCTTGCTGCACCAGTTGCGACGGTGTCAGGCGATCGATGCGTTTGCCCTCGAACTCGATGCTGCCCTTGGTAATATCGCCGCGTTCGGCGCGCAACAGGTTGGAGATCGCCTTCAGCGTGGTGGTCTTGCCCGCGCCGTTGGCCCCGAGCAGGGCGACAATGCCCTGTTCGGGAACCTCCAGCGAAACCCCTTTGAGTACCAGGATCACGTGGTCGTAAATGACCTCGATGTTGTTCACCGACAACAATGACGGTGTCGAAGGCATATCATCCTGTTCCACGTGGCGGTCCAATTACAACGGTGTCGGCGTTAACCGCAGATACGTGGCACGACGCCGTTTTCCTTGGCGTACTGCGCCGAGTCTTCCGCGATCAGTGGTGCGGTAATATCGCGTAGCGGCTCATAAAAACCGCTGACCAGGCTCCACTTCTGCGCCTTCGCATCCCATTGCTGCAACGCAACCTTGCCGGGACCCTCATGGTTTTCGCAGGTAATCTTTACCGGTATGGTAAATCCCGGCAGCCCCAGTTCGGTCAGGCGCGCCTCATCCACGTCAAGCGCTTCAAAACCATCGCGGACATGTACCCCTTTGATTTTATTGGTTTTATGTATTTCCATCGCTTTGCGAATCGCCTCTGAAGTCCACATCGCGGCGACCAGGCCACGGTTATAGAGGACTTCACCGATGCGGTCCCGCTCACCCAGTCCCATGCCCTTGTCGTAAACATATTTGCGGATGTCGTCATGCGCGGGAAAGTTGCCACCAGGCTGGTGAAAGGCACCGGACAGGTAACCGTGCGCCGCATCGCCGGCCGGCAGTACGTCGTTTTCAGATCCTGACCACCACACGCCGATGAAATGATCCATCGGGTAGCGAATCGACGCCGCTTCCTTGATTGCGACCTGGTTCATCACGCCCCAGCCCCACATCAGCACCCAGTCGGGACGTTCCTGGCGAACCTGCAACCAGGTTGACTTCTGTTCCTGGCCCGGATGATCGACGGGCAGTTGCAGAAATTCGAAGCCATATTGCTCAGCGGCTTTTTCGAGCGTCCGAATCGGCTCCTTGCCGTACGCGGAATTGTGATAAACCAGTGCGATCTTTTTACCCTTGAGCTTGTCCATGCCACCTTCTTTCTCGCCGATATATCGGATGAAAACGGTTGCCTGGTCCCAGTAAGTCGCCGGGAAATTGAACACCCAGGGGAAAACTTTACCGTTGGCGGCCGAGGTGCGACCGTAGCCCATCGAGAATACCGGGATCCTGTCGACACTGGATTTCGGGATCAGCTGATAGGTGATGCCGGTGGATAATGGCTGGTAAACCAGTGCGCCGGACTCACCCTCTCCCTTGGTGTTTTCGTAACACTCGACACCACGCTTGGTGTTGTAAGCCGTTTCGCAGGCGACCAGGTTGATTTTAGAGCCATTGATGCCACCATCGCGTTCATTGAGCATATGCAGGTAATCGCCGTAACCGTTGGCAAACGGGATGCCATTGGGAGCATAAGGCCCGGTACGGTAATCGAGGGATGGAATGGTCAGCTCGTAAGCCGTGGCCACGCCGGACAACAGCGGCATGGCCAGCAGCGCAAGCACGGCCTGCCTGGTTAGTTTTGCTATATTCATAACTTCACTTCCTCCGGTTGTTTTCTGTTTTTCACAGTTTATATAACGTCGCAGGACGAATCACGCATTAGTGCGGGAACGGCCACAGACGCATTTTTTCCTTGGCGATCCGCCACAGGCGCGCAAGCCCGTGTGGTTCGACAATTAAAAATCCAATGATCAGTACACCGACGGTGATGATTTCGATGTGCGCGGCGAGCGCGGCATCGGTACCAAAACCGTCAACCATGATATTTTTTAGCAGTATCGGCATCAGTACCATGAATCCAGCGCCCAGAAAGGAGCCGAGAACCGAGCCGAGTCCACCGATGATGATCATGAACAACACCAGGAACGACTGGTTGATGTCGAAGGCTTCGGTGGGCTCGGCGGAGCCCAGCCAGACCGCGAAATACAGCGCACCGGCCATGCCGATGTAAAACGAAGACACCGCAAAAGCAGAAAGCTTGGCGATCAGCGGGCGTACACCGATCAATTCGGCGGCGATGTCCATGTCGCGTATCGCCATCCAGTTGCGGCCGATGCGCCCACGCGCAAGATTCTTCGCAACTAACGCAAACAGCGCCACAAAAGTCGCGACCAGGTAATATTTGCCGGTCATGTCGCCTTCAGGTCCGGTGATGATGACCCCGAACACAGTCATCGGCGGTGAATTGATCATGCCCGAGGCGTTGTAGTTGAAGAACCAGCCGACCTTGTTGAATAACCAGATCAGGAAAAACTGGGCGGCCAGCGTCGCCACCGCCAGGTAAAATCCCTTGATACGCAGCGATGGTAAGCCGAACAGGGCGCCGACGGCCGCAGTAATGACTCCAGACAGCAGGACCAGCGGGATAAATCCGAGTTCAGGAAAGGCGATCATCAACTTGTAAACCGAAAAGGCACCCACGGCCATAAAACCACCAGTACCGAGCGATACCTGGCCGCAGTACCCGGTCAGGATGTTCAAGCCCAGCGCAGCGAGCGCATAGATCAGGAAGGGCAGCAGGATGGCGTTGAGCCAGTACTCGTTCAGTAAACCCGGCACGACGCCAAAGGTGACGATCAGCACCCCGAGGATGACGTAGCGATCCTGCTTGATCGGAAACAGCGCCTGATCGCTCTCGTAGCTGCTCTTGAACTGTCCGGTTTCGCGATAAATCATCAGTCAGTCCCGTTACACCCGTTCGATTATCTTGTCGCCGAACAGCCCCTGCGGGCGGAACAGCAAAAAGGCCAGCGCCAGCATATAGGCAAACCAGTTTTCGATGGCGCCGCCGACCATTGGCCCGAAGTAAACCTCGGCCAGTTTTTCGCCGACGCCGATGATCATGCCACCGACAATCGCACCCGGGACCGAGGTGAATCCGCCGAGTATCAATACCGGCAGGGCTTTCAGCGCGATGAGTGACAACGAGAATTGCACGCCCGACTTGCTGCCCCACATGATACCCGCGACCAGTGCGACGATGCCGGAGACCGACCACACCACGACCCAGATGGTATTCAGCGATATGCCGACCGACAGTGCTGCCTGGTGATCGTCGGCAACCGCTCGCAGGGCGCGTCCGACGCGGGTTTTCTGGAAGAAGACGGCGAGAAAAATGACCAGGATTGCGGCGGTGCCGGCGGCGAACAGCTCCAGTTTTTCGACATAGATGCCCTGATCCCAGAGCCATCCCCAGGCCCCCTGGGGTATACCGATATCGAGCAGTTTTACATCCGAACCCCACAGGATATCGCCTGCGCCTTCGAGCACGTAGGCAAGGCCGATGGTCGCCATGAACAGGATGATGGGTTCCTGGTTGACCAGGTGGCGCAGCATCACGCGTTCGATGAGCCAGGCGAGTGCGATCATCACCACAATCGTGCCGATGATCGCCAGCCACACCGGGAAGTTGAATTTCTCCATCAGTCCGACCAGGGTCAGGGCCGCGAACAGCGCCATGACGCCCTGGGCGAAGTTGAAAATACCGGAGGCCTTGAAGATCAGCACGAAGCCGAGCGCCACCAGCGAATACATCACACCAGCCATCAAGCCACTCAGGGTCACTTCAATAAAGAACATCATTAGCCGGTTACCTTATTCATGTGGTACTCCAAGGTATGCGTCGATGACGGTCTGGTTGGTGCGCACCTTGTCGGGAACATCATCGGCGAGTTGCTTGCCGTAGTCGAGCACCAGTACGCGATCGGACAGATCCATCACCACCCCCATGTCGTGTTCGATCAGGGTAATAGTGGTGCCGAACTCGTCATTGACGTCGATGATAAAGCGGCACATGTCCTCTTTCTCTTCGGAATTCATGCCGGCCATCGGCTCGTCCAGCAGCAGCAAATCGGGTTCGGCGGCGAGCGCGCGCCCGAGCTCGACGCGCTTCTGTAAACCGTAGGGCAATTTGCCCACCGGTTTCTTACGAATCGCCTGGATATCGAGAAAGTCGATGATGCGCTCGGCAGCTTCGCGGTTCTCGATCTCCTCGGTACGCGCGGGGCCGATGTGCAAAGCCTGCCAGAACAGGTTGGTTTTCATTTTCAGATTGCGCCCGGTCATGATGTTGTCGAGCGTGCTCATGCCCTTGAACAGCGCGATATTCTGGAAAGTGCGTGCGATACCCTGGCTGGCGGCGACATGCGGCGCCATCTGCTTGCGGGTATTGCCCTTGAAGGTGATCGATCCCTGTTGCGGATGATAGAAACCGTTGATGACATTCAGCATGGAGCTCTTGCCGGCACCGTTGGGACCGATGATGGAGCGAATCTCACCCTGGCGCACGTCGAAGCTGATGTCGTCGAGTACCTTCATCACGCCGAACGAGAGGCTGATGTTGTCGACCTTGAGGATAACGTCACCGATGTTGCGCTCCGTCATGCGGCGACATTCCGCGGCTGGGTGGGTGGCGTAACCACCTCGGCATTGCAGATCCTGACGTCGGCCGCCAGCAGACCGGTGCGGCCGTCTTCAAAGGTAACTTCGGTTTCGATGTGGCATTGCTGCTGATCGGAATACAGCGCTTCGACCAGCTTGTCGAAACGCTCGCCGACAAAACTCCGCCGAACCTTGCGCGTGCGCGTCAGTTCGCCGTCATCGGCGTCGAGTTCCTTGTGCAGAATCAGAAAGCGGTGGATCTGCGAATTAGCGAGCCGCGTATTCTGAGATACGTCCAGGTTGACCTTGTCGACGCATTCCTTGATTAGATCGTAGACCTCGGATCGTGTAGCCAGATCGATGTAGCCGCTATAGGCGATGTTGCGGCGTTCGGCCCAGTTACCGACCGCATCGAGATCGATGTTGATAAACGCGGTGCTGAACTCGCGCTCGTTGCCGAATAGCACGGCTTCCTTGATGAAGGAGAAAAACTTGAGTTTGTTTTCGAGGTATTTGGGTGCGAACAGGGTGCCATCCTCGAGCTTGCCGACATCCTTGGCACGGTCGATGATTTTCAGGTGGCCGCTTGCTTCATCAAAAAATCCGGCGTCCCCGGTATGCACCCAGCCGTCTGCGGTTTTGGTGCTCGCGGTCGATTCCGGATTCTTATGATAGGCCTGGAAAACGCCCGGACTGCGATACATGATTTCGCCGCTATCGGTAATTTTTATCTCGACGTCGATGGCCGGCGTGCCGACGGTGTCGGCATAGACTTCGCCATCGGGTTGCACGCAGATAAACACCATGCATTCGGTCTGCCCGTAAAGCTGCTTGATATTGATGCCGAGCGAGCGGTAGAAATCAAAGATATCAGGGCCGATCGCCTCGCCGGC
>JAJDOF010000096.1 GCA_022340305.1 Gammaproteobacteria bacterium
TGATGGGCCTTACCCGGCTGCGCCTGTGGACGTTTTTCTGGGTCAGCCAGCTGGGCATGTTCGCTGGTACCGTGGTCTACGTTAATGCCGGCACGCAACTGGCACAAATCGAATCCGCCAGCGGTATCTTCAACACCGGGATCGTGCTGTCTTTCCTGTTACTTGCGATGTTGCCGTTCATCGGCAGGAAGATTGTTGCGGTCATCGCCAGTGGTAAAGCCTTGCAGGGGTTCGACAAGCCCGCGCAGTTCGATACCAACCTGGTGGTGATCGGTGGCGGATCCGCCGGGCTGGTAACCGCGTATATCGCGGCAGCCGTCAAAGCCAAAGTGACCTTGATCGAAAAGAATAAAATGGGCGGTGACTGTCTCAATTATGGCTGTGTGCCGTCGAAGGCGCTCCTGCGCTCGGCGAAATTGCTGTCGCATATTGCACGCAGCAGCGAATTCGGTATTCACAGCGCCAGCGCCGAGTTCGACTTTGCCGCGGTGATGGAGCGTGTTCAGCAGGTGATTCGCGATATCGAACCGCACGATTCAATCGAACGCTATAGCGGTCTTGGCGTCGACGTGGTGCAGGGTGAGGCGCGCGTCACCTCACCCTGGACCGTCGAAGTCAACGGCAATACGATTCGCACCCGCAATATCGTGGTTGCGACCGGGGGGCGCCCCTTTGTACCGCCCATCGAAGGTCTCGATCAGATCGACTTCTACACTTCCAATAACCTCTGGGAGATGCGTGAAAAGCCCGAGAAAATGGTTGTGCTCGGGGGTGGGCCGATCGGTTGCGAGCTCACCCAGGCATTCGCCAGACTCGGTGTCCAGGTGACACAGATCGAGATGTTGCCCAGATTGTTGTTGCGTGAAGATGCCGAGATTTCCAGCATGGTGCAGGAGAAATTCGCAGCCGAAGGCGTGCAGGTGCTGACCGGCCATGCTGCCAGGCGTTTTTATCAACGGGATGGCCGGAATTACGTGGTCACGGAGGCTGAGTCGGGAAGTGTTGAAGTTGAATTCGATGCCCTGATTGTTGCGGTCGGACGAGCCGCGCGCAGCGGCGGCTTCGGACTTGAAGAATTAGGGGTGCGTCTGCGCCCGAACCGCAGCATCGAAGTGAACGAGTTCCTGCAAACCAGCATTCCGACGATCTACGCCTGTGGTGACGTCACCGGGCCCTATCAGTTCACACACGTGGCCGCCCATCAGGCCTGGTATACCTCGGTGAATTCCCTGTTTGGCATACTTCGACGCTTCAAGGTGGATTACTCGGTCATTCCATGGGCTACGTTCACCGAGCCGGAGATTGCCCGTGTCGGCCTCAATGAGAGCGATGCCAAAGAGCAGGGTATTCCCTGCGAAGTAACCCGTTACGGTATTGATGACCTCGATCGCGCGATTGCCGACGGCGAAGCACATGGTTTCGTCAAGGTACTGACCGTACCCGGTAAAGATCGTATCCTCGGGGTCACGATTGTCGGTGAACATGCCGGTGATCTGATTGCTGAATACGTGCTGGCGATGCGCCATGGACTCGGTCTGAACAAGGTGCTCGGCACGATCCATATCTACCCGACGCTCGCCGAAGCCAACAAATACGCGGCCGGCGAATGGAAACGAGCGCACCTGCCCGAACGCCTGCTCGCCTGGGTGGGCAAATTTCACCGTTGGCGCCGTAACCCCCGAGGGCATCGCTAAACGTCATCCCCGCGAAAGCGGCGGTCCGACGTATCGGGACCTTGCAATGAATGACACGTTGAACGTCAAGACCAGAGGGAGTTGGCTGTCAGTTCTTATGGAATCGAGGAACTTAGCTACTCTGCAGGATTCCCGCTTGCGCGGGAATGACAAAAAAATCGGGAAAACGTGGTCTGTCCCCGATTATTTGTCCCCGATTATTCCGATTATTCGACGTATCGGGACCTTGCAATGAATGACACGTTGAACGTCAAGACCAGAGGGAGTTGGCTGTCAGTTCTTATGGAATCGAGGAACTTAGCTACTCTGCAGGATTCCCGCTTGCGCGGGAATGACAAAAAATCGGGAAAACGTGGTCTGTCCCCCTCGAAGCGCTCTATTATTTCTCAGAAAAAACCGAGTTGAACTGCTGACTGGTCTTGACGAAGGTGGTGCACTTGCTCAACCATTTCAGCTTCTTGGCGCCGGCGTAGGTGCAGGTGCTGCGCACGCCACCGAGCAAGTCGAGGATGGTATTTTCGATCTTGCCCCGGTAGGGCACCTGAATTTCGCGACCCTCGGAGGACCGGTATTCCTTGAGGCCGCCGAAGTGTTTGTCGTTTGCGGCGCGTGAACTCATCCCATAAAAATTAACGAACTTGCGCTCCTCGACGATGTCTTCGAAGCCCTTGCTGGTTTTTCTGACCTCCCCGCTCTTGAAATAATGCGTCACGACCTCACCACCGCCTTCGTCATGGCCTGCGAGCATGCCGCCAAGCATGACGAAGTCGGCTCCGGCCGCAAAGGCCTTGGCCAGGTCACCGGGGCAGGTGCAGCCACCATCGGCGATGATGTGGCCGCCAAGGCCATGCGCCGCGTCGGCGCATTCGATGACCGCGGAAAGCTGTGGAAAACCGACCCCGGTTTGAATACGGGTGGTGCAGACGCTACCGGGACCAATGCCAACCTTGACAATATCGGCGCCACTCAAGATCAGCTCTTCCGTCATTTCGCCGGTGACGACATTACCCGCAATTATGACGATGCCGGGGTTGGCATCGCGTAACTGCTTGATGAATTCGGAGAAACGCTCGGAATAGCCGTTGGCAACGTCGACGCAAACGTATTTCAGGTTCGCAGCGGTCTGCTGGTAGACGGTTTCGAACTTTTCGAAATCCTGCTCGGTGATACCGGTCGAATAAGCCACATTTTCGCGGCGACTGGCCTTTCCTGCGCCAAAAAATTCGATCAGCTCGTCAGCCTCGTAACTCTTCACCAGGCAGGTAAACAATCCCATTGCGGCGAGGCTGTCCGCCATCGTAAAGGTACCGACCCCGTCCATGTTGGATGCCATGACAGGAATGCCACGATAGTGTTCGTGGCTAGCGGCATGATAATTGCGAAAGGTAAACTCCCTTTCGAGTTCCACGTCCTTGCGACTGCCCAGCGTACTGCGCTTGGGGCGGATCAATACATCCTTGTAGTCGAGTTTGCTGTCGTCTTCGATTCGCATGGATAAACGGGCTCACACTTTGCAGACAGCCTTCGACAGTAGCATGAATCGGTAGTCTGGAACAGGGCGCCCGCAGGGGCTGGCAGCGAAAAACAATCGTAACAATCGGGGACAGACCACGTTAACAATCGGGCGTTAACAATCGAACAATCGGGGACAGACCACGTTTAACAATCGGAACAATCGGGGACAGACCACGTTTTGCACCAGAGTATTAAATACTTGTTTTCCGGCTACTGCAAAACGTGGTCTGTCCCCCTCGAAGCTACCCCTCTAAGCCAGTGATTTACACCGATCGCAAATTCACAGCATCAGCCGGGGCGACAACGCCGATGAGGCCCACGACTCGTGGCGATCAACGCGTCCGCGGGCATACTCCGTCACTACCGAAGAAAAACTCAATTTCTGCTTTTGCCGTGTCGCTGGCGTCCGAGCCATGCACCGCATTCTCGTCAACGGTTTGTGCGAAATCGGCACGGATCGTACCCGGGGCGGCGTCGGCCGGGTTGGTGGCGCCCATCACTTCACGGTTTTTAGCGATGGCATCTTCCCCTTCGAGGACTTGAATCATCACCGGTCCCGAGGTCATGAAATCGACCAGGTCCTGGTAGAACGGGCGTTCCCGATGTACGGCGTAAAATTCGCCAGCCTTTTGTGCGCTCAGGTGTTCCATGCGCGCGCCGACGATGCGCAGGCCCGCCTTTTCAAAACGATTGTAGATTTCGCCAATCACGTTCTTGGCGACGGCGTCGGGCTTGATGATCGAAAGAGTGCGTTCGATGGCCATTGGTATATCTCCGGGGAATGTAAAATGCCGCGAATGATACTCTTAATTAGCCCGGTGACAATAACTGCCGAGGCAAAATCAGGCGCAGGCCAGCCTCTATCGAAAGCCGCTACCCTGTAATTTATCGCCCGAATGCAAAACCTGGCCTGTGCGCGGTTTTTTATGGGGTACAATATGCGGCTGGATCCAGGGCCCTATTCATGAAGACTGACAAGCATCTGCGCAAGCATTTAAAGGATTACCAGCCACCCGCTTTCGGTATTAGCGAGACCCATCTCCAGTTTCATCTGGATGGCGGTTGCGCGCGCGTGCACAGTCGCCTGCAAATGCATCGTTTGACCTCGAATGCGGCTGCCGAACTGGTGCTCGACGGAGTTGAACTCAAACTGGTCGAACTGCGTCTCGACGGCCGCCTGTTGAACCCGGACGAGTATCGACTGGGTGACGAAACCCTGACCTTGATGCAACTGCCTGAGCGTTTTGAAATTTCCTGCGTGGTCGAGATCGACCCCGCCTCCAATACGCGCCTCGAGGGTCTCTACCAGTCCAGTGGAAACTACTGCACCCAGTGTGAGGCGGAGGGGTTTCGTTACATCACCTATTACCTGGATCGCCCGGATGTGATGTCGGTGTTCACCACTGAAATCCATGCCAATAGTGCGACATGCCCACTGCTGTTATCCAACGGGAATCGCGAGGACAGCGGTGTCACTGGTGATCGGCACTGGGTGCGCTGGCATGATCCCTACCCGAAACCCAGTTATTTATTCGCCCTGGTGGCGGGCGATCTGGCCTGTATCGAAGATCACTTTACCACCCGCTCGGGTCGCAGGGTGCAATTGCAGATTTTTACCGAGCATCACAATAGCGACAAGTGCCAGCATGCGCTGAGATCCCTGCAAAAGGCGATGCGCTGGGACGAGGAAGTCTACGGTCTGGAATACGATCTCGATCTGTACATGATAGTTGCGGTCGACGATTTCAACATGGGCGCCATGGAAAACAAGGGCTTGAACCTGTTCAACACCAAGTACGTACTTGCCAATGCAGAAACTGCGACCGATGACGATTACCTGGACATCGAAAGCGTGATCGCGCACGAGTATTTTCACAACTGGACGGGTAACCGGGTTACCTGTCGCGACTGGTTTCAGCTCAGCCTCAAGGAAGGATTGACGGTATTCCGCGACCAGGAATTCAGTGCCGATATGTTTTCACGCGCGATTCAGCGCATCGGTGATGTGCGCGTATTGCGTAACCACCAGTTCAGTGAAGATGCGGGCCCGATGGCCCACCCGGTGCGCCCGGCGTCCTACCAGGAGATCAATAATTTCTATACCGCCACGGTGTACAACAAGGGCGCCGAGGTGGTGCGCATGATGCATTGCCTGCTGGGTGCGGACAACTTCCGTAAGGGGATGGACCTCTACTTCGCGCGCCATGACGGTCAGGCGGTCACGACCGATGACTTCCGCATGGCCATGCAGGATGCCTCGGGCCTCGATTTGACGCGCTTTCAGCGCTGGTACGAGCAGGCGGGTACACCGCGTATCGACATCCGTCGTGAATACGATGCCGACAGCAGAGTTCTCACCCTGACCGTCGATCAGCGCGCCGGTACTACTCGAGGTGAATTGAATCGAGCCTTCCACATGCCGATGCGCCTGGCCCTGTTTGACCAGCAGGGAGCAGCCCTGGCTCTCGATTCCAGTGGTAATGTCGAGCAAATTGTCGGTATCCATGAAGTGCAAACCAGGCTTCGTTTCGAAGACATGCCGGCGCAGGTGATGATCTCCGCGTTCCGCGGGTTTTCAGCGCCGGTGATTCTGACTACCGACCTGAGCGACGCGGAGCTTGCCCGCCTGATGGTTTGCGACAGCGACGCCTTCAATCGCTGGGAGGCGGGTCAGCAGCTCGCCAGCCGAACCATGCTGGCCATGCTCGAAGCGCAGAGCGATCAATGGCCTGGCATTGCCGAACCACTGGTGGCGGCTTTTCGCGGTATCCTGGCCGGCGAGCCGCTGGATTTGGCCCTGGCGGCGGAAATGCTGGTGTTGCCCGGCGAGAAATACATCGGCGAAATGCTGGAACGGGTCGACGTCCACCGGGTGCGCGCGGTGCGCGAGGCGCTCAAGTTGGCGCTCGCCACGGCCAATGAGGCGCAATTACTGGCACATTACCGCGCCTGTAACGAGTCGGGAGCTTACCGGTTGAATCCCGAGGCCATAGCGCGTCGGCGCCTGAAGAATATCTGTCTTGGATATTTGCTGCACCTGCAGCGCGAAGTGTATTTCGAACTGTGCGCCGAGCAGTTCGAGCACGCCGACAACATGACCGATCAGCTTGCCTGCCTGAGGATCGTGGTGCATTGTCGTCACGCGGCACGCGATCGCATCGTGTCGGAGTTCTATCGGCAATGGAAAGACAATGCGCTGGTGGTCGACAAGTGGTTTAGTGCGCTCGGTTCCAGTCAGGCGGAAGACGCGCTCGAGCAGATCAAGCCGCTGTTTGATCATCCTGCATATAGCCTGACCAATCCCAATCGAGCGCGTTCATTGCTCGGCGCGATGATCGCCAACTCCAGCGCATTTCACCAGGCCGACGGTTCCGGCTATGCGCTGGCAGCGCAGAAAATACTGCAGTTGGACGCGATCAACCCGCAGATCGCCGCGCGACTCGCCAGTCCCTTCGTGCATTGGCGCAAACTGGTGGCACAGCAGGAGAAATTGATGAAGTCACAGGTCGAGGCGATGCTCAGCAGCAATCGTATGTCGAATGATTTAAACGAGTTGCTGACCACCAGCCTGCAAGAGTGATCCGGTGAACCGGGGTGTTCAAATTATTCTGCCAGGTTTGTTCGATCTGCCGCTGGATGAGCTCGAAGCGGGGTTTGTAACCGCTGAACTGCCCCTGTTGAACCGAATCCTGGGCCTGTCCACAACCCACCAAAACCAGGTTTACAGCATCGATGCAATGCTCTCGAGCGCACTGGCATTGCGATCGACGCCCGATAGTTCCCCGCTCAGAGCGCAGGGGCTGGCGATGGCACAGGCCTTTGCCGCTGACGGTGACGACCCTGATCGCCTGCTGCTGGTGGCGGCGATTCACCTGCAGGCGGACATGCAGGGTGCAATCGCGGTACCGATCGCTGGAAATGCTCAAGACGAGGAAGATTTAGATTTAATAATCAATGATTTAAATGAACTATTTGAAGTGGATTGTTATTTATCGAAAATTGCTGAGGGGGGCTATTTACTGCGCCTCAAGGCATTCGATGCGCCCCGACACTATCCGCATCCGCTGTCCGTGCTGGGCAAACGCGTCAGCCCGTTTATCGAGCAGTCACGCCAGGTTTTACCCTGGTACCAGTTGATCAACGAGTTTCAAATGTTCATGCACCAGCACCCGGTCAACGAGCAACGCCGGCAACAGGGCAGGTTGCCGATCAACAGTCTCTGGGCCTGGGGTGCAGGTGAGCGGCCGACGCCCGGCCTGCGCCCGGCTTGGTACTGCGATGACCCGTTGTTGAACCGCTTTGCCGCGAGTCTCGGGTTAATCGTCGAACCCGCCGACAGGCTTGGGCTCGATAGCGACCTGGACGATGCGGTTATCGTCGATTTACGACTGTTGCAACTACTGAAGTCGGGCCTCGAACGGAAACTCGACGAATTGTTGCTGGATATCGAGCGCGGGTTGCTCGCGCCTGTGCTGCAAGCGCTCGCCAAACGCCCACGACCCCTGTGGCTGCGCGCCGGATATCGGCTTGACTTTGAATTAACGCCAGCCGCCCGATTCAAGTTCTGGCGCCGTCCTCGCAGCCTCGACGACTGGTGTCAATCGGCCCCATAGCCTTTGTCGCACACTGTCGTCGGCGGGATACTATACTCCACACCGACACCCTGCGAGATTTGATATGTCCGCCAAAAACCAGGTACCGCGGTTTGCTACTGTCGAAGATGTTATTACAGAACTGAAACCCGGTTTCCCGGTCTATTGTCTGCGTCCGGCCGAACTCAGGCGACAGGCCAGTCATTTTCTCGATTCCTTCCCCGGACGCGTTATGTACGCGGTCAAGTGTAATCCCCATCTGGTGGTGCTGCAGGCGCTGTACGACGCGGGTATCCGGCACTTTGACACTGCGTCGCTAGCAGAAATCGCATTGATTCGTGAGCATTTCCCGCAGGCAGATTGCTATTTCATGCATCCGGTCAAGTCGCGCGCGGCAATCATGAGTGCGAGCCAGGTTTATAGCGTCGATCATTTTGTGATCGATCATGAAAAAGAACTCGACAAGCTCATCGCTACGACCGGAGGGGGGGACGGCCAGGTGGTGCTGGTGCGCATCATTACGCCGGTGCACGATGCCCAGTATCGGCTATCCGACAAGTTTGGCATTGCCGCGGCGGCAGCGCCGGAATTGCTGCGCAAAGTGCACGAGGCCAATTTCCAGACCGGCGTCGCTTTCCACGTTGGCTCGCAGTGCCGTAACCCACAGGCCTTTGTCGAAGGCGTAAATACCGCGCTCGATGTTATTGAGGCGGCCGCTGTACCGGTGCATTACCTCGACGTCGGCGGCGGTTTCCCGGCAGTTTATCAAGATGACCGCCCGCCTGCGCTTGGCCATTATTTCGACGCCATTGCGGGGGTATTCGATCGCTCGAGATTACGCGGCGATTGCGTGCTGATGTGCGAGCCGGGGCGGGCCATGGTGGCCAGCGGTTGCAGTTTGATAACGCAGATCCAGCTGCGCAAAAATGACAAGCTGTATATCAATGATGGTATTTATCAAAGCCTGTCCGAGACCCTGCTGGGTGAGATAAAGTTGCCGGCTCGACTGATCAATCCAGATCGCAGTATTGCCACGGAGTGCCAGAACTTCAGGATTTTCGGGCCGACCTGCGACAATCTTGATATTTTACCGACGCCCTATTACCTGCCGGTCGATGCGGACGAAGGCGACTGGATCGAATTCGGCCAGATAGGAGCCTACAGCAGCTCGGCTGCAACCCGATTCAACGGATTTTTCCCCGAAACTTTCGTCGCGGTGGATGCTCCTCCCCTGATGCCAGAATAGCCGCCGGATTGGAGACCCGGCAAACTGCGCCGGGCAAGGTGGGGTTATTTTTCGCCGAGCAAGGTTTCCAGTTCTGCAAACGCGGTTTCGTCGAAGGCCGGCAGTTTGATGTGATCTTTCTTATTGTCGCTGAGGCTTTTTATCCTGGCTTCAGCCTCGACGCAGGTTTCACGCATGGCTTTAACCTGATCGAGTAGTTTGGCGACGCTGGCCAGCGTTGACTTCTGCGACGCCACTTCGGCTTCCAGTGTCGACTTTTCCTTGCGCATTTTTTGCAGGCGTGTTTCGGCCTGGGTGCGCAGTTTGGCTTCGTCCATTTTCTGCTTTTTCAGGGTCTTCAGTTTGCGCACGACATTTTCCGGGGTATCCGCCAGTGCCTTGGAGATCGCCTTGAGCTCTTTTTGTTTTTCAGTTACCTCGGCACGTGCCTTTTTCAACGCCTCAACATTGTCGGCCTTGCCAATGCTGAGCTGGCGCTCGGCCTGCAATCGCGCTTCGAGAGCCGTGGCGACCTGTTCTTCGGCCTCGGCGCGTGCGCGTTCGGCGGCTTCGGCACGCTCGCTAAACTCACCGACCTGCTGTTCGGCATGGCTGCGGGTTTCCTGGATCGTGATGTCGGCTTCACGGGCGCGCTTGATAGCCTCGTTGAGCGCAGTCTTGAGTTCGGCGGTGGTGCATTCGGCGTCCAGCCCTAATGCGTCTGCTGCTGCCCCCATCAGGATTTGTTTGCTGATTGCAAGGTCCTTCCAGACCTTTAATTGGACATCGACATCTTGTGACACTGGTTACCTCTTTGACAGGAAATTTGGCGGCATATATTAGCCCATGACGCGACGGAAAAATAGACTAAAGCGGGTGATATTATCGACTTAGATCGGTTAGAATGCGCGTTTTTTCCAGGGTGGGCAATAACGGTGGAGACAAATCAGATTTCGCAGCGAATTGAGGACCTGAAAACTCGGGTCGAATCGCTACGGGGGTATCTTTGACTACGACCACAAGCGCGAGCAACTGGAAGAGGTCCTGCTTGAACTGGAAAACCCTGATGTCTGGAGCGATCCGACGCGTGCCCAGCAGCTGGGCAAGGATAAATCGGCGCTCGAAACTGTAGTCGATGGCCTGGCAACCGCCATGCAGGCCCTCGACGATGCCACTGAATTACTCGAGCTCGCGGTCGCCGAAGATGACGCGGCAACCGTCGGCGAAGTGGTCACCGATCTCGACAGTGTCGAAGAGACCGTTGCCGCGCTCGAATTCCAGCGCATGTTTTCCGGCGAAATGGATGCAAAAAATGCGTTTCTCGATATTCAGTCCGGGGCCGGTGGTACCGAGGCCCAGGACTGGGCCGAAATGCTGCTGCGCATGTACCTGCGATGGGGTGAGGCCAAGGGATTCAAAACCGAATTGATCGAGGTGTCGGATGGGGACGTGGCCGGCATCAAGAGTGCTACCGTGCGCTTTGAGGGGCCTTATGCGTTCGGCTGGTTACGCACCGAAACCGGTGTGCACCGGCTGGTTCGAAAATCGCCGTTCGATTCGGGCAACCGCCGTCATACTTCGTTTGCCTCGGCATTCGCTTCCCCGGAAATCGACGACGATATCGATATCGATATCGATCCTTCGGATCTGCGCATCGATGTCTATCGAGCCAGCGGCGCTGGTGGCCAGCACGTTAATCGTACCGAGTCCGCGGTGCGCATCACGCACCTGCCGACCAACGTGGTGGTACAGTGTCAAAATGACCGCTCGCAGCACAAGAACAAGGCGACAGCGATGAAACAGCTCAAGGCCAAGCTCTATGAGCTCGAGATACAGCTGCGCAATGCGAAAGCCCAGAGTATCGAGGATTTGAAATCCGATATCGGCTGGGGCAGCCAGATCCGCTCCTATGTGCTCGACCAGTCGCGCATCAAGGACTTGCGCACCGGGGTAGAAACCGGAAACACCCAGGCGGTTCTGGACGGCGACCTGGATCCCTTTATCGTGGCCAGCCTGAAAAGTGGCGCCTAGACCAGTAAAGACATAAACAGAGGTTCGCAAGAAGATGGACGATGACAATCGCTATATCGAGCAACGCCGCGAAAAGCTAACGGTGCTGCGACAACAGGGCCAGGCGTATCCGAACCAGTTTGATCGCAAACATCTTGCGGGTACTCTGCATGCCGAGTACGACGCCGCTGAGAAGGCTGAGCTGGAGGCGCTGGCCCTGCAGGTACAGCTTGCCGGGCGCATGATGCTGCAGCGTGACAAGGGCAAGGTAGTGTTCGCCGACCTGCAGGACATGTCCGGCAGAATCCAGATTTTCGTGCGCGGCGATGCTATTGGCGAAGCGGCGTTTGAGGCTTTCAAACATGGCGATATCGGTGACATTTACGGGGTCAGTGGACAGCTTTTCAAGACCAATACCGGTGAGCTCAGTGTCAAGGTAGTGAGCGTCGAGTTGCTCACCAAATCGCTACGTCCGCTGCCGGAAAAATTCCACGGGCTCGCTGACCAGGAGCTCAAGTATCGCCAGCGCTATGTCGATCTGATCATGAACGAGGATTCACGGCGCGTGTTTACAATCCGCAGCCAGGCGGTGCAATTCATCCGCAATTACATGATTGAAGCGGGTTTTGTCGAAGTCGAAACACCGATGATGCAGGTCATTCCCGGCGGTGCCGCGGCGCGCCCGTTTGTCACGCATCACAATGCGCTGGACATGGAATTGTTTCTGCGTATCGCACCGGAGCTGTATCTCAAGCGCCTGGTTGTCGGGGGGATCGAACAGGTGTTCGAGATCAATCGTAACTTCCGTAACGAGGGATTGTCCACGCGGCATAACCCGGAATTCACCATGCTGGAATTCTACCAGGCGTATGCCGATTACGAAGATTTCATGGATTTGACCGAAGATATGATGCGTAAGCTGTTGCAGGCGGTGCTGGGTTCCACGCGACTGCTCTACCAGGGCGAGGAATTCGACTTCGAAAAGGCGTTTACGCGCCTGAGCGTGGCCGATGCCATCGTTCAGTACAATCCCGGTCTGGATTCAGCGCAACTGCAGGACCTGGAGTATTGCCGCAAGGTTGCCGCCAGTCTCGGCATCCATAGCGAGAGCAGCTGGGGCGCGGGGAAGCTGCAAATTGAAATCTTTGAAGCAACCGTTGAGGACAAGCTCAAGCAGCCTACTTTTATAACGGCCTATCCGACCGAGGTTTCGCCGCTGTCGAGGTGTAACGACGACGACCCCTTTGTTACCGATCGCTTCGAATTTTTCGTCGGCGGGCGCGAACTCGCCAACGGTTTCTCGGAGCTCAACGATCCGCAAGAGCAGGCTGCGCGATTCCGCCGCCAGGTGGTAGATAAGGAGGCTGGAGACGAAGAGGCGATGCATTACGATGCTGATTACATACGCGCCCTTGAATATGGCATGCCGCCGGCAGCGGGCGAGGGCATCGGTATCGATCGACTGGTCATGCTGTTGACCGATGCGCCCAGCATTCGTGACGTGATTCTGTTCCCGCATTTGCGTCCCGAGTAAAGGGTATCGTTACTATTTGCACCCAACGCCGGGTCACAGTGATTCGCCGGCTAGTTCATCGTGTTACCCGCCGGTCTGCAGATCATTCGCCGTGGACGGCTTTATCGACCCGCTGCGAAGCCCGGGGTGTTAAACTCCCTGGCCATGAATGAGCTGATGAGCAATCCTGATATTCATGCTTATGCGGTAATGGCGCTGGTGGTGCTGGCACTGGTTCTGTTTGCCAGCGAGCGTGTGCCCCTGGCCACTTCGAGCCTGTTGATCCTGGTCCTGTTGACGCTGCTGTTTGAAATATTTCCCTACCAGGGTAGCAGTGGGCTGTTGCAGGCTAGCGACCTGTTTCTCGGCTTTGGTCACCAGGCCCTGGTTGCGGTTTGCTCGTTGATGATTGCCGGCCAGGCACTGGTGCGCACCGGCGCACTGGAGCCGATCGGGCGACAACTGGCGCGACGCTGGGCCCAGCATCCGAAGATGACCTTCCTGTTTACCCTGGTGTTGGCCGCGTTGCTTAGCGCATTCGTCAACAATACCCCGGTGGTGATTCTGCTCTTGCCGATTCTGATCAGTGTCTCGCTGAAGACAGGAGCCGCAGCGTCCGATATGTTGTTGCCGATGGGCCTGGCGACTTCGATCGGCGGTATGTCGACCAGTATCGGTACTTCGACGAATCTGTTGGTAGTCGCCGTGGCTGCCGATCTCGGCATGCGCCAGATGGGCATGTTTGATTTCGCGGTACCGGCGCTGATCGCCGGTAGCGTCGGCATCATGTACCTGTGTTTTGTCGCGCCACTGCTGCTGCCGTCGCGCGATGCGCGTTTGCCGACAACCTCGCCACGGATGTTTACCGCGCAGTTACGCATCGACGAAGAGAGTGTCGCCCATGAGAAGAAATTGTCGGAATTGATCGAGCGCTGTGGTGGTAGCCTGGAAGTGGTACACATCGTTCGCGGCAAGAAAAAGAACAAGCTCGTGGCGATGCCTGACCTGGTATTGCGCAGTGGCGATCGCATCATCGTCAAGAGTACGCCTGACCGTCTCAAGGAACTCGAGACCCTGCTCGGTGCGAGCCTGTTTTCAGGCGACGAGCGGGTCGACGAGGAACATCCACTGCAGGATGCAACCCAGCAGATCGCCGAAGTGGTCGTGGTGCCTGGATCGACACTGGACGGACGCACGCTGGCCAATATCCGCTTCCGTGAGCGCTATCAGCTGATGGTTCTGGCGATGTACCGCTCCAATAAGTGGGCCAGCAAGCAGGGCACCGAGCACACCGAAGAGACTCGCCTGCATTCCGGCGACGTGCTGCTGGTGCAGGGTTCGATCAAAAATATCGACCGCCTCAAGTCGAGTCGCAACCTGCTGGTGCTGGACGCCAAGTCGGCGCTACCGATCTCGTCGCGGGCACCGCTCGCGGTAATCATCATGCTGGCGATTATCCTGACGGCTGCCTTTGGCCTGCTGCCGATCGCGGTGAGCGCCCTCTGCGGTGTACTGCTGTTGCTGCTGACGGGCTGTCTCAAATGGTACGATACCACGCGCGCGCTGAGCGCCCCGGTGATCCTGATCATTGCCACCAGCCTTGCCATGGGGACCGCAATGGTTGAGACCGGCGGTGCGCAAATGATCGCCAGTGCCTATGTCGATGCGACCACGGGCATGTCACCGACACTGATCCTGAGCGGGCTGCTGGCGATGATGGCCCTGCTCACCAACGTGGTGTCCAACAACGCGGCTGCCGTCATCGGTACGCCGATCGCCATTGGCATTGCCCAGCAGCTCGGACAACCCGCAGAGCCCTTCGTGCTCGCGGTGTTGTTTGGTGCCAACATGAGCTTTGCCACGCCGATGGCTTACCAGACCAATTTGCTGGTAATGAATGCCGGCAACTATCGTTTCGGCGATTTCGTGCGCGTCGGCCTGCCGTTGGTGGTGTTGTTGTGGCTGCTACTGACGTTTCTGTTGCCCTGGCTGTACGGCATGTAGCAGCCGGAATTTAATTTTTTATTACGAGTTCGATGACGATGAAAACGCAATTACTGGTGATGCTGGACATGCAGGACGCGATGAATGCGCGGGTCAACCCGGACTGGCGAAACGCCGGCAATGCCTGGTATCGCGCAATCTGGACCGAATGTGCGGAAATGCTCGATCATTACGGCTGGAAGTGGTGGAAGCACCAGCAACCGGATCTGGAGCAGGTGCAGCTCGAACTGGTGGATATCCTGCATTTCGCGATGAGCGATTACCTGTTGCGCGATGACGATAACCAGCGGGTGGCCGCGCGGATTGAAGCCGAGTTATCGCGGCCCAAACCGGGGGATGATTTTCGTATCGCGATCGAAGCGATGGCGCAATCGACGATTGCGCAACAGGGCATGCATTTTTCCGACTTTGCCACCGTGATGAACCTGATCGAAATGGATTTCGACGCCTTGTATCGCAGCTATGTCGGCAAGAACGTATTGAACTTCTTTCGCCAGGACCACGGCTACAAGGATGGTAGCTACATCAAGGTCTGGCAAGGCCGGGAAGACAACGAACACCTGGTCGAGGTGATCAATCAGCTCGATAGCAATAACGCCAGTTTTCGTGACGAGGTTTATCGTGGCCTGCAGGAACGCTATCCCGGTTAACGCGCGCGCTGGCGCCAACCACGTTTTGCTCCCTCAGGGTGCGTCATATTCGAGGATTGCAATACCGGGGTAAATGGCTATCCTGCGGTGATGCGCATCATTCTTATCAGGCATTACCGGACTCAGTCCAACCACCAGGGGCGGATCCTCGGATGGGGCGATTCACCGCCTAATCCTGACTGGAAAACCAGTGTCGATTTCATCGATGAGCAGCTGCGTGGAAAAGACGTCAGCTTCGATGCGATCTACGCAAGCGATCTGCAACGTGCCCGCCAGACCGCGCAAGTCTATGCCGCGTCGTTTGGCATTGCCGACGTCATCAGCCATCCGGCATTGAAAGAAATCAATTATGGCGAGTTGCAGACCAGGCGTAAAAGCTGGGTAGCCGAGCACTACCCGCTGCACAAGAAGGACCCTGATTTTGTGTATCCCGGTGGTGAGAGTTTTCGGCAAATGCAACGGCGCTGTGTCGAGTTTTTTACGGCGCTTTCGATAGCCCATGCCCATCAAACCATTCTGATCGTTTCTCATGCAGGCGTGATCAGGGGCATCGTCAGTCATTTTCTCGGCCTGGAGTATGCGCGCAGTCTTAAACACGGAATACCATTCCGCTATATCGGCAATTTCCACATGGAAGGCGCGACCTGCCTGAACTACGACGAACTCGGCAAGCCTTCGGGATTCGTGCGCGATGGCGTTATCGAGCTACCCTTTACCCAGTCTGCTGTTCCTGATTGACATTGCCGGGCACGGTGCCCCGCCGATTGCCTGGCTCATCGATTTTCCCCGGATCCTGCCTATACGGGCTTAAGGATCGACAAAGGCTTGCTTTCCGAAAACCTGTTCCGCTGTGCCGTCAAAAGTCTTCTCCAGGGTGGCGATGGTAAAGCGCATGATGTCGGAGAAAACAATGTCACGACTCTCGTTGACGGCAATGTGAATATTGGTGCGGTCGGCTTCGGACAGCAAATAGGTTTGCAGGCGCCAGATCTCGTCAAAGTATTGCAGGTAGTGCTCTGAGCCGCGGTCCGGGACATTGGTGCTGCGATCCTTGATCCTCTGCAACAAGTGCTTGCGTTTCGTCAGGCCCAACATCACCGGGATCACCACCGCATTGGTTTCGGCCTGCAATTTTTCCATAAAGGCAGGATGCAGGTGCACACCCTCCAGCACCAGCGATACGTGTTCACGCGTCGCGCGTTTTATCACCGCCTCGATCGCCAGTGTGAGTAAATCAGCCTGACTGCGATATCCCTGGATCAATAACGATTCGGAAACCTCCACGCTATCCTGCTGCTGCTCGGGAAACGCCTTCCATGCGCTAAAAGAGGATTGATGCAAAACCGGCATTACGCGTTCTGGGATCATGGTGCGCATGATCTCACGCAACATATCGGTTGACTGGGTGTGGACGATCTCCAGCCGATTTGCCAGCGTATTCGCGGTGGAGCTCTTGCCACTGCCGGCGGTACCGCCTAGCAGGAAGATCAATTCGCGACCACTGTTGATAAAGTCGTGCCAGACCAGCCAGCGATGCGCAACTGTCGGCCCGAGCTCGCCGGATTGACGCAGGTAGCGATAGATCAACATGGCCATATGCCGGGATTTGATAATCTGGATAGACTTGTTGCTCAGGTGTTCCTGCAACATCTGTACGACAATCTCTGAATCCCTGGGCCGCAGCCCGATGGTTTCGAGGCTGTTGCGAAATTTAAGCCGTGAAAATGGATTTATGCGTCCGCATTGTTGTTCAATCTGCACATTGATCGGGTTGTTGCGATTCTCGTAACGAAGTACGACCCCCCGGTCCTCGAGCGACTTCAACTGGTCCAGCACCATTTTGCTCAGGTCAATGGTGGAAATCAGCGCGGTATCGGCCAGGTCGTGGCGAACTTCCGATGCGATTCGCGAGGCAGTATCGAATTCCAGGCCCGCATGCTGCAGGCTATGTATCAGGATGCCGCGCAGAAACGGCACCCGGTTATGGTCTTCAAGATCTTCTACAAAAGTTTTAGCCACGTTACTCCCGTATGGCAGGTTGAATGAATTTTTCGTGAGGGTATTCTAGAGTGCTATGCCCGAGATGCAAACTGACAAAGATCCTCGATCGCGCTTGTTTGCGTCCGTGCGCTAACCGTAGCGGCCCTCGATATAGTCAGCCGTTTCCTGGTGTGCGGGGGTGACGAACATGTCGGCGGTCACCGTGTGTTCGACGACCTTGCCCATGAGCATAAAGATACATTCTTCACTGGCGCGACGCGCCTGGGCCATGTTGTGGGTCACAATCAGAATTGAATACTTGCCACGTAGCTCCCAGATCAGTTCCTCGACCGCGGCGGTTCCCTTCGGATCGAGCGCGGAGCAGGGCTCATCCATTAACAGCACACGCGGTTTGACCGGCAACAATCGTGCGATACACAGCTTTTGCTGCTCCTCCAGGGAAAGATCCGTCGCCTTGCGCTTCAACCGATCCTTGACCTTGTCCCAGAGTAAAACCTGTTGCAACGCGCTCTCTACAATTTCGTCTTCATCGTCGCGGCTGTACTTTCTATCCCGGTTATGCAGTTTGTGGCCGAACAGGATATTTTCACGGATCGATGTCGGTAGCGGATTTGGCCGTTGAAAAACCATGCCGACCTGCTTGCGCACTTGCACCAGCTCCACTTCAGGCGCGTAAATATTGTTGCCGAACACGTCGACAGAACCATTGATTCGAACGTATCCAAGGCGTTCGTTGATGCGGTTGATACTGCGTAAAAAAGTAGATTTTCCGCAGCCCGAAGGGCCGATCAACGACGTGACCCGGCCCTTCTTGATGTCCAGGTTGACATCGAACAGCGCCTGAAAGCTGCCATACCAGAGGTTAAGCGCGGCAGTACTGATGGCCAGTTCTGCGCCGCTTTCGATCTCGCTTTGCAGGGTGTTCACATCGATTCCAGTGTCCATCAGCCGAAACGCCCTTCAATATAATCGGTGGTGCGAGCATCTTTCACCCGGCCGCTAAACAGATCGTCGGTCTCGCCGATCTCGACGCATTCACCGTCGAGGAAAAATGCTGTGCGGTCGGCAAGGCGACGCGCCTGCTGCACCAGGTTGGTCACCAGGATAATGCTCATCTCCGGTTTAAGCTCTTTCAGTACATCCTCGATGCGCATCGTGGTCACCGGATCCACCGCGATCGAGAATTCGTCCAGCATCAGCAGTTCCGGTTCCTGCGACAGGGCTCTGGCGATCGTCAGGCGTTGCTGCTGGCCACCGGATAACAGGCTGCCGAGTGAGTTGAGTCGATCCTTGACCTCGTCCCATAAGGCCGCGCGGGTCAGGCAACGCTCGACGATGACGTCCAGTTCAGCCTTGTCGCCAATACCGCGCAGGCGCGGCACAAAGGCCACGTTTTCGTAGACGGTGAGTGGCAACCCCACCGGCAGGGGGAAAACCACGCCGATGCGATTGCGCAGGGCATAGACATTGCGCACATCGCGGATATCGGTGCCGTCAAACAGGATTTCGCCTTCCACCGACATCCCGCTGTCGAAATCGTTCATGCGGTTGATGGCTTTCAGGAACGAAGTCTTGCCAGCGTTGGACGGACCGATAATACCGAATATTTCGTTTTTCCTGACTTCCAGGTTGATTTCCGAAATCGCGATGCTTGAGCCGTAGCGGATAGCGACGTCACGCACTTCGAGCTTGACCCGATTCGCCGGATCGGCGGGGTTCTGGTCGCGCGTGAGCTGATCCATTTCCTGCACCGCGCTCACCATTTCTTCTTCCCGCGCAGGTGCATGCGCAACGCGATGGAAGCGCTGTTCATCAGCAATACCATCGAAATCAGCACCAGCGCGACACCGTAAGGTAATGCCTCGGGGACATTGGGTACCTGGGTCGAAACCACGAACAGGTGCAGCGACAGGGCCATGGTCTGGTCGAATACGCTCTCGGGTAACACCGGGATAAAAAATGCGGCCCCGGTAAACATGATCGGCGCGGTTTCGCCGGTGGTGCGCGAAACCTCGAGAATGACGCCGGTCAGAATACCGCTGACCGAATTGGGCAAAACCACGCGGCGTATCGTTTGCCAACGCGTCGCGCCCATGTTCCAGCAGGCCTCGCGGAAAGCCTGCGGCACCGCCTGCAGCGATTCACGTGTCGCCACGATCACCACCGGCAGGGTCATGACCGCGAGTGTCATGCTGGCGGCCAGGATGCTGGTACCGAAACCGAAAAAGATGACGAAGGCGCCCACGCCAAACAGCGCGTGCACGATGGAAGGCACACCCGCGAGGTTGATGATCGCGAGATTGATCGCGCGCGTAAACCAGTTATCCGGTGCGTACTCGCTCAGGTAAACGGCTGCCGCGACGCCCACCGGCACCGAGATTATCAGGGCCACACCCACCAGCCAGACGGTTCCCAGCAGGGCAGGGAAGATACCCCCTGCCGTCATTCCATCGGTTGGGCTGGTAAATAGGAAGTCAAAGGAAATGATGCTGCTGCCCTTGACCAGCAGGGTGGTCAGTATGATCAACACCGGTAATATCAACAGGCCCGCCATCACCATGAAAAGAATACGAAACAGGGTTTCGGTGCGCTTGGCGCTGACGTTAAGCTCGGTTTCAAGGAACTGGTTGTCTGCAATGCCTGGGTTAGCCATGATTTATCCTAGCTCTTGCGAATGCCGCGGACGATCAGGTCTGCAGTCAGGTTAATGATGAAGGTGATGCTGAACAGGAAAATACCAATCGTAAACAGGGCCTGGTAATGCGGCGAACCGACCGCGGTTTCGCCCAGTTCGGCGGCGATGGTCGCGGTCAGTGCACGCACCGAATCGAATACACTGCCGGGCATGTTGATCGCGTGTCCGGTCGCCATCAACACCGCCATGGTTTCGCCGAAACCGCGTCCGACACCGAGCAGGACGCCACCCAGCAAACCATTTTTGGCTGCCGGCAACACGGTTTTGTAGATAACCTGCCAGCGGGTGCCACCCAGCGCCTCGGCCGCTTCGCGATATCGATCCGGCACCGCCTTGAGTGCATCTTCACTGATCGAAGTCATGATGGGAGCGGCCATCAATCCGAGGATGATGCCGGCATTGAGAATATTCAGTCCGACGGGAACGTCGAAAATATCAATGATCAACGGATTCATGATTGACAGGCCGATAAAACCCCAGACCACCGAAGGTACCGCCGCCAGCAGTTCAATCAGGATTTTCAGAAATTCGCGAGTTTTACCGGTGGCAAACTCGGCGATGTAAATGGCGCTGCCCAGTGAAAACGGGATGGCAACCAGCATTGCCAGGCCGGTCACGCTGGCGGTACCGGCGATCAGCGCGAGGATGCCGTAAGTGGGTTCATCGTCATCCGTCGGTTCCCACCACTGTGACAGGAAAAATTCCTTGAAACTGAAATCTTCCAGCAGAAACCCGAGGCCTTCGACGGTGACGAACACAAAGATACCGACGATCAGTACAATTGCCGAAATACCGCTCAGGAAGACCAGGTACTGGACGATTTTATCGATGTACCAGTCGGCATTGCGCTGGTTGATATCTGGCAGGTTACCGGTCCGCTGAAGGGGCGCCTGGCTCATCTCAGGCGGCCTCGTCGCCATGCAACAGGTTCAGCAGTTCCCTGATGTGCAGTGCCAGGGTTTTGTGTAACGCTTCCCAGGCGGCCGGATCATCCGTCTTGGGGATTTTCACTTCCTTCCAGTTCAGGGCCGAGGTCCGAAACGGAATCTTGACCACCGCCTTTAACACTTTTTTATGCAAACCGACAATGACATGGTACTTGGCCAGTGATTCACGACTGCTATCCAGTTTCCGGGGGGAGCGGCCAGACAGATTAAATCCTCGCTCCTGCATGAAGTTCACCATGTTTGCATCGAGGCTTTCAGCAGGGTGGACCCCGGCACTCGAGTACTGGGCGATATCGGGATAGATATTGTCGGCAATCATCTCGGCCATGGGGCCGAGACAACTGTTGTTTTCATCGAGAAACAGGATCCGGTAGACTTTCGGCTTCTTGGTCTCGCCGGTTTGAATAAAGATGGTCTGTTCCGACAGATTCTTGGCCTGGTCGGCAACCCGTTTGAGCTGGGTGAATATGATCAGGTGGATCAAGGTGTTACGGTTGCAACCCCCTTTATCATCGGCACTATCCAGCAATTCGGCATAAATCCCGTCCATCTCGTGCTCGACTATTCTGGCCATGGCGATGGATTCGCGGGCGCGCACATCATTCGAAGAATTGAATGCACTGATGGATTCGCTCAACACCGACATGACTTCGGCGTTGATTTTTTTCAACTCCAGCGCCATGTGACCTTCCAGGACATCACCCAGCTGCACCGCCTCGCGCGCAATGGTGACCGCGTAGTCACCAATCCGCTCGAGAATGATGTTGGCGCGGATGACCGATGAAATCAGGCGTAGATGCCCGGCACTCGGCAGGTGCACGGCGATAAACGCGTGACACATGCGATCGATCTTGCGCATCAGTCGATTGATCGGCAGATCGGACAGGATGGTGCTAAAGGCCAGCTTGTCATCGGCCTCGTGCAGGGCACGGAAGGCGCCTTCGAGTGCCTTTTCGACGCTGGATCCCATGATAGCTATTTGATCACGGATTTCGTTCAGATCATGTTCCAGGCGTTCTTCGAGATGAGACATAACTAG
>JAJDOF010000094.1 GCA_022340305.1 Gammaproteobacteria bacterium
GCCTGTGAGCTGCGGATTTCAATCACGGCGACGTCGCCGAGCTCGATCGGCATCTCGTTTACCATGCCGACAATGAGGCCCTCGATCTCGCCAGCTTCGCGCAGAAACCGGCCCGACTGTAAACTGATTTCACGGTTATCGCGCACCAGGTTGCCGGCGTCACGCGACTGGTTGGCCGCGATGATTCCGCTGCGTACCTGCTCGAGACCGATATTGAAGCCTGCCAGCTTCACCGGGTCGAGCAGAATACGCACGCTGTCGCGGGTGCCGCCGAGCGAGTAGATGTCTCGCGTTCCCGTCACCCGCTTCAATTCGGCCTCGAGCGAATGCGCAACCAGCAGCAGGTCGGTACCGTTGGCCGCGTTATCTTTACTCCACAGGGTCAGCGCCACGATCGGTACATCGTCGATACCGCGCGGTTTGATGATCGGCTGCCCCACGCCCATGTTCTGCGGTAGCCAGTCGGCATTGGAAAACACCTTGTTGTAAAGCCGCACGATCGCCTGGGTGCGCTCCTCGCCAACCTCAAACTGCACTGTCAGGATGGCAAGTCCCTGTCTGGATACCGAGTAGACGTGTTTGACACCGGCAATTTCAGATAATACCTGCTCCGCCGGACTGCTCACCACCTGTTCGACTTCGGCCGCAGTCGCACCGGCAAAGGGAATGAATACATTGGCAAAGGTCACGTTGATCTGCGGCTCTTCCTCGCGTGGGGTCACCAGCACCGCGAATATTCCGAGCAAGATCGCGATCAGCGCCAGCAGCGGTGTCAGCTGCGATTGCAGGAAAGTCCGTGCCAACCAACCGGAGGGTCCCAGTTGTTCCTTCATCGATCCGCTTCCTGCTGGCGCTTCAATTCGATTCCGGCACGCACCGGATCGAGCGCGATGCTCTCTCCGTCGTCGAGGCCGGCGAGGATTTCGATCTGGTCACCAAAGCGACTCCCGGGCCGCACCTGTCGCAATGCCAGCCTGCCCTCCTTGTCCGCTGTGTATACCGCGTTGATTTCGGAACGGGAAACCATCGCCCGGCTCGGCACTAACAGGCGTGTCGTGTCACCGATGTCGACAACCACCTTCACCAGCATTCCCGGAAACAGCCGGTCCGTTGCCGGCGCCAGATCGAGCCGCACCGGGAAACTGTGGCTTTTGGAGTCGGCAAACGGGTGGATCGTTATCCGTTCGACATCGACACTATTGCCGTTGTCGAGCAATACCACGCGCGCACGGCGGCCGATGCGCAGACTGGCTATCACCGATTGCGAGACGTTCACGTTAACCCGCAATTGGTCTGGCGCATATCCAGTCATGAACGGCTCTCCGGGGCGCGTATACTCGCCCGGCTCGACGTGTCGCTCGACCACCACACCGCCGTAGGGAGCGCGTACCACGGTATGGGCCAGTTGTTCCTCGGCCTGTGCCAGCTCGGCCTGCGCCGAGGTCATGCGTGCCTGCGCCGCCTTGAGACCGGCGTTGGTCTTGTCGAAAACAGCCTGCGAGATCAGTTTCTGGTGGCGCAGATCCGCATTACGGTCGTATTCGAGCTGCATTTCCTGCAGGTTTGCATTGGCTCCGGCGAGCGCGGCACGCGCCTGCTCCAGGCTTGCGCGGTACTCCAGGTCGCGGATCCGCAGGACGATCTCGCCCTGCTTGACAGTATCGTCGACATCAAAATAAACCGCTTCGATCTTGCCGGCCACCTCGGCCGAAATCGTCGCCTTGCGGCGCGCCTCGACGACACCATCGACCCGGTACTCAAGCGGCATCACAACGCGTTTCGCGGAGACTGTCTGCAGCTCAGCAGCCTGCGCAAACGGCGTCGAGATCAGGCCGAGTCCGAGCAGGATAGTTCCGCATAGGTAACGCATGGCAAACTCCATCTAAGCTGGTATGAGAAAAAGGACATATTAGAGTTTTCTAATATAGATTCAATACCACCGAATAGGTAGTATTCAGTATCAGTACAAAGCCCTATTGATCTGCGACATCCTTGCGCCAAATTCCCAGTTCATTGCTCGATAATAGCGCGATTATACAGAGTTCAGAGCCCGTCCGGGCTGGCCCGGCAACAAAAACGAAGTCATTGAAATCCGTGGGGAAAAATGTGAAGCTGGAGCAGTTGATTTTACGCTACCAGGACATCATGGCAAACCGGCTTTCTGCAATCGCGTTTCTGTTCTGGCTGCTGCCTGTGCTATTGCAGGCCGCGGCGACGCGCGACCCCTACCAGCACTTTTTCCAGCCATCGCTGGGTGATTTGACCGAGGAACTGGAAATCGCCCGCGAACAAGGTAAACAGGGAATATTTGTGTTCTTCGAGATGGACGAATGCCCATTCTGCCACCGCATGAAACAAACCGTACTGAATCAGCCCGAGGTTCAGGAATATTTCGCTGAACGCTTCCATTCGCTGGCCATGGATATCGAGGGTGATATCGAAATCGTCGATTTTTCCGGGACAGCAATGACCCAAAAGGAATTTGCCCGGCAAAACCGTGTGCGCGCAACCCCGCTGCTGGTATTTTACGACCTGCAGGGCAATCCGCTGTTCAAATACGTGGGGGCAACATCGGGTAAGCAGGAATTTATCTGGATGGGTGAATTCGTCGCAGACAAGATTTACCTGCAAGTGGACGAATCGGGTCGTAATATTCGCTTTGCGCGCTACAAGCGCATGAAGAAAGACAATACCTTATAGGCGGCAGCGCCGGGCGCAGGTAATTAACCATTGCCACCTCGACAGACGCAGCGGCAACCATCGGGAACAAAATATTGACCATACTCAGACAGGGGCGTTTCATACTGTTGCTGGCGATACTGCCAGGCGCCGGCCTGTGCGCCGACCCCCTGCCCGAGCCGCTAACCCTCGCAGCGGCCCTCGCCACCGCCGATAATTCTGCCCACTTCGAACTGATTGAAATCGAACAGCGTATGCAGGCGCTGCGCGCCGAAATCGGTGTCGAAAACGGTTACCAGGATTTCAGGCTTGACCTCACTGGCAGACTGCGCGAGATCGGGCCGTCCACTGCAGCACCGGATGACGACGGTGGCGACAATGCGGCAAGCCTGATCCTGTCGAAACCACTCTATGATTTCGGCAAACAGGATTCGCGCACAGGCCGTCTCGGCCAGCAATTAGAGGCGCTGGAATTGCAAAAAAGTCTGCTGATCGAGCGGCGGCGTCTCGCCATCATGGAAAAATACTTCGCTGTTCTCGATGCCGACAATCGCTTTCTGAGCGAAAACGAAGCACTCGCTATCGGCTATATCCGTTATGACAGGGCCCGCCAGGATCAGGAGCTCGGTGCGACGGCAGAAATCGAGGTATTACGCCTGCAGGCCGAATACGAGACCATTCGCCGCCAACGCAAGCTGGCCGAACAGCAACAACGTCTACTGCGCAGCGTGCTTGCCGAAGCCATGGGATATCCGGGGCAACTGTCCACTGCGCTTGAAACCCCGTCAATCGACTCCACCAGACGGCTGCCGGAGGACTACGATGCGCTGGTCAAGCAAGCCCTGCAGTACAGCCTTGAAGCCCTCGTTGCACTGGCCAATACGCGCGCCGCGCACGCCGGCATCAAGATCGCCGAATCAACCGACGGCCCCAGCCTGGATCTGGAACTCGAAGTTTCGACCTATGAGCGCGATTCGCGCACGCGCGACGACTGGCGTGCGGGCCTGTACATCGAGATTCCCCTCTATCGCGGTTCATCGGCAGCGCGGGTAAATCGCGCCAGTGCACAATACCAGCAATCACTTGCACAACAGCAACAATTGCAATCACACTTGCGTATCGAGGTACTCAGACTCTGGCAGCAGTTGCAGCAACTGCAGCTCGAGATTCGCGGCAGAACCGTCGAGCAGGATTACCGCGACCGCTACCTGGATCGCAGTCGCGCCGAGTACGAGCTTGAGTTCAAGACCGACCTGGGTGACTCAATGGTTTTGTACTCGCGCAGCAACAGTGAGCGCTTACGGGCCCTGTATGCCTTCGAACTCGCCTATCAGCGACTTGCAGCACTGGTAGGAATCGAGTTCCTGGAGGCTTCGGCCCCGCCACAGTGAATGGAAAATAATATGCGTATCTTGCTACCCCTGCTAATTTGTCTCCTGGCCCTGCCGGCCCAGGCCATTGATCTCAACGGAATCGCGGAATTCGATCGGCGCCTCACGCTGAACAGCAGCATCAGCGCGAGGGTCGAACAGGTTCATGTCGAAATTGGCCAGGCGGTGGCGACCGGTGATTTACTGCTAACGCTGGTATCAACCGGCTTACAGGCCGAGGTGGATATCGCCAGTGCCCGGGTAGACGAGCTGGCGCCGCAGCTGGAACGAATGCTGACCGAACTCGATAAAGCGCAGGAATTATACGATCGCGATTCGTTGGCGCGCATCACTTTGCAACAGGCACAGCAAGATTATAGTATCGCCGCGGCAAAACTAGCCGCAGCCGAAGCAAAACTGGACCTGGCGCGCTTCCACCTGTCGCAGGCGCAACTGCGCTCACCGATCGACGGGATAGTGCTCAGCATCAACACCTTCCCCGGGCAGTACGTCAACACCCGGGTCAACGACCAGACGCTGCTCACTGTCGCCGATAATAACGCGATGTCGGTTCAGGCATTGATGCCGGTTGAGCTTTTCCGTAAGGCACTGATAAATAAGCCGGCCAAGGTGACCTACTTGAAACAGACTTTTCGCGGTAAGGTGGTCGCCATCGATCGACAGGTCAGCATGGGGTCAAACAACCACCCTTCGATGTTCCTGCGGATCAAGTTTGCGACAGACGGGTCACTGCCGGCCGGTTTGCCGGTAAAAATCAGCGTCGAGGCGAATTGACATATGTTTGATTTGAATCAACGCCGGGCCTACCCCCAGGCCGCAGAGTGAGCAATAATACCAGTCACCGATAACACAGCCAACATGAGGAGTAGAGATGGAAATGTTCAAAACGATTTTGGTACCAATCGATATGGCGCATGTCATTGAAGGCAAGGCCAATATCGATATCGCCGCGCAGCAGGCAAGCTCTGGCGCAAAAATCATCCTGCTCAACGTAGTGGAAGATATTCCCAACTGGGCTGCCGTGGAAATACCTGCCCACCTGATCGAAGAGTCCGTGACGCGGGCACAGACCGATCTCCAGGCCATCGCCAATGCCACCGGCATGAAGATGGATGTGGAAGTTCGGTCAGGGCATTCCTACAAGACGATTCTCGAGGTGGCAGAGGAAAAGCAGGTCGATTTGATCATCATCGCCTCACATCGCCCCGGGCTACAGGATTATTTCCTGGGCTCCACCGCCGCCAAGGTCGTTCGCCACGCCCGCTGTTCGGTGCTGGTAATGCGCTAGCATGTCCGTGGGGGAACGCTGCAACAGCGTTCGCCCGCTACCCGCATTTCTTCCCGGCATTCTGCCGCGGATGCCGATAACCTCGCGACGAAGACTGGTGAGAAATGCGGGCTAACGTCAGGAAAATCCCGCGCCCTCCCTGCTGTATTCCTCACGCGGTGGCGCGAATACATCAAAGATCACCGCACCTTCGGGCCCCGCGCTAAAGCCGTGTTCGACATTGCCGGGCGTACGCCAGAAATCGCCGGCGCCGACCGGGACTTCCTCGCCTGCCTGGATGCGAATCCCCGAACCTCGCACGCAGAAGCCCCACTGCTCCTGGGGATGCGAGTGAATTTTGCCGGATTTATTGGCCTCGATGCGCACAATCGAAATCATCGCCTCATCGCCGGGGAACACTCGTGTCGTCATGCCTTCGGCGAGTTCGCGCGCGATTCCCTGGTGCAGGGCATCCAGGTTAAAAAAGTTTTCTCTGGCGGACATGTGCTATCTCCCTCGAACTTTCAGTGAATAAACAAAATTATCAAAAACGGTAACTTACCTGACACACAAACCCTTCAAGCGATTGCAATGTCATTCCCGCGCCAGCGGGAATCTTGTATCGACACCTCGATGATCGGTTCGCGCAGCAGTGCTCCGTGCAAAGCCGGTACTGTGCGAGATTCCCGCCAGGTGGGTCGCAGGTACCGGGAATGGCTCAACCCCCGGCCGACCGCATGACGGGGATGACAGAACATCAATCAACGCTATCGCGTATCAACGGACAGGTGGAGCAATGGATACCACCGCCATTAAGCTGAACCTTGTCGTAATCAATTTCAATCACCTCGATGTTCAGCTGCTGCAGCCTCGACTCGGTTGTGGAGGACATACCGCGCGGCATGATTACCCGTCCCGGCGCCAGCGCCAGACAATTGACGATCCACGGATCGTCCCGTTCATCGATTTCGACGGTAGCGATACCGAGTGCATCGAGCTTGCGCAAAAATCCATAGGGAAGAAGATCGGGATCGACAATGGCGAGATTCACATCGATCATGGTGAGCGCACCGTCGATGTGAATATCGTAGCCGCACATATCGATGCGCAACAATTCCACCCCCTGGGCGTTCAACACCTGTTCGACCTGGTCACAGCCCTCGTCATTGACACAGATCGAACGTGCAATCACCGCCGTTTTCGAATTGAGCCAGGCGAAACTTCCGCCTTCCATCAACGCAGTGCCATGCAGGGTACGCAATATCGGCATCCCGAGATTGGCCAGGGTTCTGCTGACATGCGCTTCCTCTCCACGGCGGATACTGCGGGCCAGTCTTGTCACCAGCGCACCACCGTTGATCGCGATCGACGAATCACGAGTGTAAATGGACTTGATACCGTCGGCTTCGACGCTGTCCAGCATTACCACCTCGACGCCCTCGCTGCGCAATAGCTCGGCAAGGTTGTCGTGCTGGAGGCGAAACTCGTCCCAGTCCGGAATGACATCGCTCTGGAAATACCAGCCTTTTTGCCGATCGCCAAAGGAACCGATCTCCTCGATGCGCATCGCCGGTTCGATGATGTTCATCTCATCACCCGGGCGGTGCATCAGGCACAGACGGATCTGCCCAACGTCGTTATCGCATCCCCACTGTCGCCCCCACACCGCCGCCTGTTGTTCACTTGACTCGAACGCAGGCTCGGGATACGAGCCGAACAACTTGATGGTCTGGTTATAAATACTGGTCATGATAAAGCCCCTGCATTAGCTGTTGACGAATTCCAGGTCTGATGAGGTATCAATCGACTGGTCAACCACCAGCCGCAGGAAGTTCTCGACCAGATGATCGCCCCTGTCGTCGGCGTGATAGTTCTGCATCAATTGCGGCCGCGTATGCTGCCATATCGGGCCCAATGTCAGCTCGCTGCCTTCAGGATGAAATTGTGTGGTGTAGCAGTGATCACCGTAATCGAGCGCCGCCACCGGTACCCGACTGCTGCTAGCCAGCAGGCTGGCCCCGGACGGCACATCAATCACCTGTTCGCTGTTGGCATAGTGAAAGCAGTCCTGGTCGGCAATACCCTGAAATAAGGGTGAAGCCTCTCCAGCCGTGGTTAAAGTCACGGGGAAGGTGCCGGCGAAGGGTCCGCCACGCAGTTTATCCACAGCGCTACCTGCCATATGTGCAATCATCTGGTGGGCACCGCAGATACCCAGAACTGGAATCTTCCGTGCCCGCATCGTCGGCAGCCATGCGCGCACCCGCTGCTGCCAGTCGGTATGATCGTGCACCGAGTTGTAGGTGCCGGCAAGCACCAGGCCATCAACCTCGGCAATTCCCGGCAGGGATTCGCCAATACAGACATTGCGGGTTTCAATCGAGACAGATTCCATGTGACCGAAGCGCTTTACAAACCAGGCGCCTTCATCTTCTTTGTCATCGAGATGGTTATACACCGACGCATCGAAACTGCCGGGTACACCCATCATTTCGATGAAAAATATGCGCGCGCTGCTCTGGATCATGTGGCCTGAAAGACGAATACCTGGGCGATCAGGTTATCTTCCAGCGGTGCCGAGTTGTAGCGTCCGCTGGCATCGACGAAACGCCAAAGACCCGCTTGTTCCAACTGCTGTCGCTTTAGTTCAAAAGGTCCGTCCAGGTAAGTGCGCGCCACCGAAAAGACGAGGTGCCCACCGCGCCGGGTTACGCGGACCAGCTCATCGAGTCCATCCAGCGGAGCATGGCCCTGGGTGAATACACCCGAACTCACCACCAGCACGAAACAGTCATCGGCATAGCTCAGGGGCTGCCCCAGAAACTGATGACTTAGATCGTGATAATTCTCTTTCAGTGCAGCTATCTTCAACATACCGGTGGAGGCATCCAGCCCGGAAAGGTTGGTATAGCCAAGGGCGCTCAATATCTCTCCCAGTACACCGGTGCCGGCCCCGGCATCGAGTATGCGCCGAGCGGTTGGCGCGACGTGGCGCGCCACCATCGCTGCCACCATGGCCGGATGGGTATAACCGACATTCTTCATGTGCTGCTCGTATTCAGCCGCCCAGTCGTCATAGACCGCTGCGGTCTCGACGGGATTTTTAGCCTGATAGGCGCGATGCAGCTTATCGGTACTGACAGGGGGATTGGTGCCATCTGTATTCGTCACAAGGTATCCGCAGAGTTGACCGCGGTGCCAATTCTACACCACCCGAATATTCCGGTAACCCCACAATTTCGCGACTTTTCAAGCGCTGGTTGACGTCTTCTATACCGTGCTAAGAATGAGACTGGTCTCGCTGTTCAACACGCCGTCGATCATGCGCACATCGCGCAGCACACGGTCGAATTCGGCGAGACTGCCGGTCTGTATCTCGGCAATCAGGTCCCAGGAGCCATTGGTGGTATGCAGCGCCACCAACTCGGCAATGCCACGCAACTGGCGAATGATCTGCGTGGTCGATCGACCTGCCACTTCGATCATCATCAGCGCACGCACCGTATCCAGACCATAATCCTCGCGTACGCGCACGCTGAAACCGAGAATGGCGCCCGAGTTCAGCAATCGATCCAGCCGGTTCTGTACGGTTCCGCGCGAAACCTTGAGTATGGTTGCAAGCTTGGACAGGGGTGCGCGACCGTCATGACGCAACAGGCTGATCAATTCCCGGTCGAGACTGTCATAAACAAATTTACTGGCAAGCGAAGCATCGACTTTCATGATTTTTTGTCATTATTCACATTTTTAGCTATCAATAATAGCAAATTTCTGTCTATTTCTATAACACTTTGCCATTTTGATTAAAACTGTCCAGCGGTAGTATTACTCTGTTGAGGCAATTGCCCTGCACCCTGTGACCCTAGTGGCGGAGTTGAACATGACCGAGAATTTACGCACCCATAAAGACCTGAACCTTGTCCCTTTCGTCAGCGTCGATCATATGATGAGACTGATCCACAGGATCGGCATCGAGAAAATGATGACCGGCATCGCCGCCTACATCGAAGCCGACTTCAGCCGTTGGGAGTCATTCGACAAGACCGCGCGTATCGCCTCGCACTCTGACAAGGGCGTGATCGAGTTGATGCCAACCAGCGACGGCAAGCTGTACGGTTTCAAATACGTCAATGGTCATCCCAAGAATATGAAGGAAGGCTTGCAGACGGTGACCGCATTCGGCGTGCTCTCCGAAGTCTATACCGGCTACCCGGTGCTGTTCTCGGAAATGACGATTCTGACCGCGTTGCGCACGGCCGCCACTTCCGCTGTCGCCGCCAAATACCTGGCGCGCGACGACTCCCGCTGCATGGCGATTATCGGCAATGGCGCGCAATCCGAATTCCAGGCACTGGCCTTCAAGGCCCTGCTCGGCATCGATCGCCTGCGACTCTACGACATCGACCCGGCGGCGACCGCCAAGTGTAAACTCAACCTCAGCGACTGTGGATTCGAAATCACCTGTTGCGATTCAGCGGCTGCTGCAGTTGCCGGCGCCGACATTATCACCACGGTCACCGCCGACAAGCGCAACGCCACGATCCTTACCGATGACATGATTGTCAGTGGCGTGCACATCAATGCGGTCGGCGGCGATTGCCCCGGAAAAACCGAGGTCGACCGGGAAATCCTGTTACGCGCGGAGATCTTCGTCGAGTACCCGCCACAAACGCGTATCGAAGGCGACATTCAGCAACTGCCGGCAGATTACCCGGTAAACGAGCTGTGGACTTTTATTCGTGATGAACAGCAGGGACGCACCGAGCGCGAGCAGATCACCCTGTTCGATAGCGTCGGCTTCGCCATCGAGGATTTTTCGGCGCTGCGTTACGTGCGCGACCAGCTGGGCAAGCCCGGCATGAGCGACCTGTGCGAAGATCTCGACCTGATCGCCGACCCGGATGAGCCCCGTGATTTGTACGGTATGGTGCAGCGTAACGCCAGCGTGTCGATCGCTGCATGAACGCACCGGCGCGGAAAATGCGCAGTGCACACTGCCCTTCCGCGGTGGTGATGATCCGTCCACATCATTTTTATGTGAACCCGCAAACCCGCCGGGACAATGTGTTTCAAAAGGAAGCGGTGGGCATCAGTCCCCAACAACTGGCCACTGACGCCTACCACGAACTGACCGAGGCGGCCGCACAGCTGGAAGCGGCCGGCGTCACGGTGCACATATTCGAAGACGAAGGCACGCAAACACCTGATTCGGTTTTTCCCAATAACTGGTTTTCGACGCATGCCGGTGGGCATATCGCCATCTA
>JAJDOF010000153.1 GCA_022340305.1 Gammaproteobacteria bacterium
CAATCGCCCAGGTTTATGGTGCCGTGCTGCACGACGGCCAGCAGGTGATTGTCAAGATTGTGCGCCCCGGCATCGAGGAGCAGATTCGCAAGGACATCGAGCTGATGATGATGCTCGCCAGGATGGCCGACCGCTACTGGAGTGAAGCCAAACGCATCAAACCGGTACAGGTGGTGCGAGAATTTGAAACCACTATCCTGAACGAGCTCGACCTGATGCGCGAGGCTGCCAATGCGAGCGAACTGCGTCGCCACTTTGATGGCTCAGCAGATCTCTATGTCCCGTTCGTGCACTGGGATTACTGCCGACCCAGGGTGATGGTCATGGAACGCATCAGCGGAATCCAGATATCCGATATCGAGGGCTTGAGGGCACAGAACATCAACTTCGAGTCGCTGGCGCGCAAGGGCGTAGAAATCTTTTTCACGCAAGTATTTCGCCACAATTATTTTCACGCCGACATGCACTCGGGGAATATTTTCGTCTCTACCGAAACTCCCGAAGACCCTCAATATATCGCCGTCGACTTCGGCATCATGGGTTCGTTGTCGACCAGTGATCAGCGCTACCTGGCGGAAAACTTTGTCGCTTTCTTCAATCGCGATTACCGCCGAGTTGCCGAGTTGCATGTTGATTCAGGCTGGGTCGATCGCGGTACCCGCATCGACGAATTCGAGGCCGCGATACGCAGCGTTTGTGAACCGATGTTCCAGCGACCGCTGGCTGAAATATCCTTCGGCCAACTACTGTTACGCCTGTTTCAAACTGCGCGCAGGTTTAACATGGAAATTCAGCCGCAGTTATTGCTGCTGGAAAAGACCCTCCTGCACATCGAGGGAATCGGCCGACAGTTGTATCCCGCGCTCGACCTTTGGGATACTGCAAAGCCCTTTCTGGATCGTTGGCTGTCGGAACAACTCGGTATGCGCGCGCTGGTCGTGGGCCTGAAAAAGAACCTGCCGTTTATCGCTGAACATTTACCGGATCTACCCCAACTGGCGTTCAAGGCGCTCGATCGTATCGCCAACAATGAACTGCGTGTGGAATTGAGATCACAGCAGATCGATGAGTTGAAGCAGGAAATTCAGCGTGGCAATCGGCGCAGCATTCGTGCCGTCATCGGCGGTAGCTTTGTGATCAGCGCGAGCATTATTGTCAGCCTCGACGGCCTCGCACCGATCATGGTCGGCAGCGGTCAGCTGCTGGTGCCGCTGGCGAGCGCGGCCCTGTTAATACCCGGGCTTTACCTGTTAATCAGCAGTTATCTCGACGACTAGCTCGCGCCGCAAGTCTGATACCAACCGTGACATTGATTATCCCGGGGGCGGCAGTAGGAGGATGGCGTAAAATGCAGGCTAACACTGCGCCTTGGTAAGGTTCTTGTTCATCCGCTCGCCGTGCTTGTAACCTTTCCAGTAGGCTGATTTGGCTTCTTCGCGGTATTCTTCGGGAATCGACTCAAGATATTCGTTGTAGTCGCGGTTGAATACTTTCTCGTCCTGGCAGAAGCGGCTCTTGAAGGCAAGCTGCCCGGAAAGTTCGGCGACCCGCAAGTGACGAAACCTGGGATCCTCTTTAGCTACCTCTTCCTTGACTTCCTCGACGGCTGGCGTGTCGGCTTTCGTCGCTTCATTTGACTTAACCGCGCTCACATTGGCTTTATCGACGCTTTCATTGCGAATACGTGAACGGGTAAGCCTTTCGCATTCATCTGCCGACAACAGTGGCGTTTCATCCTTGCTCTTGTCGAAACCTTCCTGAAAGGCATCGCGCATCGGATCGCGACTTGCCTCGGGCATCAATTGCACACGCTGGGTAAATTCCGAAAGCACTTCGGCTTGTCCGCACTGCAGGCGCGAGTAACTCAGGGTACCCAGGGTTCGCGACAGGTTGACCACCGTACTGGTCGCATTCTCAAGCACGCCTTCGAGTGCCGCCGGATCACCGCCGTCGACAGTTTGCTGACCGAGTTCACCGATGGCTTTGTCGATAATGTCCATGATCGATTTCAGGCCCTGGTCCTGCAACTCGGCGCGAGCGCCTGAGGCAAGGCTGGACATGGCAATTATCACGAACAGCAATTTTATAAATTTCATAGCATTACCGTAATTTGCTGATAGACAAGATTAAATCATGGATCTGGCGCATCATCCAGTTGTGTAGCGCTTTGCTTTTTGCGCTGGCTCACATTTTCAACGATAATGCTGCGTCTTTTTACGGGGCATTATCGAATTGAAGCACCTCGGCCCAGTTATTCAGTATAGTTTATCCTTCGCCTGTAATCCGGATCCTTTGCATCAGGCCACGCAATAATGTCGCGCGCCGCTCCCAGAATTGGATTTGTCAGTCTCGGCTGCCCCAAGGCAACCGTTGACTCCGAGCAGGTGATAACCCAGCTACGTGCCGAGGGTTACGCCATCGAAGCTGATTTCGAGCTTGCCGACATGGTTATCGTCAATACCTGTGGCTTTATCGACAGCGCTGTCGAAGAGTCACTGGAAAGCATTGACGAAGCCATGCAACAAAATGGCCAGGTCATTGTCACTGGTTGCCTCGGTGCCCGTGCCGAGGTGATTCGTGCGCGTTTCCCGTCGCTGCTGGCCGTCACCGGGCCACAGGCGCGCGACGAGGTTATGCAGGCGGTGCATCAGCATTTGCCCGCGCCGCACGATCCGTTTCTCGACCTGGTCCCCAAACAAGGCGTACGCCTGACCCCGCGTCACTATGCCTACCTCAAAATATCCGAGGGCTGCAACCATCGTTGTAGCTTCTGCATTATCCCGTCCATGCGCGGGGATCTGGTCAGCCGCCCGATCGATGCGGTCATGGAAGAGGCACAAATCCTCGTCGATGCCGGCATCCGTGAAATCCTGGTGATTTCCCAGGACACCAGCGCTTACGGCGTGGATTGCAGGTACGCGACTCATTTCTGGCGGGGCCAACCGCTGCGCACCCGTTTCCTGGACCTGTGCCGCGCGTTGACGCAGCTGGGGGTTTGGGTGCGCCTGCACTATGTCTATCCCTACCCACACGTAGACGAGGTCATTCCGCTCATGGCCGACGGTGCGCTGTTGCCTTACCTGGATATTCCGTTCCAGCACGCCAGCCGCCGCATCTTGAAAGCAATGAAGCGGCCCGCGAACCAGGAACGAGTGCTCGAACGAATCACCGGATGGCGCGAGGTCTGCCCCGAACTCGTCATTCGCAGTACCTTCATCGTCGGTTTTCCCGGTGAGACCGAAGCCGATTTCGAGGAACTGCTGGACTTTCTCGACGCCGCACAACTCGATCGGGTGGGTTGTTTTACCTATTCCGCGGTCGACGGCGCCGCCGCTAACCAATTACCAAACCCGGTGCCGGAAACAGTCAAACAGGAGCGCTACCACCGGTTTATGCTGAAACAGCAGGAAATCAGCACACAAAAACTGCAGCGCAGGATCGGCCAGCAAATGTCCGTTCTGGTCGAAAGTCGCCAGGACAGCGGATATCTGGGGCGCAGCTATGCCGATGCCCCTGAAATTGACGGGCTGGTGCACATTGCAACCGACAGTGTGCTGAACCAGGGAGACTTTTGCCAGGTTCAGGTCAACGGCGCTGACGAGTACGACCTTTACGCCTCGTTAAGCAGGTAAATATTGTCATCCTGAACTCGAATCGGCAACGCTTCGAGACTTGCACCGGGGCAGGGACCAAATACACACTGACCGGTTTCGATCAGAAAGCGCGCATCGTGCACCGCACACTGAATCAGCGCACCTTCCACATCGAGAAACTGGTGCTCGACCCAATCCAGTGGCGCCCCCGTATGCGGACAACTGTTGCGGTAGGCGAAGCACTGGCCATCGCTGCGCACCACGAAACCCTCGACCTGCTCACCGTTCATCTCGACCGAAAAGCCATAGCTGCCGGGGTCCTTCAACAGCGAAAACGGGCAAATCAACACGGGAGTCTGAGGGATCTCGATAATGCTTGACCTCCACTCAACACAAACCAATGACGACCTATTGGTGTCTAGCTGAGTTCGCCAGGTGTCCTGGCGACAATCGTGAGAGCATGCAACTCACCGGAGGCAATCTCATCGTTGACGCAGGCATAAACCAGCTTGTGGCGTTTTATCGGTGTCAGGCCATCGAATACCTCGCTGGTTACGTTGGCGACGAACTTACCTTCACCACCACTCACTTCGACCGTTGCCTCGGGCATATGGGTCGCGATTAACTGTTGAATCTGTTGCGGGGTCATAGGATCTATCGAACCATAAGAAAATCAGGCCGACTATATTACAAGAGGCTCCGGGAAATTCCATGTAAAAGCTGGTTTTATGCGTCAGTCCTAAATACGTTAATCGGGGACAGACCACGTTTTCTGCGGAAAAGTTATGCAGATCGAAGTCGACAGGCGGAAAACGTGGTCTGTCCCCGATTAAAACCGATTAGCGGGGCTCGAGCTGCAGCTTGTCGTCAGCGACGCTGATTGCGGTCTGACCGTGGATGAACTCGAGCAGCTTTTCACCGGCCATGGTAAAGCGCCATCCCTGGGTCAGGCGACTGCTCTTGCTATTCAGAATCAAGTTGTCAATATCCTTACGTACCACCAATGTCGCCAGGGCAATTTCGTTTTCCTCGGCGATTACCCGGCACAGTGCCATGAGGCAGTCACCCAGGGCTAGTTGTTGCTTATCGAGACTGTTAATCTTGTCGTGCTGGGGCCACTCGGAAGCGTCCGTATTTGTTGCACGGGCAACAATCGCGAGGAGCTCGGCGCCATGGCGGCGAATCGTCTTTTCCTGCAACTCCGGGATACTCGACAGGTCGGCTTCGCTGGCAGGTTTCTGGCGCGCGATTTCGATTAGCGTATCGTCCTTGGCGATCCAGCGTCGCGGCCTATTCTGCCGCTGCGCAAGTTCCTCGCGCCAGCGGCACAGGTGCGCGGCGATCAGCAGTTTTTCGCCTTTCAATTTCTGTACACCCTTCAGCCGCTTCCAGACTTGCGACAGGTCCACCTCGTATTTTGCGGGGTCGGTCAGCGCACGTAAGTCCTTCTCCATCCAGCTGCCACGACGGTTCGTCTGCAACTGTTTACTCAAATGCTCATATACCGTCAACAGATAACGCACGTCGTCCATCGCATAGTCGAGCTCATCCTGGCTCAGGGGACGGCGCATCCAGTTGGCACGGGTGTGCTTTTTCTCCAGCTGCACATCGCACACTTGCTGCACCAGATCAGCGTAGGATATCTGGTGATTGTAGCCGAGCACCGCCGCAGCGAGCTGGGTGTCGAACACCGGCGTCGGCACCGAGCCGAATTTCTGATAAAGAATCTCCAGGTCCTGCGAACAGGAATGGAACAGTTTGAGCAGATCGGGTTTCGCCAGCAATTCAGCAAACGGCGTAAAATCATTAATCGCCAGCGGATCGATACAGGCGAAATGCTCACCGCTACCAATCTGGATTAATGCCAGTTCCGCATAATAGGTGCTTTCCCGAATAAATTCGGTATCGATCGCACAGTAACGGGCCTGGCTTAGCGCGGCACAGAACTGCGCCAGGGCTTCGTCGTTGTCGATATAAAGATAGTCATTTCTCATGGTCGCTACCTTAACAGGGCTTTGCGCCGAATATCGCGCAGAATCACGAACACCCAGGGCCAGATCAACATCCCCACCAGCGGGGCACCGAAGTAGGCCAGTAACGGGGTCGGTCTGCCCAGAGTACCTTCCACCCAGGCGACAATAATCTGGTTGATCAACAATAGCGCGAACACGTAAACAGCCTGCTGAGTCAGCGCAAGTACGCGAATTCGCTGGTAAAAGTTGAGATTGAAATAGACGACGATCACCAGCGCGAGCGTATGCTGGCCTAGCAGAGTGCCGAGCGAGGTATCGAGCACAATGCCGCAAAAAAAGGCAAACCATAGACCGACCCGCTGCGGCAATGCCATGCTCCAGTAGATCAACACCAGGGCAATCCAGTTGGGTCGATACATCTGTGCCCAGTCGGGCAGCGGCAGAATCATCAGGATCAGCGCCGCCACTAAACTTAAATGGATTACCAGATATTTCAGCTGTGGCATTTCATAGTCTGGGTTTGATGACAAGGACTTCGCGGCTGGAATCGAGACGCGCCTTGGGTTCGGCGATCACCGAGACGAAACCGCGAATGCGATCTTCACTGATCGAGGTTACCCGTGCGACCGGGTAATTCGGTGGGAAACGACCACCGAGCCCGGAGGTAACCAACTCGTCATCGACCATAATATCGGCGGTTGCGGGCAGGTAACGCAGCTCGAGCTGACGCGTGGAACCGCGCCCGAATGCGACCGAACGCGTGCCGCTGCGCACGAACTGCACTGGAATCGCGTGCTCCGGATCGGAGATCAGGATGATGGTCGCCGACTGTGGATTAACGTGGATCACCTGGCCCATCACGCCGAAGTCATCGATAACCGCGTGACCGATTTCGACACCGGCGCTGCTGCCCTTATTGATCTCGATGAGTTGACGGTATGGATTTTGATCGACGGATAACAGCTCGGCAACGATGACGTCGTCGGCAATCTTGCGTGACGAGCCGAGCAGGTTGCGCAGGCGGGCATTTTCTTCGGCGAGGATTTCTAGCTTTTGCAAACGCGCGCTGAGGATACGACTTTCGGCCTTGAAGGTCTCGTTTTCCTCGAGCAATTCGGAATGCGAGGTGAACCAGTCGCCGAGCCAGTGGCCGCCAGTGGCCGGCAGGCTGACCAGGTAGCGCAGCGGTGAGATTACCAGCGAGATATTGGAGCGGACTATTTCAAGGTGGTGGAAACGATGATCGACCACCATGGTCACGATACAGAGTACAACCAGAAATAGCGCCTGTAACGTAGCGCCACGAGCCTGGAATAGTTTCATAATTTAAGCGGTGGCCGATGTCGGCTATTCTACCGCCAGAAAATCCAGCCCATGTTGGTCGATCATTTCGAGCACCCTGCCGCCGCCGCGGGCAACACAGGTCAGGGGGTCCTCTGCAATGATCACCGGTAAGCCGGTCTCTTCCATAATCAGACGATCCAGATCGCGCAGCAGCGCACCGCCGCCGGTCAGTACGATGCCGCGCTCGGCGATATCGGATCCGAGTTCCGGGGGTGTCTGCTCGAGCGCGTTCTTGACCGCCGAGATAATTCCATAGAGTGGGTCTTGCAGCGCTTCGAGAATTTCATTGCTGTTCAGCGTGAAGCTGCGCGGTACACCCTCGGACAAATTACGACCCTTGACTTCGATTTCGAGCAAATCCTTGCCGGGGTAAGCGGCCGCGATTTCCACCTTGATGCGTTCCGCGGTAGCCTCACCAATCAAGATACCGTAGTTACGGCGTACATAGTTGATAATGGCGTCGTCGAAGCGGTCGCCACCGATACGCACCGATGCCGAGTAGACAATACCGTTCAGCGACATAACCGCAACTTCGGAGGTACCGCCGCCGATATCGAGCACCATCGAACCCTGTGCCTCATCGACCGGCATACCGGCGCCGATGGCGGCTGCCATCGGTTCCTCAATCAGGTAAACCTTGCGCGCCCCGGCACCCAGCGCCGATTCACGAATCGCGCGACGTTCCACCTGGGTGGCGCCGCAGGGAACACAGATCAGTACGCGCGGACTTGGCCGCATGAACTGGTTCTCGTGCACTTTACGAATAAAATGCTGCAGCATTTTTTCGGTATAGGTGAAGTCGGCGATGACGCCATCTTTCATC